>NZ_JBIVUV010000005.1:0-455650 GCF_044768525.1 Streptomyces sp. NPDC091287
CATGCGGGCGAGTTGGGTGTCGGCGCCGACGCGGGTGGCTTCGACGACGAGTCGGCCTCCGGCGTTGAGGGTGGCTCCGGTGACGGTGTCGCCGACGGTGACCTCGACGGGTACGGACTCGCCGGTGAGCATGGAGGCGTCCACGGCGGACGCGCCCTCGACCACGGTCCCGTCCGTCGCGATCTTCTCCCCGGGACGGACCAGGAAACGGTCCCCGACCTGCAGCGCGGCGGTCGGGATCGTCGTCTCGACGCCGTCGCGCAGGACCGTGACCTCCTTCGCCCCCAGCTCCATCAGCGCCTTGAGCGCCGCCCCGGCCTTCCGCTTCGAGCGTGCCTCGAAGTAGCGCCCGGCGAGGATGAACGCCGTCACCCCGGCCGCGGCCTCCAGGTAGATGTTCGCGGCGCCGTCGCTGCGGGCGATGGTCAGCTCGAAGGGGTGCGTCATCCCGACCATGCCCGCGGTCCCGAAGAACAGCGCCCACAACGACCACAGGAACGCGGCGGACGTGCCGACGGAGATCAGCGTGTCCATCGTCGCCGCGCCGTGCTTCGCGTTGGTCCAGGCGGCACGGTGGAACGGCCAGGCGGCGTAGACGACGACCGGCGCGGTCAGCGTCAGGGAGAGCCACTGCCAGTAGTCGAACTGGAGCGCCGGGACCATCGCCATCGCGATCACCGGTACGGCGAGGAGGACGGCGGTGATCAGGCGCTGGCGCAAGGAGGTGAGCCCGCCGTCCTCGCTCTCCACCGCCGCGCCCGCCGTGTCCGTACTGTTGATCCCGGGGGAGGCGGTGGAGGCGGGCGGTGCGGGTGGCCGGGCGGTGTAGCCGGTGGCCTCGACGGTCGCGATCAGGTCCTCGACGGACACGTCGGCGCCCAGGTAGGTGACCTTCGCCTTCTCGGTGGCGTAGTTCACCGTGGCCTCGACGCCGTCCATCCGGTTGAGCTTCTTCTCGATACGGGCCGCGCACGAGGCGCAGGTCATCCCGCCGATCGCGAGCTCGACCGCGGCGGTGTCGGCGGCGGAGCCGGCAGCGGTGGTGGCGGTGGTGGCGGAGTGCGCGGACACGGGGTCCTCCCTGAAGCCGTCCGGATACCCCTAGGGGGTATCTCTATCTCTTCCCATGTATACCCCCCGCCCCTATGAAGCGCAAGGGGTGATCGCGGTGAATGCGCCCGTTCCGCACCGGTGTGCGCGCGGTGCGCGTCACCCGTCTGCGGGGTCGGCTCGCGCGCCGTCGTGGTGGTGCGTTGAGATAGAGGGCTGCGCTGTCCGTCTACCGACCCGTAGGCTGGCCATTGGACTAGACCTATAGCTGCGTATCGGAGGAATGGGGACCCATGAGCAACCGTGCAGTCCTGGAGGTGATCGCTCTCGACGCGGAGGACGCGGTCGCTGCCCAGGCCGGTGGTGCAGACCGCCTCGAACTGGTCACCGACATGGCCGCCGACGGTCTGACCCCGTCGCGGGAGACCTTCGCGGCGATCAGGTCCGCCGTGGACATCCCGCTGCGCGTGATGCTCAGGGTGGCGGACGGCTTCGCCGCCGGTGACATCGATGTACTGGTCGGCAAGGCCCGCGAGATGCGGGAGGCGGGAGCCGACGAGTTCGTGTTCGGCTTCCTGGACGGGGAGGGCCACGCCGACCTCGTCGCCGTCGAGCGGCTCGTCACCGAGCTGGACGGCTGCCGGTGGACGTTCCACCGGGCGATCGACCGGGCCGCCGACCGCGACGCCCTGCGCAAGCAGCTCGCGGACCTGCCCGGCCTCGACACGTTCCTCACGGCGGGTTCGCCGGACGGGGTGGACTCCGGCATCCCGGTCCTCCTGGCCGAGGCGGCCCGTACCGGCGAGCCGGGATACCAGGCCCAGGTCCTGGTCGGCGGCGGCCTCCACCTGCGGCACCTGCCCCGGCTGCGGGCCGCGGGGATCGACGCCGTCCACATCGGCGGCGCCGCCCGGCCCGGGGGCTGGTCGGCCCCGGTGGACGCGGCAGCCGTACGGGAGTGGCGCGAGGCGCTGGACGCCTGAGCCGCCGAGTCGGTGGGGCGGTGGGGCGGGAACCGCAAGGGTTCCGCCCCACCGCAGGTCCTCAGGCCAGCGCCTCCGGCAACGGCGCCGCGTGCAGCACCGTGAGCCCGGAGACCGCACGGGTCAGCGCCACGTACAGCCGCCGCAGCCCGGTCCGCTCGTCCGGCTCGTCGTCGACCACGGCCGCCGGTTCGTCGAGCACCACGTAGTCGTACTCCAGGCCCTTCGCGAGCGACGCGGGCACCAGCGTCAGCCGGGACGCGGCGGTCGTCTCCTCACCCGGGGAGAGAAACGCGTGGCCCGCCGCCGTCAGGGCCGCACCCAGCGCCGGGATGCGGGCGTCGGCGGCGATCAGCCCGATCGACCCCTCGTGGCGCAGCGACTCCTCGCAGGCGGCGACGACGGCAGCGTCCAGCACCTCCGCCGACGGGACCTCCCGTACGACCAGCGAACCGGGCGACTCACGCACCGACTCCACCGCCGCCAGCCCCGGAGAGATCACGGGCAGCAGCCGGGAGGCGTACGCGATGACCTCGCGCGGCACGCGGAAACCGGCGGTCAGCTCCTCCACCACCGCCTCCGCCTTGCCCAGGTGGAACAGCGCCTCGCCCCAGCTCTCCGTGGACCACGGGGTCGTCCCCTGGGCGAGATCGCCGAGGACGGTCGCCGAACCGGTCGAGCACCGCCGCCCCACCGCCCGGTACTGCATGGGGGAGAGGTCCTGCGCCTCGTCGAGCACGACATGGCCGAGCGAGTGCGTACGGGCGATGAGGTCCCCCGCCTCGTCGATCAGCACGGCGTCGGCCGCCGACCACTTCGCGGACTTCGCACTGCGGGCGGGCTTCGCCCACAGGAGCAGCTTCTGCTCGTCCTCGTCCAGCAGGCCCTCCGCGTGGGCGGCCAGGAACTCCGCGTCGGAGAGCAGCCGCAGCACCAGCTTCGCCGGATCCACGGCGGGCCAGACCGCCTTGACGGCCGCCTTCACGGCAGGGTTGCGGGCCACGGCATTCTGCACCCGGTCGTCGGGGGCCTCCCCGGCCTCCTCCATCCGTACGAGCACGGCGTGCGCGATCCGCTGCGGCAGCGCCTCGTGCGCGGCCCCGTACCGCATGTTGCGGGCCAGCAGCTCGTCGACCATCTCCTGGACCTCGTACGCGGGCACGCGCCAGCGCCGGGACCCGCGCACCACGACGACGGGCTCGGCGGGGGCGGTCACATGGGAGCGGATGGCCCGCCGCAGCACCTCGGCCATGCGGGCGTCGCCCTTGACGACGGCGGTGGCCGCCTCGTCCTCGCCCCGGACCTCGACGCCGGTGCGCACCAGGTCGTCGACGGTGGCCTGCTTCACCTCCAGCTCGCCGAGGGCGGGGAGGACCTGCTCGATGTAGTGCAGGAACGAACGGTTCGGCCCGATGACGAGGGTGCCGGTGCGGGCGAGCCGCTCGCGGTGCGCGTACAGCAGGTACGCCACCCGGTGCAGGCCGACGGCGGTCTTCCCGGTGCCGGGCCCGCCCTGCACGCAGACGGTCCCGCCGAGGCCACTGCGGACGATCTCGTCCTGTTCGGGCTGGATGGTGGCGACGATGTCGCGCATCGGGCCGACGCGCGGCCGCTCGATCTCCGCCTGGAGGAGCCGGCTGGTGTGCTCGGCCTCGGCGGGGTCGGTGAGGTGCTCGTCCTCGTACGCGGTCAGCTCGCCGGCGGTGTAGCCGAAGCGGCGGCGGAGCCCCACGTCCTGAGGATTCTTGCGGGACGCCTGGTAGTACGGCTGGGAGACCGGCGCACGCCAGTCGATGACCATGGGGTCCCCGACGGCGTCGTGGACGTGCCGGCGCCCGATGTAGAACCGCTCGCCCTCCGCGCCCTCGGCCAGCTCGCCGCCGACGGCGTGCAGATAGTCGAGGCGGCCGAAGAACAGCGGCGTGTGCGAGAGGTCGGCGAGCGCCTTGATGCGGTCGTCGATCTGGGCCTGGAGCACGGCGGCGTTGACCCAGTTCGCGGTGACATCGCGGATATCGAGGGCCTGGACGTCCTCGCGCATCCCGCGCAGCGCGGCGCGGGACGCGGCGAGATGGGCACGCTCGTGCGCCAAGGGGTCGGTGGTGCCGGTGGGATCGGTGGTGCCGGTGGGATCGGGGGTGGAATCGCTTTCTGCTACGTGCGCGGGCACGGTGTTGCCTCCGGCTCTTCAACGCAGGACGGCGGACCGGACGCGCTGCGGTGCCATGGCGGCACGCGGAGCGGCGGGGTCCGCTGGGAAGGTACGTATCCGTTGGGTGTCGGCCGGTTTCCGTCCGGCCGGCGGCGCTCCCGGGGCCGATGACACGGCGCGGGAGGCGGGCAGACCCGCGATTGTAGCCACGGAGCGGGGCGGCGGCGAACCGGAATACGGTCTTCGCGGACCCGCCGGGCGTCTCCCGGGCCTCTCCCGGGGGGCGGAGACGCCAGGGGTACCCGTAGGGGACGCGCGCGCCCGGAGCGGTACCGGAGGGCTACCCGCCCGGTCCCGGGGTTCCCTCTGCGGACCGACGCGCCCGGACGGGTGACGGGAGCACCATGGATGCATGAGCACAGCCACTCTGAACCCACGCAGGACCGGCCCCGCGCACGGCGCGACCGCGGCCACCGGTCACCACCGACCCCACCGCGTCGGCGACGCGGTGCGCGCCGTGAAGGTGTTCGTGACGGCGGCGTTCGGCGTCGTCGTCCTGGGGGAGTACGCGGAAGAGGCGGGCGTCGCAGGCCGGGGCCGCTGACCGCCCGCCCTCCCGGGGGCCTCAGCCGTCGGCGAGCAGCTCGTCCGCGTCGACGATGCGGTACGCGTACCCCTGCTCGGCCAGGAACCGCTGGCGGTGCGCCGCGAAGTCCTGGTCGATGGTGTCGCGGGCGACGACCGAGTAGAACCGGGCCTCGTGCCCGTCGGCCTTCGGCCGCAGGACCCGCCCCAGCCGCTGGGCCTCCTCCTGCCGCGACCCGAAGGTCCCGGAGACCTGGATGGCGACGGTCGCCTCGGGCAGGTCGATGGAGAAGTTGGCGACCTTGGACACGACGAGGACGCTGATCTCGCCCTGGCGGAACGCCTCGAAGAGCTTCTCGCGCTGGGCGTTGCTGGTCTCGCCCTTGATCACGGGGGCGTCCAGGTGCTCGCCCAGCTCGTCGAGCTGGTCGATGTACTGCCCGATGACGAGGGTCTGCTCGCCCTGGTGCTTGCGCACCAGCGCCTCGGTCACCTTCCGCTTGGTCGCGGTGGTGGCGCAGAACCGGTACTTCTCCTCCGTCTCGGCGGTCGCGTAGGCGAGCCGCTCGGCGTCGGTGAGATTGACCCGGACCTCGACGCAGTCGGCGGGCGCGATGTAACCCTGCGCCTCGATCTCCTTCCACGGGGCGTCGAACCGCTTCGGCCCGATGAGCGAGAACACGTCGGACTCCCGCCCGTCCTCCCGTACCAGCGTCGCCGTGAGCCCCAGCCGCCGCCGGGCCTGGAGGTCGGCGGTGAACTTGAAGACGGGCGCGGGCAGCAGGTGGACCTCGTCGTAGACGACCAGCCCCCAGTCGCGGGAGTCGAACAGCTCCAGGTGCGGGTAGACGCCCTTCCGCCGGGTGGTCAGCACCTGGTAGGTGGCGATGGTGACCGGCCGGATCTCCTTCCGCGTCCCGCTGTACTCGCCGATCTCGTCCTCGGTCAGCGAGGTCCGCTTCACCAGCTCGTGCTTCCACTGCCGGGCGGAGACGGTGTTGGTGACGAGGATCAGGGTGGTGGCCTTGGCCTCGGCCATGGCACCGGCGCCCACGAGGGTCTTCCCGGCCCCACAAGGCAGCACCACCACCCCCGACCCGCCGTGCCAGAACCCCTCGACGGCCTGCTTCTGGTACGGCCGCAGCGACCAGCCGTTCTCGGCCAGCTCGATCGGATGGGCCTCGCCGTCGACGTACCCCGCGAGGTCCTCGGCGGGCCACCCCAGCTTCAACAGGGTCTGCTTGACCTGCCCCCGCTCGGAGGGGTGCACGGCCACGGTGTCCGGGTCGATCCGCGCCCCGACCAGCGGCTGCACCTTCTTCGACCGGAGGATCTCCTCCAGCACGGGCCGGTCGGTGCTGGTGAGCACGAGCCCGTGCACCGGGTGCTTGGACAGGGTGAGCCGCCCGTACCGCGCCATCGTCTCGGCGATGTCGACCAGGAGCGCGTGCGGCACGGGGTAGCGGGAGTACTCGACCAGGGCGTCGACGACCTGCTCGGCGTCGTGCCCGGCGGCACGGGCGTTCCACAGCCCGAGCGGGGTGACCCGGTACGTGTGGATGTGCTCGGGCGCACGCTCCAGCTCCGCGAACGGCGCGATGGCACGACGGCAGGCGTCCGCCTGGTCGTGGTCGACTTCGAGGAGCAGCGTCTTGTCGCTCTGGACGATGAGGGGTCCGGTCACGCGCTTCGGCCCTTTCTGCGGGGTGCGGCCACGGATGCGGCCAAACGTCCAGTGTGCCGCATCGCGGGCGGGGGCGGGGTGGGCGTGCGCTCAGCCTCCGGCGCGGGGCCTGCGCTGTGGCCCGAAGCGCACGGGGACGCCGGGGGAGTACAGCACGCTCACCGGCTCGCCGGCCGGAGCGGGCAGCCCTCCGGTGGCCACCAGGTCCTCGTCGCACTCCAGCAGCTCCGCCCGGTGCAGGGGCCACCGGGGATGCGCGTTGGGCAGATAGGCGGTCCGCCCGAAGCACGAGCTGTGCAGGGCCCACCGGGCGGTGAGGAAGTGCTCCAGGGGTGTCGGCTCGTCGATCGGCCGCCCGGCCCGCAGCACGATCCTGCTCCGCGCACCACGCGGACCGGGCCAGCGGCGACTGCTCGTGTACGTGAGAGTGTCGCCGGACCGCTCGACGTTCATCCGGGACCACACGTACGGCAACCGGAACGCGGCCCGCGCCACGAGGACGGGGATGAGCCGCGAGGCGTCCAGCGAACGGAAGACGACCGCGCGCCGCCCGTGCTCGTCCACCGAGTACAGCCGGACGTTGGTCTCCGGGAAGGTCCCGAGATACGGAATCCCCGGCAGCGCGAGCCCGCCCACCCGATGCATCCGGAACGCCACGAGCCCCACGTAGGTCACCCCGTCGAAGGTGTCCGGCACCGTGCCCGGCGGCAGCAGCGGCGCGACGTCCGCCGGATCGACGGCCCAGTGCAGGAACGCCAGGTCCAGCCAGGACTGCGTGAGCAACGGCCGCATCGGCGCGGCGGGCGGGCGGGGCGAAACCGGCTCAGGCACCATCGGTCGGGGCGAAACCGGCTCAGGGGCGGGGCGGGCTGTGGCCATGCCCGCAGCATCGCAGACGGCCCCACGTCCCCTGCTAGGGCTTCCCGTCCTCCGCCAGCTCGGCCACCCCCGTGATCCGGTGCAGCGGGTACGTGCGGACCTCGTCGGCCGTGTGGTCGTACGCCGTGACGAAGCCGCCCTCCACGCGGACCGGGGCGATCACGCGTTGGCTGGCCGCGCCGTCCGCGTTGACGTAGCCGATCCAGACGGCGGAACCCGTCATCGCGGCCGCCTGGACGGTGGCCAGGGTCTCGGCGGAGGTGGTGCGGGGGAGCGAGCCGGAAGGCGTGGGGGACGACGGGTCCTCGGACGTGTCCTTGCGGATCACCGTGGCGGCCGTGTCGCCCGCGCGGATGGCCCGTACCGCCGCCCCGAGCAGGGTGCTGTCCGGGACCGGGGGCCCTTCGGGGACCGGGACCGGGGGTGTGCGGGGCGGCGTGCGGCGGGCGCCGGCGCGGGTGATCAGGACATCGCCCTCGGCGGATTCGGCGGCCGGCGCGTAGCCCATGTCGCGCAGGGCTTCCAGGAGGGAGCCGGGGTCGGCCTGGGAGGCCAGGACCGTGGGGGCCAGGCGGCGGAGGCGGAGCCCGGTGGAGCGGCGGTCGGCCAGGATCTCGTTGAGGACCGCCTCGTCGTCGCAGCGTACGTACGCGGACGCCGATCCGATCCGCAGGTGGCCGTGGCGGCGGGCCACGTCGTCGATCAGGTAGCTCAGCGGCTGCGGCACCGGCGTACGGCTGTGCGCGGCCAGGAACGCGTGCAGGTCGGTCGCCGCCTGCCCGGCGTCCAGGGCGCGGCGCACCGAGCCGGGCGTGAAGCGGTACACCGTCGCCCCGCCCTTCGACTCCACGTCGGCCAGGACCGAGAGCATTTCCGCCAGGGGGCGTTCCAGCGGGCCGGGCGCCACCGCCGTCAGGTCGGCCTGGAGCAGGACGTGGTCCAGGGGCTCGGGGACGAGCGGCGCGAGGCGGGCCGCCGCCGCGTCCGGGCCCTCGTCCAGCAGCGCGCGGGCCTGCGAGGAGAGTGCGCCCCGGCCGGTGATGCCCAGCAGCTCCGCCTCGTTGAGCGTCCACAGGGCGAGGCGGGAGCGGAGGTCCGCCCCCTCGCCCGGGCCCGGGCCGGCCGGAGGGGTCGCGCCGCCGCGCAACGGGCGTTCCCAGCGCAGCCGTCGCAGCAGCGTCTCGGCGTCCGGCGCGGTGCCCGGCGGGAGTTCGGCGAACAGGGCCAGGACCCGGCGGCGTACGTCGGGGGCGGCCGAGCGGTCCAGTTCCGGGCCGAGTGCGGACAGCGCCCGGCCCTTGGCGTCCTGGCCGCCGACCAGGCCAGGGGTCCGGGTGGCCGCGAGCCAGGCGGTGGCGAGGTGCGTCCAGCGGTCCTCGGCGGGCAGGTCGAGCCACTCGTCGGAAGCGGGCGTCGGCGCGTACCGCTCCTCGGGCGCTCCGTCGGAGGCCAACAGGCCTGCCGCGTAGGCCAGTTCGACCCAGAACGCGGCGATCGGCTCGGTCACGTCGAGAGAGTTCGCGGCGCGCTTCAGCTCCCGTACGCTCAGCCCGCCCGCGCGCAGGATCGCGGGGCCGCCGCCGTTCCAGAGCTTCAACAGCTCCTCGACCGTGGACAGCGCCGTGAACGCCTGCCCGGCCGCCGCCCTGTCCACAGCCTGTGGATCGCGTTCGGCGGCAGCAGCGACGACCGGGGGGACCGGTTCCGGTACGCGGTGCGCGCGCCCGGCGCGCAGATGCAGGGCCGCCTCGCGCGGCAGGACCACCGTGCGGGTGGAGACCGGCAGCAACAGGCCCCGGTCGCGCAGCCACTTCACGGGGGGAGTGGGGTTGGGCGTGACCTCCCCGTACGGCGGGCCCCACACCAGCCGGTCCAGGACCGACAGCGCCTCCACCGGGGCGGTGTCCAGCAGTTCCGCCATCCGCGTCCGGTCCGTGAACAGGGCGGCGAGCGCGGCCACCGCGGAGACCGGGTCGTGCGTGGCGGGCAGACCGGTCGTCGCCAGGATCTCCTGGAGCCGGCCCGGCGACATCCCGGCCGTCGCCTCGGAGACCGTGGGGCCCAGGCCCGTGGGCGAGGGGTGCTGCGGGGACGGGGCGAGCAGTTCCCGGGCGGTGCGCACCAGCCGCAGCCGGTCGTCCTCGCCCCAGACCAGGGCCTGTTCGCGCAGCGTCGAGAGCGCGCCCGGCAGTGCGGCGGTGATCGCCGCCCCCGCGTCGTCGCGCTGGTCGCCGTCGTCCAGGCCGTCGCCGGTGAGCAGGGAGAGCAGCGTGTCGTACGGGGCCGGGTCCGGGGCCACCGCGAGCGCCTCGGCGGTCTGGAGTGCGAACCGGTCCAGGTGTTCCAGCGCGCGGACGACGGACGCCCGCGTGCCGGCCCGCGTGGCGAGCTGGGTGATGTCGTTCGGCACCGGGTTGAGGAGGTCGGGGCGGGCACGCAGCAGCCCGGCCAGCGATTCGTCGCCCCGGGCGCGCAGGGCTTCGGCGAGCGTGCGCGGTGGTGTGGTCGTCCCCATCCGTCCCACGGTAGCCGCTGGAACGCTACCGTCGGGGCAGGGCCGGTAGAGGGGATGCACCGCGTGGGGATCGAGAGCGACCAGCTCGTCTACGACTACCTGAGCCGGGTCGGCGACCTGGCTCAGCAGCAACACCTGTCGTCGGGCGCCCGGATGCGCCTGGTTTCGACACTTCGGGGCGAGATCGACCGGCAGCGCGGCGTGGAGGGTGCGGACTCCCCGGCGACCGTGCGACGCATCATCGGCAGGCTGGGCAGCCCGGACGAACTGGTCGCCGCGGCGGCGCGGTCGGCCGACGGCACGGTCACGCTGCCGACCGCCGGGACCGGGACGGGGGGCGGCGAGCAGCAGCGGCGCGCCTCCCTCCCCCGGCCCCGGGGCGGACTCCTCCGCAAGGAGCCGCAGGAGCCGAGGAAGCCGAAGGAGCCCGCTCCGGGGGCGGGGGACGGCCGGGCGGCGAAGGCCCTCAGGAAGCCGAAAGCCGGTATCGGGTGGGGCGCGTCGCGCCGCGGTCGGGGCGACGGCGACGGCGGCGCGCCGGGCAGCGTTTCCGACCGCGCTCCGGGTGGTGTTTCCGGCCATGCGCCCGGCGGTGCTTCCGACCGCGCTTCAGGCGGTGTTCCCGACCGTGCTTCCGGCGGTTCCGACCGCGCTTTCGGCGGCGCGTCCGGTGCGCGGTCCGCCGCCGTGCCCCGTCCGGCTCCCGCCCCCGACGACCGTGCCGACGACGACGGCGGCGTCCCCGCCCGCGACTGGCCCGACCCCTCCGCCCCGCACATGCTCGGCCAGGACCAACAGGGGGACGCGGACGCGACCGACTGGTGGCGCCTGGAGCCGGGCCCCTTCGACGAGGGGACCGCCATCCCCGGGTTCTTCGGCGGCATCGAGGCCCCGGAGCTGCTCGGGAGGCGGCCGGGGCCCATCGAGAAGGACGGGCAGGACGAGAAGAACGAGAAGGGTGCGACGGGCGGGGCCGACGAGGCGGACGGGAAGGCCGGGACCGGGACCGCCGCGCGCCGCCGTGCCCTGCGCCTCCTGAAGCTCCGCCGCCGCAAGGCGGCCGCGGTGGTCGTCGAGCCCGGGGCCGCCGCCTCCGCCCCCCGCGGCGGCTTCGCCCACCCGCTGCTGCTCCTGGCCGCCGTCCTGCTCGTCGCCGGTGTGGTCACCGGTTCCTGGCTGCCCCTGGCGGGCGGCTGGCTGATCGCGTACAGCTCCCGCACCCTCTCCCGTACGGAGGCGAAGTGGGCGGCGCTCGGCCTGCCGGGCGTGGTGGCGGCCGGGGCCCTCGCGTGGGTCTGGGGGCGGATGGAGGGGCGTTGGGGCGAGCCGATCCGCGAGGGCGCGATGCGGGACGTCCTGCTGGACACCTGGCCGGTGGTCGTCCGCGTGGCCGCCGTCGCCTCCGCGCTCTACCTGGTGTGGCGGGCGCGGAGGCGGGCCGGCTGAGCCCGGCCCGGCCCGGCGAGGGGCCGGGCGCGGGTCACTTGGTCATGCTGGTCTCGAACTCCTCCAGGATCTTGCCGGCGGCCGTGTAGCCGATGCCCGCGATCCACAGACGGTCGTCGACCTTGAAGACCTTGTCGTTCTTGGCCGCCTTCAGCCCCTTCCACAGGCCGCTGTTCATCGTCTTCGTCGTCCCGGCCTTGCCCGGGTCGCCGTACGTCGACGTGAAGATGACGTCCGCGTCCGCGAGGTCGATCTTCTCGGGCGACACGTCGTACGAGAACCCGTCCTTCGCCTTGTCCGTGATCGCGGGGCGGCCGGTGCCGATGTCGGCGAGGATCGAGCCGATGTAGTTCTGCTTGCCGTAGATGCGGATCTCGGCACCCTCGACGAAGCGGACGAAGTTGACGTCCGTCGCGGCGGCCTTCTCCTTGCCGCCGAGCGCCTCCGTCACCTTCGCCACCTGCGTGTCGTACGTGGCGAGGACCTTCTTCGCCTCAGCCTGCTTGCCGAGCGCCTCCGCGTGCACCTGGAAGTTCTCCTTCCAGGCGCTGCCGGTCGCCTCCGTCATCACGGTCGGCGCGATCTTGCTGAGCTCCTCGTAGCGTTCCCCGTCACGGACCTTGCTGGTGAGGATCAGGTCCGGCTTGAGAGCGGCGACGGACTCCAGGCTGGCGTTGGCGATCTCGCCGACCGGGGTGATGTCCTTCGTCTCGCTCGCGGGGAGGTAGGAGGGGAAGGCGTCCTCGGACGCCGAGTGCGTCGCGCCGACCGGCCGGACGCCGAGGGTGATCGCGGAGTCCAGCTCGCCGGAGTCCAGGACGACGACCCGCTTCGGCGACGCGGGCACGTCGACGTCGCCGTTCGCGGTGGAGACGGTGCGCGTCTTCGCCGGGGAGTCGGAGGAGGAGTCCGCTGCCGGGTCCGATGAGCCGCACCCGGCGAGGGTGAGCGCGGCGGTCACGGCGAGGGAGCCGGCGACGAGGGTGCGGCGGCGGTCGTGGAGGAGGGGAGTCATGTCACAGACCTTTCTGGGAGGGGGAGACCACCGGGGACGGGGTCCAGGGGGCGCTTGGGACGACGAGCGGCGACCCCGTCACCGGGTCCGGGACGATCACCGCCTCCAGGCCGAAGACCTCGGCGACGAGCTCGGCGGTGACGACGTCCCCGGGCCGGCCCTCGGCGACGATCCGGCCCTCCTTCATGGCGACCAGACGGTCCGCGTACCGGGCGGCCTGGTTGAGGTCGTGGAGCACGGTGACGACCGTGCGGCCCCGGGTGCCGTCCTCGGCAGGAGAAGCCAACTGGCGTACCAGGTCCAGGACTTCCACCTGGTGCGCGATGTCGAGATACGTCGTCGGCTCGTCGAGCAGCAGCAGGTCCGTCTCCTGGGCCAGCGCCATCGCGATCCACACCCGCTGACGCTGACCGCCCGACAGCTCGTCCACCGACCGGTCGGCCAGCGCCGTGACGTCGGTACGGGCCATCGCGTCGGTCACCGCCCGCTCGTCCTCGTCCGACCACTGCTGCCACCAGCTCTGGTGGGGCTGACGGCCCCGGGCGACCAGGTCGGAGACGGTGATCGCCTCGGGAGCGACCGGGGTCTGCGGGAGCAGCCCGATGGACCGGGCGATCTGCTTCGTGGGTATCCGGGCCAGCTCCGTACCGTCCAGCAGGACCGCCCCGCCGCGCGGCTTCAGCAGCCGGCCGAGCGCCCGCAGGGTGGTGGACTTGCCGCAGGCGTTCGGGCCGACGATGACGGTGACCTGCCCGTCGGGCACGGTGAGGTCCAGTTCGTGGACCACGGTGCGGTCCTCGTACGCGAGGGTCAGGGAGCGCGCGGCGAGCCTGCCGGTCCGCTGCGCCGTGTCGGTCGTCGGGCTCGGGCTCATGCGGTGCCTCCACTGCGGCCGCGGTGACCGCGGATGATCAGCCAGATCAGGTACGGGGCGCCGACCGCCGCCGTGAGGACACCCACCGGCAGTTCGGTGGGCGAGAACATCTTGCGGGCGAGCAGGTCGCCGAGGACGACGATCACCGCGCCCAGCAGCGCCGAGGACAGCAGCGGGATCTGCGCGGTCCGGGTCAACCGGCGGGCGACCTGCGGGGCGAGCAGCGCAACGAAGTCCACCGGGCCCGCCGTGCCCGTCGCCACGGACGCCAGGACCACGCCGAGCGCGACGAGTCCGAGCCGTACGCGCCCCAGGCGCACGCCCAGCGCGATGGCGGTGTCGTCGTCCATCGCGACGGTGCGCTGCGCGCGGGCCGCCCAGGCGATGGCGGGCAGCAGGATCAGCAGCGTCCAGCCGATCGGGGCGGCCTCCGACCAGCCGCGCCCGTTCAGCGAACCGGTCATCCAGATCTGCGCCTGTTGGGCGACCAGGTAGTCGCCCTTGGTCAGGAACAGCGTGGTCACCGACCGCAGCGCGATGGCGAATCCGATGCCGATGAGGACGAAGCGGGTGGCGTGCAGGCCGCCGCGCCACGCGAAGACGTACACGAGGGCCGCCGCCGCGATGCCGCCGACGACGGAGAGGTAGGGCAGGACGGTGTACGAGGTGATGCCGAAGGTCATCGCGCCGACCGTGAGCGCGCTGGCGCCCTGGCTGATGCCGATGATGTCGGGGCTGGCCAGCGGGTTGCGGGCCACTGTCTGGATCAGCGCCCCGGCGATCCCGAACGCGGCGCCCACCAGCAGCCCGACGACCATGCGCGGCAGCCGCAGCGTGCCCACGACCAGCTCGGCCGACGACGGCTGCCCGAGGATCACCTTCACGACCTCGCCGGGTGCGACGAAGCTCTCGCCGACGCAGAGGTAGACGACGCAGACGGCGGCCAGGAGCACGACGAGGGCGGCGGCGACGGCGGAGGCCCGCCGGTGCAGCAGGAACCGGCCGCGCGGACCGGCCTTCACTACGGAGTAGCCGGCGGGCCGGACCCGTACGGTCGTTGACGTCCCGTTCACGCGGGCACCGCCTTCCGGCGTACGAGGGCGACCAGGAACGGCACCCCGATCAGGGCCGTCATCACACCCGCGGGGACCTCGCTCGGCGGGAAGACGATCCGGCCGACGACGTCCGAGACCAGCAGCATCACGGGCCCGATCAGCGCCGCCATGGGCAGCACCCAGCGGTGGTCGTTGCCGACGACCGCGCGGGCGATGTGCGGGACGGCGAGGCCGATGAACGCGATCGGCCCGGCGGCGGCGACCCCGACCCCGGTCAGCACGGTCGCCCCGACACCGCCGACGATCCGGACCGCGGCGACGTTCTGCCCGAGCCCCTTCGCCACGTCCTCGCCGAGCGCGAGCGCGTCCAGGCCGCGGGCGACGGAGAGCACGAGGACCACTCCGACGAGGAGGAACGGCCACACCTGCTGCACGACGTCCGACTCCCGCCCCGCGATCGAGCCGACCTGCCAGAAGCGGAACTCGTCCAGCGCGGCGGCGTTCGTCGTGAGGATGCCCACCGTCACCGACACAAGGAGCGCGTTGATCGCCGCGCCGCCGAGCGCGAGCTTCACCGGGGTCGCGCCGCCGCGCCCGCTGGAGGCGATGGCGTACACCGCGACGGAGGCGATCGCCGCGCCCACGAAGGCGAACCACACGTACCCGGTGAGCGTGTGGACCCCCGCGAACGCGATCGCCACCACCACCGCCACCGAAGCGCCCTGGCTGATGCCGAGGATGCCCGGATCGGCGATGGGGTTACGGGTGATCCCCTGGAGCACCGTGCCCGCGAGGGCCAGCGCCGCGCCGACCATCAGCCCGATGAGCGTGCGCGGCACCCGCATCGTGCGGATCACCTCGGCGGCGTCGGAGTGCCCGCCGTGCAGCAGGACGTCGAACACCTCGCCCGGAGGGATGGAACGCGCCCCCACGGCGAGGCTCAGCAGGACCGCCAGCAGCAGGGCGAGCACGGCCGCGGCCGTCGAGCCCGCGCGTCGGGAGAGGCGGGGCGTACGGGGTGGCGCGGCGGTCCGCACGGGCGCTGACGCTGACATTTCACCCAATCGGGACGGACGCGGACGTGACGGAACGGGAGGGAACGCTGGAGCGCTGGGCCAGGACGGTAAGGCTTGGCTAAGTGCGCGTCTCAGTCTAAGCGGCGGCATTTCGGGGCCGACGGGGGCTTCGGGGCCGCCCGCGGCCGGTCGGCACAATGGCAGACATGACTTCCCCGGATCAGAACACTCCCCAGCAGCCGCTTCAGCACTCCCCTCGACGCCCTCTGACGGTCGGCTTCGACCTCGACATGACGCTCGTCGACTCCCGCCCCGGCATCGCCGCCGCCTACCGGGCGCTGTCCGCGGAGACGGGGGTGGAGATCGACGTCGACCTGGTGGTGAGCCGGATCGGCCCGCCGCTGGAGACGGAGCTGGCGCACTGGTTCCCGGCCGACGAGGTGGCCGCCGCCGGCGACCGCTACCGGGAGATCTACCCCGACCACGCGATAGCCCCGAGCACGGCCCTCGCCGGGGCGCGGGAGTCGGTGGCGGCGGTGCGGGCGCTCGGTGGCCGGGCGATCGTCGTCACGGCGAAGTACGAGCCGAACGCGAAGCTGCACCTGGCCCACCTCGGCATCGAGCCGGACACGGTGGTCGGCTGGCTGTGGGCGGAGGCCAAGGGCGAGGCCCTGCGCGAGCACGGCGCGCAGGTGTACGTCGGCGACCACACCGGGGACGTGCGCGGGGCCCGGGCGGCCGGAGCGCTGTCGGTCGCGGTGACGACCGGCCCGTGCGACGCGGCGGAGCTGCGGACGGCGGGCGCGGACGTGGTGCTGGAGGACCTGACGGGATTCCCGGCCTGGCTGGCCGCCTTCGAGGCGGACCGGGTGGCGTGACGCGCTTCGGGGCCGCCGGGGTGGCGTGAGGCGCTTCGGGCCTGCCGGGGTGGCGTGAGGCGCTTCGAGGCGGCCGGGGTGGCGTGACGCGGAGGGGTGTCAGGCGCGGTTCGCGGCCCGTTTCGGGGAGCTGACCCAGGCCGAGCGCACGACGCCCGCCCCGGCGATGAGGAACCCGACGCCCATCAGCATGCAGACCGCGTACGCGACCGGAGGGAACGGGTCCGTGCCCAGGAAAAGTGGGGCGACCGTGACCAGTGTGGCCAGTGCGCCGACGAAAAAGACGATCGCGCCGACCTGAACGAGCCGGTCACCTGCGCCTGAAGGAGTAGTACTCACGCGACCAGGGTAGTTCCCAGCCCGGAGGAACTCTCCGGCGACGTCTTGTCACCGGCCGGGGGCCCATTAGCCTAAGACCGGGCGGGTCACGGTGACCCGCTGTACTGCTATCCGGAGCCGTTTTCCCCGGGGACCGGCTCTTCCGCACACCGACGAGTACGAGGACGAGGACAGACGTGCCCACCGGCAAGGTCAAGTGGTTCAACAGCGAGAAGGGCTTCGGCTTCCTCTCCCGCGACGACGGCGGCGACGTCTTCGTCCACTCGTCGGTTCTCCCTGCCGGAGTCGACGCCCTCAAGCCCGGCCAGCGCGTGGAATTCGGCGTGGTCGCGGGCCAGCGCGGCGACCAGGCCCTTTCCGTGGTGGTCCTCGACCCCACCCCCTCCGTAGCGGCCGCGCAGCGCCGCAAGCCGGACGAGCTGGCGTCGATCGTGCAGGACCTGACGACGGTTCTGGAGAACATCACGCCGCAGCTGGAGCGGGGCCGCTACCCCGACAAGGCATCCGGCGCGAAGATCGCGGGCCTGCTGAGGGCGGTCGCCGACCAGCTCGACGTGTAGCGGACGCGACCCGCCGAGGCGCTGTAGCGGCGCGGCCCCCGCCGGTCAGGCCTGGCTCTCCGCGAAGAGCCGGGTGGACCTTCCCAGGGCCGCGCGCACAGCGCCCGAGCGGGTCAGCGGCGCGCGGTCGACACCGGCGAAGAGCGTGACGAGCACGATGTCCGCGGCCACGGCCCGGCCCACCGTCCGCACCACCAGCTTCCTGCCGCTGCCGAGCCCGGACAGCTTCGCGGTGAGGGAGACGCCGGGATCCTCGTCATCGGCCCGGCGTACCAGGACGAACTGCTTCCGGTTCACCGCCCGCAGCCGGTAGTGGTCGCCGCCGTACCGGAAGTGCAGGGCGCGGGCCCGGCGCGTCAGACCGAAGCGGTTGCGCCGCAGGTGCACCATGGCGTCGCCGACCCGGAGCACCGAGCGGTTGAGCGTCGGCAGGTCGGCGGCCTCGGTGTGGATGCCGCGGGTCTCGAACACCGCCGTGGGGACCGACGGGCCGCGCACCTCGGAGACCACGCTGTCCGGGGTGTACTTCCGGGGCAGCGGGGCGGTGAGGACGATCTCGCCGAACTCCGCCGCCGTGCCCCGGTAGCCCGCCCGCTGCTCGTGGGTGCGGCCTTCCTTCCAGAACGCCAGGGTGAACGGGGCGGTCGACGCGGTCGACGTGTGCACGTGGGGTGTCCTTCCGGTCCGTCGGTCCGCCCGGTCCGCTCAGGGGAACGCCAGCGCGTCCGGGCCCAGCGGCGGTACCAGTCCCTCGGCCGCCGCGCGGGTCAGCAGGCCGCGGATCGCCGCGTAGCCGTCCTCACCGAGGTCGCCGGTGAACTCGTTGACGTACAGCCCGATGTGCTGGTCCGCCACGGCCGGGTCCATCTCCTGGGCGTGCTCCAGGACGTAGGGCC
Organism: Streptomyces sp. NPDC091287; assembly: GCF_044768525.1. Classification (NCBI taxonomy): domain Bacteria; kingdom Bacillati; phylum Actinomycetota; class Actinomycetes; order Kitasatosporales; family Streptomycetaceae; genus Streptomyces; species Streptomyces sp. NPDC091287. Next base: position 17,928 of record NZ_JBIVUV010000005.1, read on the forward strand.
GGGAGACCTCCGGGCTGTCCCAGGCCAGCCGGACCGAGCTGCGGATCGTGTCGGCGAGGCGGCGCAGGGTCTCCTCGCCGAGGGAGCGCTTCGCGATGATCGCGCCGAGGGGGATCGGGAGGCCCGTGGTGTCCTCCCAGTGCCGGCCCATGTCGGCGAGGTTGTGCAGACCGAAGTTCCGGTACGTGAAGCGGGCCTCGTGGATGACCAGGCCGGCGTCGACCTTGCCGTCCCGGACGGCGGGCATGATCTCGTCGAACGGCATCACGACGACCTCGCCGACGCCGCCAGGCACCATCTCCGCCGCCCAGAGCCGGAACAACAGGTACGCCGTCGAGCGCTCGCTCGGCACGGCGACGGTCCGGCCGGTCAGGTCGAGACCCAGCTCCTTGGTGAGGACCAGCGGACCGCAGCCCCGGCCCAGCGCCCCGCCGCACGGCAGCAGCGCGTAGTCGTCGAGCACCCACGGCAGCACGGCGTAGGACACCTTCAGGACGTCCAGCTCACCGCGCTCGGCCATCCCGTTGGTGATGTCGATGTCGGCGAAGGTCACGGCCGGCGCGGGCGCGCCGGGGACCCTGCCGTGCGCCCAGGCGTCGAAGACGAAGGTGTCGTTGGGGCAGGGGGAGAAGGCGATCTCGATCGGGTCCGGGTTCGCTTCAGTGGTCATGCCGGTTCCAACCTTCCAGTACGGGTGCGATCTTCCCGAACGCGTCCGTGAGCGCCGCCAGCGCGTCACCGATGCGCCAGGCGTCCCGGTCGCGGGGGCCCACGGCGTTCGACACGGCACGCAGCTCCATGACGGGCACACCGGCTCGGGCGGCGGCCTCCGCGACCCCGAAGCCCTCCATCGCCTCGGCCAGCGCCCCCGGGTGCGCGGCGAGCAGGGCGCCCGCGCGCTCGGCGGTGCCCGTCACGGTGGAGACGGTGAGGACGGGTCCGGCGGCGGCGCCCGCGGCGGCCGCCACCTCCCGTACGAGCGTGGGCGGGGCGGTGAAGCGGTCCCGGCCGAAGCCGAGCGCGGTGACGGGCAGGAAGCCGTCAGGGGTGTCGGCGCCCAGGTCGGCGGCGACGATGTCGCTCGCCACGACCAGCGAGCCGAGCGGCGTCAGCGGGGTGAACGCCCCGCCGATCCCGGCCGAGACGACGAGCCCGTACGGCGCGGACGCCGACGCCAGGGCGAAGGCGGTGGCCGCCGCGGCGGCGGCCGGGCCGGCACCGCCCGCCAGGACGTCGAACGCGCCGCCGCGGTGCAGCTCGCCCCCCGGCAGTGCCACCGTCTCCGGCGTGCCCCCGAACGCACGCGTGACCGCGTCCCGTTCCACCGGGACAGCGGTCACGACCAGCACACGCACGGGTACAGCCTCAGGGTCGAGGACGGGGGAAGGGCGCTCTTGGGTAAGCGGGTCAGTCCTTCTTGAGCTCGAACTGCCAGATGCCCGTGAGCTTCTTGCCCTTGGTCTCCACGATGGAGATGTTCGTCTTCTCGGACGGCTGGCCCGTCTGGCTGGCGAAGAAGGCGCTGCCGGGGATCGTCCGGTAGGTCTTCTTGTACGGCTCCTGCTCGGCCTGCTGGCCGTTGATGAAGAGCGTCCAGCCGTTCTCGGCGATCTCGGGGTCGACGCCGAAGCGGACCTTGTCGTCCATGGAGACCGTGAGGGACTTCTCGGCCTTCTTGTTCAGGCAGCCCTGGATCAGGGACTCCTTGATCGCCTCGCCGTCGTTGTAGCAGGCGGCCTCGGTGTTCACCGAGTCGCTGCCGACCGTCACGGTGGCGAGCGGCGTCGGCTTGTCGCAGGCGGACAGGACAAGGAGTCCCGCGGACACGGCACCAAGAGCGACGCCGATTCGACGGCCCTTACCGGAGAAGAACGCAACGGTCATGGGCCGAAGGCTATCGGTCGCCTCCGCTCATGCCACGCGGGGGTGCGGCGTGCCGCGCCGCGCGGCCCCCAGGAGGCCCCGTACGGCCGTGGCCGCGCCGAGCGCGAGAATGCCCGCGGCGACCGACATGCCGAGCACCGCGTTGAGCGGCAGGGCGATGCCGATGCCGCCGCCGACCACCCACGCCATCTGGAGCAACGTCTCGGACCGGGCGAACGCGGAGGTGCGGACCTCCTCGGGCACGTCCCGCTGGATCATCGCGTCGAGCGACAGCTTGGACAGGGCCTGGGTGAAGCCGGCGACCGCGCCGAGCGCGGCGACCAGCACGGTGGAGAAGAAGACCGCGGCCAGGACCGCCACGCTCAGCGCGAGCCCCAGCACCGTCGCGATGATCACCTCGGGGCCGCGGGCCCGCAGCCAGGAGCCCACCGCCGTGCCGCAGGCGTTGCCGACGCCCGCCGCCACGCCGACGATGCCGAGCGAGACCGCCGCGCTCTGCCCGGCCAGCGGGTGCTCGCGCAGCAGGAACGCCAGGAAGAAGATGAGGAAGCCGGAGAGGGCCCGGTGCGCGGCGTTGGCCTGGAGCCCGTGCAGGACGGACCCGCCGACGGACCGCAGGCCCGGCGGCCGCTCCTTGGCCGGTTTCTCCCCGTTGCCGCTCCTGCGGAGACCCGCCCGGGTGCTGCCCCTGCCGGGGGCGGGCCGCGGCGTGGCGTCCTCGTGGTGCGGGACGATCAGCCGCGCCCGGCGCTCGCCCTTCGCGGAGTCGACCTTGTGCGGCAGGGTGAAGGCGAGGAACGTGCCCGCGACGAAGATCGCGCAGGCGCCGTAGAGCGGCCACGGAGAGCCGATGGTCTGGAGGCCCGCCCCGATCGGGGCCGCCACCCCGGTCGCCAGCAGCCCCGCCAGGGTCACCCGGGAGTTGGCCTTCACCAGGGAAAACTTCGGTGGCAGCAGCCGTGGCACGACCGCGCTGCGCACCACGCCGTACGCCTTCGACGAGACCAGGACGCCCAGCGCGGCCGGATACAGCTCCAGGCCCCCCGTGGCGACAGCGCCCGACATGGTGATCGCCAGCAGTGCCCGGGCCAGCATCGCGCCCGCCATCGCGGCGCGCCGGCCGTGCGGCAGCCGGTCCAGGAGCGGGCCGATCACCGGGGCGAGCAGAGTGAAGGGGGCCATGGTGATGGCGAGGTAGAGGGCCACCCTGCCCCGTGCCTCGTCCGTGGGCACCGAGAAGAAGACGGTGGAGGCGAGCGCGACCGTGATCATGACGTCGCCCGCGCCGTTCACCGCGTGCAGTTCGATCAGTTTTCCGAGACCGGATTCCCCCGCGCCGTGGGCGTGCGTCGCCTTGCGGATACCGCGCGCCGTGCCGGTGAACGGGGCGCGCAGGGCATGGCCCGTCGCCCGTCCCGCCCTGCGGAGCGGGCCGGGACCGTCGTGCGACCTGGCGGCAGTCACCCCGTCATAGTGCCCCAACCCTGGCCGGTATGAACGGTGATCGGCCGCGGACGCGCGTGTGACGCCCTGTCGGACGAGCGCGCCGGAACCCTCCGGGGCCCTGCCGCCACCGCCGTCCGAGCGGCATCGGCGGGAAGCCGACGGGAACGGATACGGCACGTTTGGGACGGGCAGGTGGGCGCAGCGCGGCGGAGAGGGTAGCGTGCGTAACGCGCCACCGGCGGTTGTTCTTGGCCGCGCGCCTCTCGGCGATCCCGCAGAATGGGTGGCAGAAGGCGCGCCCGAGGCAGGCACAACGGGTGTGGACGTCGACGCGGCCCCCAGGTCCGCTCCGCCCGCACTTGTCTGGCCGAAACGGCAATCGTGCAGCAGCTGGCGCGCTCGTGAGACTGGCGTATGGAGAGAAGCGAAGACCTGTGAGTGCTGCGACGACGACGCGAAGCCGTACGGCCCGGACCCCCGTTCCCGACCGCCTGTGCGCCGAGGCGGTGGACCTCGCGCGTGCGGCCGCGGAAGAGGCCGCCGCGCCCGGTGTGGTCGGTGAGCACATCGGCGTGGTCTCCGAGGGAGACCGGGTCGTCACGCACTACTTCGAGGCCAAGGAGCCCGGGTACCGGGGCTGGCGCTGGGCGGTGACGGTGGCGCGGGCCTCCCGCGCGAAGAACGTCACCCTGGACGAAACGGTGCTGCTGCCGGGGGACGACGCGGTCCTGGCGCCGGAGTGGGTGCCGTGGAGCGAGCGGCTGCGCCCCGGCGACATGGGCCCCGGCGACCTGCTGCCCACCGAGGCGGAGGACCTGCGCCTGGAGCCCGGCTGGACCGGCGAGGACGAGCCGCCGCCGAACTCCGTGGTCTCCCGGGAGCTGGCGGAGCTGGTCGACTCGGAGGACGCCGAGCTGACGGACCGGCCGGTGGCCGCGACCAGCCGGGGTTCCATCGCCGCGGTGGCCGAGGAGCTGGGTACGCGCCGGGCGCGGGTGCTGTCCCGGTACGGGCTGTACGCGGCGGCCGACCGCTGGGACGAGGCGTTCGGCCCGAAGACGCCGATGGCCCAGGCGGCCCCGGCGACGTGCGTCAGCTGCGCGTTCCTGATCCCGATGGCGGGCTCCCTGAAGCAGGCCTTCGGGGTGTGCGCGAACGAGTTCGGCCCGGCGGACGGGCATGTGGTGTCGCTGGCGTACGGCTGCGGTGGGCACTCGGAGGCCGCGGTGATGCCGACGCCGCCGAAGCCGGCGCCGCACGCACTGGACACGATGCGGGTGGACACGTACTCGCTGCGGCCGGAGCGCGGCGGGGGCTCCGTGCCGGCCGAGACGGACGGGGCGTCGGAGGACCTGGGTCACTCCTGAGGGGGGCGCGCACGTTGTCCTCAATCGCCGGACGGGCTTGATCTCTCCGTCCGTCGGTGACCACTCCAGCCCGTCCGGCTGGGTCTCCACCCAATCGTGCGGCGGTGACCACGTTTCCAGCCCGTCCGGCGTTTGAGGACGGAACCGTCGCTGTGGTGGCGGGTGCCGCTGCGGGGTGCCGGGCCCCAGGGGCCTTCTCCCGTGCGGGACCACCCGCGCAAGGGTTCCGTCCTCAAACGCCGGACGGGCTGGAAGTGGCGGGCTTGCGATTCGCCGAGGGCGCGGGGCGGGCTGGGATGGCCGGGCTTGCGGGTCGCCGAGGGTGCCGGGCGGGCTGGAAGTGGCGGGCTCGCCGGTGACCGAGGGCGCGGGGCGGGCTGGGATGGCCGGGCTTGTCGGTAGGGCGGAGGCGGCGCGCGCGGTACCTTCGGGCGCACACTGGGCCGCACAGGCATACGCGGTCCCCACCCAGCGGACGGAGTCGAGAGCGTGAGCATGAAGGCGACCGAGGGGGCCGATCCGTTCGGGACGGCACGGCTGCGGCGCGGCGTGCTCGACGCCTGGGGGGCCGGGCCCGCCCGGTTCCGGGAGGACGCCAACGCCGAGGAGGACCTCGCGCTCGGCGGCTACCGCGACCGCCTCGTCGTCGAGCTGGCCCAGAACGCGGCCGACGCCGCCGCCCGCGCCGGCGTCCCCGGCAAGCTCCGTCTCACCCTGCACCCCGCCTCCCCCGGCGACCCGGACAACCGCTGCGTGCTGGCCGCCGCGAACACCGGCGCGCCGCTCGACGCCACCGGTGTGGAGTCCCTGAGCACCCTGCGGGCCTCCGCCAAGCGTGAGGGCCACGAGTCCTCCGTCGGCCGCTTCGGCGTCGGGTTCGCCGCCGTCCTCGCGGTCAGCGACGAGCCCGCGGTGCTCGGCCGGCACGGCGGTGTGCGCTGGTCCCTGGCCGAGGCGCGCGAGCTGGCCCGGGAGGCGGCCGTCGGCAGCCCCGGCCTCGGCGACGAGCTGCGCCGCCGCGACGGACACGTACCGCTGCTGCGCCTGCCGCTGCCCGCCGAGGGCTCCGCGCCCGACGGGTACGACACCGTCGTCGTGCTGCCGCTGCGCGACGGCACCGCCGAGGACCTGGTGGCCCGGCTGCTGGCCGCGGTGGACGACGCGCTCCTGCTCACCCTGCCCGGCCTGGACGAGGTCGTCATCGAGACCCGGGACGGGACGAGGACCCTCAGCCGTTCGGCCCACGGCCCGTACACGCACATCGACGACTCCGCCCGCGGTCTGGGCCGCTGGCGCACCGTGCTCCACCACGGGCCCATCGAGCCCGCCCTGCTGGCCGACCGCCCGGTCGAGGAGCGGCTGCGCCCGCACTGGTCGGTGACCTGGGCGGTGCCGGTCGACGAGGCGGGCGCCCCGCTCCACCCCCGTACCGCACCCGTCGTGCACGCCCCGACGCCCACCGACGAGCCGCTCGGCATCCCCGCCCTGCTCATCGCCTCCCTCCCGCTGGACACCGCCCGCAGGCACCCCGCGCCGGGGCCGCTGACCGAATTCCTGGTGGAGCGGGCGGCCGACGCGTACGCGGAGCTGCTGGGCTCCTGGCGGCCCGTGTCGACCGGGACCATCGACCTGGTGCCGGGGCCGCTGGGCAAGGGCGGCCTGGACGGGGCCCTGCGCGGTGCGATCCTGGCCCGGCTGCCCCGGGTCGCGTTCCTGGAGCCCGCCGCGCCCCGGGACCCCGAGGCCGAGCCTGGCTGGGCGGACGACTGGGACCGGGACGAGGACCGTACGGAGAGCACCGCCGCCCTGCGGCCCGTGGAGGCGGAGGTCGTCGAGGGCGTCGGGGCCGAGACCGTACGGGTGCTCGCCGAGGTGCTGCCCTGTCTGCTGCCCGCGGGCCTGGAGCGGCGCACCGAGCTGCGCACCCTGGGCGTCGCCCGCGTCCCCCTGACCGAGGCCATCGACCGCCTCGCCGGTCTGGAGCGCGACCCCGCCTGGTGGCACCGGCTCTACGACAGCCTCGCGGGCACCGACCCCGACCGGCTCAGCGGCCTCCCCGTCCCCCTCGCGGGCGACCCGGACGACGAGCGGGCGGGCCGTCCGCCGCGCACCACGATCGGACCGCGGCAGATCCTGCTGCCGCTCCCGGACGCGCTCACCGGCCCCGTCCTCGCCCGGCTCTCCCGGCTCGGGCTGAAGGTGGCCCACCCGGACGCCGCGCACCCGCTGCTGGAGAAGCTCGGGGCCCTGCCCGCCACACCGCGCGCCGTGCTGACGACCCCTCAGGTGCGGGCGGCCGTCGCCGGTTCGCTGGACGCGGGGGAGATCTGGGACGAGGACGCGCTCGACGTTGACGAGCTGGCCGAGACCGTGCTCACCCTGGTCCGGGACGCCGAGCTGGCCCCCGGCGACGAGCCCTGGCTCGGCGCGCTCGCCCTCCCCGACGAGGACGGCGAACCGGCCCCGGCAGGTGAACTCGTCCTCCCCGGGAGCCCGTTCGCGCAGGTCATGCGCGAGGGCGAACTCGCCCTCGCCGACCAGGAGCTGGCCGACCGCTGGGGTGAAGGCCCGCTCACCGCCTGCGGGGTGCTCGCCACCTTCGCCCTCGTGCGGGCCACCGACGTCGTCCTGGACCCGGACGAACTGGAGCCCCGCGAAAGCGACTTCGCCGAACCCGACGACGCCGGGCTGCTGGACGCCGTCGACGTCTGGTGCGAGGACCTCCTGGACCAGCTGCCCGAGACCCCGGTGCCGCCCGTCGCCACCGAGATCGTCGCCGTACGGGATCTGGACCTGGTCGACGACGATGCCTGGCCGCAGGCGCTCGCGATGCTGGCGAAGCCCCCGCTGCGCGACGCGCTGACGCAGCCGGTGCGGGTGCTGCTCCCGGACGGGACGACGCAGTCGGTGCGCCCGTACACCGCGTGGTGGCTGCGCGACCACCCCGTGCTGGACGGCCGCCGCCCGGCCGGACTGCGCGCGGCCGGCGGCGACCCCCGGCTGACCGGGCTGTACGACGCGGTGGACGCGACCGGCTTCGACGACACCCAGGTACTGCGGGCCCTCGGCGTGCGCACCTCGGTCGCGGCTCTGCTGGACGAGCCGGGCGGTGCGGCCGAACTGCTGGGCCGGCTGGCCGACGAGGACCGGCCCGTCACCCCCGTACAACTGCACGCGCTCTACACGGCGCTGGCCGAACTGGACCCGGACCAGGTGACGTTGCCGGACGAGCTGCGTGCGGTGGTGGACGGGGACGTGGCCGTGGTCGACGCGGCGGACGCCGTGATCGCGGACGCCCCCGATGTGCTGCCGCTGACGGAGGGGCTGCCACTTCTCCCCGTAGCCCCTTCCCGGGCCGCCGAGTTGGCCGAGCTGCTCCAGGTGCGGCGGCTCGGCGAGACGATCGAGGCGGGCGTGACGAGCGAGGGCGAGGAGCACCGCGTACCGGAGCCGGTCCGCGTCCTGCTCGGGCCCGGCACCCCGGACACGTACGTCGAACACCCCGAACTCCGCGCGGGCGGCGTCGAACTGGACTGGCGCCGCACCCCGGACGGGGTCGTCCACGCCGCGACCCTGGAGGGCGTGGCGGCCGGCCTGGCCTGGGCGGCCGGTCAGTGGCCCCGCCGCTTCGAGGTCGCGGCCCTGCTGGAGGACCCGTCCCGGACGGAGGAGCTGGCCCGGGACCGCTGGTTCGACTGAGGCCTCTCGAACGGCGGTCGCGGCGGGGGCGCGGGCTTCACAGAAAAGTCACATCCTCGCACAACCGTTCACGTGTGCGGCCTGTCTGTTCCTGTGAGCCAACAGGTTCACAGCAACAGCGGGTCCCGTCGGGCTGTTGACGCGAGCGCGCCCCGGGGCCCCTTCTCCACTTGGGGACACATGCGTATTCGTGCCACCGTGGCCGCCGTTTCCGGCGCCCTGGCCCTTTCCGCTCTCGCCGTACCCGCCGTCCAGGCCGACGGCAAGCCGGAGGCGGGCTTCAGCGTGCCGTCCGGCGCCGAGGTCTTCGGCGCCGAGTCCGGCGCGCCCGCCGCCGGGGCCCGCGTCGACCGTACCGCCGAAGTACCCGTCATCAAGAAGGTCGTCGTCAACGGCGGCAAGGACATCGTGGTCGGCACGAAGTCCAAGCAGAAGTTCACCGTGGCGATCACGGCCTCCTCGTCGTCCGGCATCGCCGACGCGTTCGCCTACCTGTGGCACGGCCACATCGACGAGGTCGACGGCGTCCTCGTTCCCACCGAGCCGATCGGCACGTGCAAGGTCTCGGTGGACCCGACCACCTCCACCTGCACCGTCTCGTTCACGGTCGACCCGCGGTCCGACGACCTCCACACGAGCAGCCTCGCCGGTTCCTGGAAGGTCGGCGTCGGGGCGCTCGCGGCCACCGGCAGCGACGAGGACTTCATCTGGAACGACACCCAGGCCAAGACGCGCGTCCAGCGCTTCTCCAAGCTGGCCGTGAAAGCCTCCCCGGAGCCGGTGAAGAAGGGCAAGACCCTCACCGTGACCGGCAAGCTCACGCGTGCCAACTGGGACACCAAGACGTACAAGGGCTACACCAACCAGCCCGTGAAGCTCCAGTTCAAGAAGAAGGGCGCCAAGAGCTACTCGACGGTCAAGACCGTCAGGACCAGCTCCACCGGCACCCTGAAGACGACCGTCAAGGCCTCGGCCGACGGCTACTGGCGCTACAGCTTCGCCGGTACGTCCACCACCCCGGCCGTCTCGGCCGCCGGTGACTTCGTCGACGTCAAGTAGCGGCTGTCGTGCGCCCGCCGTCGGCTCCTACGGGCTTGCGGCGGGCACACGGTCGTCTCGAACGGTCTTCACGAAAAAGTCATAGATCGCACAACCATTCGCGTGGTTCGTCCGTCTGTTCCTGTGAGCCAAGAGGCTCATGGATCAGATGGGTCCCGCCGGGCTGACGACACAAGCGCGCCCCGGGACCCCTTCTCCACTTGGGGACACATGCGTATTCGTGCCACCGTGGCCGCCGTTTCCGGCGCCCTGGCCCTTTCCGCTCTCGCAGTACCGGCCGCGCAGGCCGATGACGGTCGTTCGTGGACCGTGGACCACGGCGTCACAGCCCCCCAGCCCTCGGCCGGGGAGAAGTCGAAGCAGGCGTTCGGCGCGGCCGCGCAGGCCACCGGCAACGCCAAGATCACCTCCGCGGTCGTCAACGGCGGCAAGCCGATCGTCGTCGGCACCAAGTCGAAGGTGACGGTGCCCTACACCGTGACGGCCACCGACGACTCCGGTATCGCCGGTGCCGCCGCGTTCATCTGGATCGGCTCGTCCGTCGACGCCGAGGACAGCTTCGGCTTCGGCCCGAACGAGAAGTCGATCTCCTGCAAGGTGGTCAACACGACCACCACGACCTGCAAGGGCACCATCACCCTCACGCCGGGGCTGATGCTCAACTCGGACGCGACCTGGTGGCGCGTCGGGGCGGCGGCCGGCGCCAACGACGGCCAGGAGCTGGAGCGTGACGCGGTCTCCAAGGTCCGCGTCCAGCGCTTCTCCAAGCTGACCGTCAACGCCTCCCCGGAGCCCGTGAAGAAGGGCAAGACCATCACGGTCACCGGCAAGCTGACCCGTGCCAACTGGGACACCGGCACGTACAAGGGCTACAGCAAGCAGTCCGTGAAGCTCCAGTTCAAGAAGAAGGGCGCCAAGAGCTACTCGACCGTCAAGACGGTCAAGACCAGCTCCACCGGCACCCTGAAGACCACCGTCAAGGCCTCGGCCGACGGCACCTGGCGCTACAGCTTCGCCGGCACGCCGAGCACCCCGGCCGTCTCGGCCAAGGGCGACTTCCTCGACGTGAAGTAGGACCGACAGGCGAAAGCCCCCGGGAGGACCACCGTCCTCCCGGGGGCTTTCCCGTGCCCGTGCTTCCTGGGGGATGCGCGGGTCCGGCCCCTACATCCCGAAGCGCCGGCCCACCCAGCGCCAGGTGAACTCCAGCAGGACGGCCGCCGCCACCGCGATGCCGACCGCCGTCCACGGCATCGGCGCGCCCACCAGCTTCAGCGCGAAGAAGTCCTGGAGCCACGGCACCACGAGCACGATCAGGAAGCCGAGCCCCATCGCCGCCACCAGTCCGACGCGCCACCAGGTGTACGGGCGGGCGATGATCGCCAGCACCCACATCGAGACCAGGAACAGCGTCAGCGTCGCCGCGCTCGTCTCGGCCTCCAGCGCACCCTCGCCGCTGTAGTGGTTCCGCGCCACCAGGTACGTGGCGAAGGTGGCCGACGCCGCGATGGCGCCCGAGGGGATCGCGTACCGCATGACCCGGCGTACGAAGTGGGGCTGGGCGCGCTCCTTGTTCGGCGCGAGCGCCAGGAAGAACGCGGGGACGCCGATGGTCAGCGTGGAGAGCAGCGTCAGGTGCCTCGGCAGGAACGGGTACTCCACCTGGGTGCAGACCACCAGGATCGCCAGCAGCACGGAGTAGACCGTCTTGGTGAGGAAGAGGGTCGCGACGCGGGTGATGTTGCCGATCACGCGACGGCCCTCGGCGACGACCGACGGCAGCGTCGCGAAGCTGTTGTTCAGCAGCACGATCTGCGCCACCGCCCGCGTCGCCTCCGAGCCCGAGCCCATCGAGACGCCGATGTCGGCGTCCTTGAGGGCCAGCACGTCGTTGACCCCGTCGCCGGTCATGGCGACCGTGTGGCCGCGCGACTGGAGGGCGGCGACCATGTCCCGCTTCTGCTGCGGGGTGACCCGCCCGAAGACCGCGTTCTCCTCCATGGCCGTGGCCATCTCGTCCGGGTCGGTGGGCAGCCGGCGGGCGTCCAGCGTGTTCTCCGCGCCCGCGAGGCCCAGCTTCCCGGCGACCGCGCCGACCGATACCGCGTTGTCGCCGGAGATGACCTTGGTGGCCACGTTCTGGTCGGCGAAGTAGGCGAGCGTGTCGCCCGCGTCCGGCCGCAGCCGCTGCTCCAGGACGACCAGGGCGGTGGGGGCGGCTCCGGCCGCCGCGCCGGGCGCGTTCAGCTCGCCCTCGGCGCGGGCCAGCAGCAGCACCCGCAGGCCCTGCTCGTTGAGGTGCTCGATCTCGGTGAGCGTCGCGTCGCCCTCGGACAGCAGGACGTCGGGGGCGCCAAGCAGCCAGGCGGAGGCCGTTCCGTCGGCCTCGGCGAACGCCGCGCCGCTGTACTTGCGCGCGGAGGAGAACGGCATCGCGTCGGTGACCGTCCAGCTCTCCGCGTCGCCGTCGGCCGCTGGGAGCGCGTTGCCGTCGGCCGTCGGACGGGCGTCTCCGCCGCCCGCCGGATACGCGTCGATGATGGCCTGGAGGCTGGCGTTGGGCCGCGGGTCCGAGGAGCCGAACGACCGCAGCACCCGCGTCACGTACGCCTCGTCGCTCCCGTTCAGCGGCCGGACCTCCGTGACGTCCATGCCGCCCTCGGTGAGGGTCCCCGTCTTGTCCAGGCAGACCACGTCGACCCGGGCGAGGCCCTCGATCGCGGGCAGCTCCTGCACCAGGCACTGCTTGCGGCCCAGCCGTACGACGCCGATGGCGAAGGCGACGGAGGTGAGGAGGACCAGGCCCTCGGGGATCATCGGGACGATGCCGCCGACGGTCCGGGCGACGGAGTCCTTGAAGTTGTTGTCCTTCACGACCAGCTGGCTGATGATCAGCCCGATCGCGGTCGGCACCATCATCCAGGTGACGTACTTGAGGATCGTGCTGATGCCGCTGCGCAGTTCCGAGTGGACGAGCGTGAAGCGCGACGCCTCCTCGGCGAGCTGTGCGGCGTACGCCTCGCGGCCCACCTTGGTCGCGGTGAACGCGCCGCCGCCCGCGACGACGAAGCTGCCGGACATCACCGGGTCGCCGGCCTGCTTGATCACCGGGTCGGCCTCCCCGGTGAGGAGCGACTCGTCGACCTCCAGGCTGTCGGCCTCGGCGACCGTGCCGTCCACGACCACCTTGTCCCCGGGGCCGAGCTCGATCAGGTCGCCGAGGACGATCTCGGAGGTGGAGATCTCGGCGGCGACCCCGTCGCGCCGCACGGTCGGCTTCGCCTCGCCGATCACCGCGAGGCTGTCCAGGGTCTTCTTGGCCCGCCACTCCTGGATGATGCCGATGCCGGTGTTGGCGACGATCACGAAGCCGAAGAGGCTGTCCTGGATCGGCGCGACGAACAGCATGATCACCCAGAGCACGCCGATGATCAGGTTGAACCGGGTGAGGACGTTGGCCCGGACGATCTCGGTGACCGAGCGCGAAGAACGTACGGGTACGTCGTTGACCTCGCCGCGCGCGACCCGTTCGGCGACCTCGGCGGTGCTCAGCCCGCCCGGCCGACGGGCCGGCGGTGGCTCCATGGGGTGCACGGGGTCGAGTTCCGCTCCCGCGTCGATCTTGGCCGGCCGGGAGGTTCCGGGGGTCTGCTCCCCGGAGGAATCGAGTGCCCGCTGCGTCATGGGTTCGACGGTACGGGCGTGCGCGCCGGATCACCCACCGGAGGGTCGAAGATCCGACCAGGGGAGGACGAAGACGGTCCCGTGGTCGTACGGACGGGAGCGAGGGTGGCCCGGTCGGACGGGCCGGCCACGTGGTTCCGGGCAGACGGTCCGGTCACGTGGTTCCGGGCAGGCGGTCCGGTCACGTGGTTCCCGTCAGGCGGTCCGGTCGGCGCGGCCCGCCGGGTCGCCGCCCAGCGCGCTGTCCGTCGCCGCGGCCCCTGCGGCGTCCTTGGCCTCGACCTTGGCCGCGTGCCGCTTGAGGGCGGCGTCGCGCCCCCGGACGTACCAGATGCCGATCAGGCCGAGTCCGGCCCCGGCCAGCGGGGTCCACACCCACCAGGTGTGGCCGCGGTCGGCGAACCAGCCGTAGAAGGGGAGCTGGGCGAGGAAGAGGACGAACCAGAGGATCGTGCCGCCGACGACGGTGGCGACGACGGGGCCCTCCAGGGGTTCGGGCGCCTCGTGCTTCGGTGTCCACTTCTCCATGAGTTCAGTGTATGGGGCCACCCGATCGGGGGGTGTACGGCCCGGACGGCCCAAGGAGCCACGCGGGTCTACGCGCGGAGATAGCGATCTTCGCTTGATGTATTCATACTGAATCTGCTTTGGGTTGGCTCGATTCGTTCGTCTGAACATCCAATTTCGATCACCTTTTGTCCCATCGCATCCACCCCTCTACGTACGACTGAGGTCACCCATGCCCCCCTCGGCCACCGCTCCGGTCGACTCCCCGCCCCCCGCGACTCCGCAGTCCCAGGGCAGCCTGGACCGGTTCTTCAAGATCTCCGAGCGGGGGTCGACCGTCGCCCGCGAGTTCCGCGGCGGGCTCGCCACGTTCTTCGCGATGGCGTACATCATCGTGCTCAACCCGATCATCCTGGGCAGCGCGAAGGACATGTACGGCAACCAGCTCGACAACGGACAGCTGGTCACCGCCACCGTGCTGTCCGCCGCGTTCTCCACTTTGCTGATGGGTGTCATCGGCAACGTGCCGATCGCGCTCGCCGCCGGTCTCGGCGTCAACACGGTCGTCGCGCTCCAGCTCGCTCCCCGGATGAGCTGGCCGGACGCGATGGGCATGGTCGTCCTCGCGGGCATCGTGGTGATGCTGCTGGTCGCCACCGGGCTGCGGGAACGCGTGATGAACGCCGTGCCGAAGTCGCTCCGCAAGGGCATCGCGATCGGTATCGGCCTCTTCATCCTGCTCATCGGCCTCGTCGACTCGGGCTTCGTCTCGCGCATGCCGGACGCCGCGCACACCACCGTGCCGCTCCAGCTCGGCGGCAGCGGCCACCTCGACGGCTGGCCGGTGCTCGTCTTCGTCCTCGGCGCGCTGCTCACGCTCGCGCTGATCGTGCGCAAGGTGCCGGGCGCGATCCTGATCTCGATCGTCGCCATGACGGTCGTCGCCCTGGTCATCGACGCGGTGGCCGGCCTGCCCGACGGGGCGTGGGGCCTGACGACGCCCGCGTGGCCGGGCAACCCGGTCTCGGCGCCGGACTTCGGGCTGCTCGGCGAGGTCAGCCTGTTCGGCGGCTTCGAGAAGGTCGGCGTCCTGACCGGCGTCCTGTTCGTCTTCACCGTGCTGCTGTCCTGCTTCTTCGACGCGATGGGCACCATTCTGGGCGTCGGCGACGAGGCGAAGCTGATGGACCAGGAAGGCAACTTCCCCGGCATCAACAAGGTGCTGTTCGTGGACGGCATCGCGGTCGCCGCGGGCGGCGGCAGCTCCTCCTCCGCCACCACGTGCTTCGTGGAGTCCACCGCGGGCGTCGGCGAAGGCGCCCGCACCGGACTGGCGAGCGTGGTGACCGGTCTGCTCTTCTCGGTGGCGCTGTTCCTCACACCGCTGGCGACCATGGTCCCGTCGCAGGCGGCCACTCCCGCCCTGCTGGCGGTCGGCTTCCTGATCATCGCGGGCTCGGTGCGGGACATCGACTGGAGCGACTACACGCTCGCGGTCCCGGCGTTCCTCGCGATGGTGATGATGCCGTTCACGTACTCGATCACCAACGGCATCGGCATCGGCTTCGTCGCCTTCTCCGTGCTGCGCCTGGCGGCCGGGCGCGGCCGCGAGGTGCCGGTGGCCATGTACGTGGTCTCGGCGGTGTTCGTCTTCTACTACGCGATGCCGGCGCTCGGCCTCACGTGATCGGTTTTGCCGTGCTGCCGCTCGCCGGCCTCACGTGATCGGTGGCGTCACGCTCCCTCGGGCGTCGCCGTAGAACTTCTCCGTCTCCTCGACGGCCGCCTTGAAGCGTTCGTCGAAGTCGTCGCGAATGAGCGTCCGGACCACGTAGTCCTGGACGCTCATTCCGCGTTTCGCGGCGTGCTGCCGGAGCCGGTCGAGCAGCTCACCGTCTATCCGCAGGCTGAGCACTGTCGATCCCATGTCCAGCAGGGTCGCCGCCCCGGAGCGCTCTTTGCGTCACTTTCCGCTTCTAACTCACTCGTTCGGGTGATCGGTTTCTCGCGCGTGTACCACCAGGTGGTATTTAGGTTGGGTAATGAGTTACGCTAACAAACATGCCTGACCTGATCCACGACGGCGACAGTGCCGCCGCCGTGAGCTCCCTACGCTCCGCCGTGATGCTGCTGGGCCGTCGACTGAAGCACCAGCGTGTCGACGAGTCGCTGAGCCCCACCGAGATGTCGGTGCTCGGCACCCTTGCCCGTTGCGGCTCGGCCACCCCCGGTGAGCTGGCCCGCAAGGAGCACGTGCAGCCCCCGTCGATGACCCGCATCGTCGCGCTGCTGGAGGCGAAGGGACTGGTCAGGCTGGAACCGCACCCCGATGACCGTCGGCAGAAGAGGGTCAGCCAGACCGAGCAGGCCGAGGCCATGCTCGCGGAGAGCCGCACCAAGCGGAACGCCTGGCTGTCCCACCTCGCCGAGGGCCTGGACGAGGACGAGTGGGAGACGCTTCGGGCCGCCGCGCCCGTGTTGGAGAAGCTCGCCCACCTGTGACCCCGCGGGCGCGCCGACGATGATCCGCCGCCGGACCGGAAGCACCACCCGGTCCGGACACGATCACCGCCGGAGCGCCCGTCGTCACGTCCTCGTCGGACCGAACGCCGCAGACGCCCGAGGAGGCGAACCCTTTTGAGTACGGGATCCGGAGCAGACTCCGCCCCCGCACCGACTTCCACCCACGAGAGCAAGACCGGCGGGACCTTCTCGTCGCTGAAGATCCGCAACTACCGCCTGTTCGCCACGGGCGCCGTGATCTCCAACACCGGTACCTGGATGTCCCGCATCACGCAGGACTGGCTCGTGCTGAGCCTGACGGGTTCCGCGACGGCCGTAGGCATCACCACGGCCCTCCAGTTCCTTCCCATGCTCCTCTTCGGCCTGTACGGCGGCGTCATAGCCGACCGCCTGCCGAAGCGGCAGATCCTGCTCGTCAGCCAGGCCCTGCTCGGCCTGTGCGGCATCGCGCTGGCCGTCCTGACCCTGTCCGGTGTCGTGGAGGTCTGGCACGTCTATCTGGTCGCCTTCCTTCTCGGCATGGTGACCGTCGTCGACAACCCGGCCCGTCAGTCGTTCGTCTCCGAGATGGTCGGCCCCGCGCAACTGCGCAACGCGGTCAGCCTGAACTCGGCGAACTTCCAGTCCGCCCGGCTCATCGGCCCCGCCGTCGCGGGCGTCCTGATCACCACGGTCGGCAGCGGCTGGGCCTTCCTGCTCAACGGCCTCTCCTTCCTGGCCCCGCTCGTCGGCCTGCTGATGATGCGCACCAACGAGATGCACGCCTCGGTGACCGTCCCCCGAGCCAAGGGCCAGCTCCGCGAGGGCCTGCGCTACGTCAAGGGCCGCCCCGAGCTGATCTGGCCGATCGTCCTGGTCGGCTTCGTCGGCACGTTCGGCTTCAACTTCCCGATCTGGCTGACCGCCTACGCCGACGAGATCTTCGACGGCGGCGCGGGCATGTACTCGTTCTTCAACATCCTGATGGCGGCCGGTTCGCTGGCCGGCGCGCTGCTCTCGGCCCGCCGCCGCTCCACGCGGCTGCGGATGCTGGTGATCGCGGGCACGGCGTTCGGGCTGCTGGAGATCGCCGCCTCGCTGTCCCCGTCGGTCTGGCTGTTCTCGATCCTGCTGGTCCCGATCGGCATGCTCGGCCTGACCACGAACATCACCGCGAACACGAGCGTCCAGATGGCCGCCGACCCGGAGATGCGGGGCCGGGTGATGAGCCTGTACATGATGGTCTTCGCCGGGGGTACGCCGGTGGGCGCCCCGATCGTCGGCTGGATCAGCGACACGTACGGCGCCCGCACGGGCTTCGCGGCCGGCGGTGCGATCTCGGTGATCGCCGCCCTGGGCGTCGGCTTCGCCCTCGCCCGCGTCGGCGGCCTCCGCCTGAAGGTCGACCTCCGCCCGGGCCGCCCGCACGTCCGCTTCGTCCCGCGCGAGCAGCTGGCGACGGCGGCGTGATCCGCACGGAACCGCCCTCCTCCCGAGTGGGAGGAGGGCGGTTCCCGTATGCCCGGGCGGGTCGGTCGCGGGTCAGTCGCGGGGGAAGGCGTCGGTGGCGAGGACGAGGCCGACGACGGTCGAGGTGACGTCGACCGGGGTGCCGAAGTCGAGACTCAGCACACTGCGGTACTCGTCCTCCTTCGGGAGGGTGTGCAGGTGCCAGGTGCCGGTGTACGGATCGACGATGAGGTAGACCGGAACACCGGCGAGGGCATAGGTGGCCTTCTTCGAGCCGTAGTCGTTGGCGGCGGTGCTCCTGGAGATCACCTCGGCGACGAACTCGATGTCCTGGTGGCGCCAGCGGCCGTCGGCGGTCTTGGCGGCGCCTGTGGCAAGGGCTGCGACGTCGGAGGCGAAGCCGTTGAGGAGGCCGGGGAAGTCGATGCGTACGTCGGACAGGAGCCGGTCCTCCTGATAGCGGGGCAGCAGTTGCCTGATGATGCTCAAGATGATCCGCCAGTGCGTGTCCCGCTGCGGCGACCTGTAGACGTTCCCCTCGACGATCTCGACCTTGAATCCCTCGGGGACGGGCTCAAGCCACTCGAACATCATGTCCAGGGTGCGCTCGTCGCTGATGTCGGCCATGTCGATCCTGTCGGTGTCTACGACGGTCATCGTGCCGCTCCCCCCGCGGCCGCACGGGCGTGCGGGCAGCCGCGTAGTACAACGATAGGCCCGGCGCCCCGGACACGCCCGGACCTGCGAGACTCGCGCGCATGAGCAGCCACAGCTCCGGCCGCCGTCCGCCCACCGAGCGCCTCTTCGCCGCCGTCCTGCCGCCCGCCGGGGCCGTCGCCGGACTCCGCGCGGCGGTGGCCCAGCTCCGCGCCCTGCCCGGCGCGGGGGACCTGCGCTGGACGCGGCCCGAGGGCTGGCACTACACGCTGGCGTTCTACGGCGAGGTGCCGGAGGGCGTTCTGCCGGAGCTGTACGAGCGCCTGGAGCGTGCCGCGCACCGCACCGAGCCCTTTCCGCTCCGCGTGCACGGGGCGGGGCACTTCGGCGGGCGGGCGCTGTGGGCCGGGGCGGCGGGCGGGCTCGACACGCTGCGGCTGCTCGCCGAGCGCGCCGACGCCGCCGCCCGGCGGGCCGGGCTGCCGATGGAGGAGCACCGCCGCTACACCCCGCACCTCACGCTGGCCCGGAGCCGGGGCGAGGCGGAGCTGAGGCCCTTCACCGCGGCGCTGGCGGGGTTCGAGGGGGAGCGCTGGGAGGCCGGCGAGCTGAGTCTCGTACGGAGCAGTCCGCCGGTGTCCGGCGTGCCGGGGGAGCGGCCGCGCTACGAGGCGGTGCGGGCCTGGGCGCTCGGCCGGTGAGCGGTGCCGTTACGCTCGAAGGGTGGACCCGAAGACCAGAAACCGCATCATGGCGGCCGTGCTCGTGCTGATGTTCGTCGTCGTCGCCGTGGGGGCCGCCCTGGGCGGCTGATACCGGCGGACCGCCGGGGAGCCATGCCCGTCCGGCGCGTCCGGGGCACATGCTTGCCTGGAGTGGACTCGAAGGAGTTGGCTGGGGCGTCATGAAGTACACACAGCTCGGACGCACGGGACTCAAGGTCAGCCGGCTCGTCCTCGGGACGATGAACTTCGGCCCGCAGACCAACGAGTCGGACAGCCACGCCATCATGGACTCCGCGCTCGGCGCGGGCCTGAACTTCTTCGACACGGCCAACGTCTACGGCTGGGGCGAGAACAAGGGCCGCACCGAGGAAATCATCGGCACCTGGTTCGCACAGGGCGGCGGCCGGCGCGACAAGGTGGTCCTGGCCACCAAGATGTACGGGAACATGGCCGCCGACGGCGACGCCTGGCCCAACCACGACAAGCTCTCCGCCGTGAACATCCGGCGCGCGGTCGACGCCTCGCTCAAGCGTCTCCAGACCGACCACATCGACCTGTACCAGTTCCACCACGTCGACCGGAACACGCCCTTCGACGAGATCTGGCAGGCGATCGACGTCCTGGTCCAGCAGGGCAAGATCCTGTACGCCGGTTCCTCGAACTTCCCCGGCTACAAGATCGCCCAGGCCAACGAGCAGGCCGCCCGACGGGGTTCGCTCGGCCTGGTCAGCGAGCAGTGCATCTACAACCTCGCCGAGCGCCGCGCCGAGATGGAGGTCATCCCGGCCGCGCAGGACTACGGCCTCGGTGTCATCCCGTGGTCGCCGCTGCACGGCGGCCTGCTGGGCGGCGTCATCAGGAAGACGACCGAGGGCGGCCGCCGCGCCTCGGGCCGCGCCGCCGACGCCCTGGCCGACCCCGCCACCCGGTCCCAGATCCAGGCGTACGAGGACCTGCTCGACAAGCACGGACTGGAACCCGGCGAAGCGGCCCTGGCCTGGCTGCTGACCCGCCCCGGCATCACGGGCCCGATCGTCGGCCCGCGCACCGCCGACCAGCTGGACAGCGCCCTGCGCGCCCTGGAGCTGGACCTCCCGGAGGCCGTGCTCACGGGCCTGGACGAGATCTTCCCGGGCCCGGGGCCTTCGCCGGAGGCCTTCGCCTGGTAGGGGCGTGGAAGTGGGGGCCTCCCGACACTGTGCCGGGAGGCCCCCACTTCTTCCGTTGCCGGCCGGAGCCGTTGGCGTCTCTCAGAACGGCATGTGGCCACGGGTGCGTCGGCCGGCCGAGCCGCTCCGGCCGACGGCCTTGGAGCTGCTGCGGAACGGCTTGCTGAAGAGGCGGCCCAGGACGCCGGGCGCCTTGCCGCCCGCGCGGGAGCCCAGGCCGAGCGTGCGCTGCGTACCGCGCTCCGGACGGCGGGAGAGCCGCGGAACGAAGAAGGCGAGTACGGCGAGAACGACACAGACTGCGACAATTCCTACGACGATCATGGCAACTCCTTTTCCCGGTGCTGTTGTTCGCGGGTGATGTCTGCGCCGTGTGCCCCACCGGCGGCTTTCGAACCCCGGCGGCACGTCGACCGGTCGCCTTCGGGCGGTGCCGGTCGCGTCCTTCCGCGCGAGGCCGGAGAACGGCCTGACAAGGAGATACCCGGGCAGGAGAAGCTGGGTCACCGGGGAAGCCGAGCTTCTGCCCGGGGCCGACAAGCGCCGAGACCGTAACGACGGTCCGGCGAAAACCGACGAAAGGACGCACCGATGTCCCCGGTGACCGAACAGTGGGATGAAGTTCTCCGCACGCATCTGGCTCTCGGCGAGGAGAGATCGCCGGTCCTGGCCGCCGCGGCGTTCTCGGCCGAGGCGGGGTTCTTCGCCGTCGCGGGGCGCGGCGGTGCGGACGGGCGGCCGTACTTCCGGTCGACGGGGCATGTCGCGGGGGCCGACGGCACGGGTCCGGAACGCGGGGGGCCGGACGACGTCGAGGCCCTGTGCACGGTGTGCGAGGAGGCCGTCCACCCCCGTGGCCTGTGGATCGCGGGCAGGCCCTGGCAGCGCGAGAGCCGGGAGCTGGTCTCCGACGCCGTCACCGGGCGTGACCTGGAGCTCGCGCTGCTGCGCGAGGGCGACCGCGCCATGTGGGTGGTCCGGACGGAACAGGGCGTCTGCGTGTTCGTGCTGGTCGACGGGGACAGCGAGGCGCACCTCTCCGAGGCCCGGTCACTGACGCTGGAGTTCGACTCCTTCCTGGTCGGTCAGGGTTACTGATCCCGCGCTCCGCGCCGGGTGCCGTACGCCTCCGGCTCCGGGTGCTCGTCCACCAGCTCGGGTTCGAGGCCTTCCGACGCGTCCGTGCGGCGTCGGCCGGCCTCGCTCCGCCAGGCTTCGAAGGCCCAGCCGGTCAGGACGACGACCGCGCCTCCCAGCAGCCATCCGCCGATGACGTCGCTGAACCAGTGCACGCCGAGCGCGATCCGGGTGAAGCCGACGCCCAGGACGGAGATCCCCGCCGCTCCCCAGCACAGCCCCCGCCACCTGCGTGGCACCAGTGGCAGCAGCACCAGCAGGAGTACGGCGCACGACGTGGCGGCCGTCATCGCGTGACCCGAGGGGAACGAGTAGCCGGGTGCGCGGGCCACCGGGTCCTGGAGCGAGGGCCTGGCCCGCTCCACCACGACCTTGGCGAGTACCCCGGTCAGCGCGCCGCCGATCGCGGTGGTCGCGGCCCACGCCGCCAGCCGCCACGCCCGCCGGTACAGCAGCCACACCGTGAGCAGGGCGACGGCCGTGCGCAGCGTGGCGGGGTCCCAGACCCAGTCCGACAGGATGCGCAGCGTGGCCGTCCACCCCGGGTGCTCCAGGGCCACCTCGTGCAGTCGGCGGGCCGCCCCGGCGTCCAGGCGCTGGAGGGGAGTCCACGTTCCCTCGACGAGGATCACGAGCAGCGCGAACGGCACCGCCGCGACCGCGCCCGCCCCGGCCGCCGCCAGCAGTCGTACACCGAGGCGGCGGTCGGCGCGGCGGGTCCGGTCCTGCTCGTCCCGGGGCCCCGCGCCGTGCGGCTGCGGGGTGGGCGGTTCGGAGAGGGATCGTGTCACGTCATGCTCCGGGGTCGGCGGCGACCGGTCCGGGCCTGCGGGCCCGGACGGCCTCCAGTTGGGCGGCGAAGGACAGCCCGACGAACAGGGCTATGGAGGTGAGATAGGCCCACAGGAGCAGCGACATGAACGCGCTGAGGGGCCCGTAGACGGTGTCGAAGGAGCCGCTGATGCCGAGGTAGAGGGTCAGGAGCCAGGTCAGCACCGTCCAGAGGACGAGGTAGACGGCGGCCCCGAACGCCAGCCAGGTGTAGCCGGGCTGGCGACGGCGCGGGGAGCGGCGGAAGATCGCGCTCGCCGAGATCAGCGCGAGCAGGAAACCCAGCGGCCAGCGCAGCAGGGTCAACGTCTCCCGGGCCGTGTCGCCCAGACCGTACACGGAGGCCGCGGCGGCGACGAGTTCTCCGCCGGCCACCATCATGACGGACCCGATACCGAGCGGGATGCCGGCGCTCAGGGCCATCACCAGCCCGCGCAGGTACTTGTGGTGGAAGACGCGGTCCCGCTCCACCCCGTAGATCCGGTTGGCCCCCCGCTCGATCTGGCACATGGCGGTGGTGACGTTGGCGAGGGAGAAGGCCAGCCCCAGCCAGAGGGCGACCTCGGGCCCGTCGCCGTCGCTCCGCCGGTGGCGGTTGAGGGCGTCGTCCACCACCTGGGCGCTCGGGCCCTCGCTGATGCCGCGGATCGTGAGCTCGGCGAGCCTGCCGACGCTCTCGGTGTGCAGCTCGGCCGACAGGCCGACGAAGGCGATCACCAGCGGGACGATCGCCAAAATCGTCTGTAGGGCCAGCGCGCGGGCGTGGCTGAAGCCGTCGGCGTAGCGGAAGCGTACGAAGGCGTCGCGCACCAGCGGCCAACGGCCGTACCGGCGCAGGGCCGTGAGCGCCTCGTCGCCGGACAGCTCGTCCCCGCTCATGTCGCGGGTCACCGGGACCCGGGTCGCCGTCCCCATCACCGCTCCCGGGCGGGAAGCAGGACGGTGAGGGCGCCGGGCCTGACCTCGGCGGCGAGGCGCAGGCCGGGTCCCACCGGGTCCCCGTCGACCTCGCGCGGCTGCGGCCGGGTGAAGCGCAGTTCGGCGCGGCGGAAGGTGTGGAACTCGACGGGGCCCCGGGCGGAGTCCGCGGCGCGGGAGGTCCCGGCCGTCCGCCGACCGTCCGTCCCCGGGACCGGGCCGTTCGCGCCGGGCTCCTTCGCGTCCCGGCCTCCTCCGCTGCCGCGCAGCAGCACCCCGGCCGTGCGCAGCCAGCCGCCCGCGCCCCGGGGGTCGAAGACCGCGAGGTCCAGCGTGCCGTCGTCGGGCCTGGCGGCGGGCACCGGTGCCGCGCCCGCCTGGACCGTCCCGATGTTGGCGACGAGGACCATACGGGCGGTGCGGTGCAGCTCCGGGCCGCCGTCCAGGCTGACGGTCAGCCGCATCCGGGGAGCGCGCAGCCCCTTGACCCCGGCCAGCACGTACGCGGGCCAGCCCAGGGCCGACTTGGCGCGGTCGGAGGTCTCCTCCAGCATGGCCGCGTCCAGTCCGGCCCCGGCCATCGCCGTGAAGTGGACGGCGGGGAACCCGTCCCCCTCGATCCGGCCGAGATCCAGGGCGCGGGGCTCGCCGGTCAGGCCGGCCGCCAGTGCGTCGGCGGGGCGCAGCGGCAGTCCGAGGTTGCGGGCCAGCAGATTGCCGGTGCCGCACGGTACGAGGACCAGCGGGACGCCGGTGCCGGCGAGCGCGTCCGCGACCGCGCGGACCGTGCCGTCGCCACCGCAGACGACGATCAACTCGGCCCCCGCGCGCAGGGCCCCGGCCGTCTGGCCGCCGCCGGGGTCCTGCGCGGTGGTGTCGATGAACGGGGTGTCGTGGTACCCGTGCTGGGCCAGCACCAGCCGCAACCGGTCACGGGTCGCGGCGTCGGTCACCGTCGGATTGACGATGACGGCGGCGTGCATCCGCACGGGGGCGGGACGGCGTTCGGCAGCGGCCACGGCGATGCCCATCGCGTCGGCCGGGGGCCACGCCGCCCAGGAGTGCCCGGCGGACGCGGCCCGGCCCACGACGAGCAGGGACAGCGAGCCGTTCATCAGCCCTGCGGCCACGTCGGTCGGGTGGTGCATGCCTCGGTAGAGCCGTGCCAGCCCCACGAGGAGCGGAACGAGCAGCAGGAGTGCGGCCAGGGGCGCCCGCCACGGGGAGCGGACCCGGGACAGGACCAGGACGGCGAGGCCGGCGTAGAGGGCGGTGGCGGCCCCGGTGTGGCCCGAGGTGTAGCTGGAGGTCGGCGGTGAGTCGTCCAGGCGCTCCACGTCCGGGCGCGTCCGGTCCACGGAGGCGGTGATCAGCAGGAAGACCGCCGACTGGAGGGACACCGCGGCGGCGAGGAAGACCGTCTCGCGCCACAGGGGCAGCCGGGGCACCAGGACCAGGGCGAGGCAGGCCAGCAGGGTGAGGCCCACCACCGTGCCGGTGTCCCCCAGGGCGGAGACGATCGTGGAGGCCGTGGTGAGCGTGGCGGTGCGTGCGCCCACGAGGGCCTCGACGACGTTGTCCTCCGCGGTCATCGGCCACAGCCCACGGGCCGGCCCGGTGATCAGCAGGCCGGCCCCTGCCACGAGGGCCGCCTGGCAGACCGCGAAGGCGGCGATCCGGGCCGCGGCCTGGGCGGTGCCGCTGGAGAGGGCGGGGGAGCGGCCGGGGCGCCGAGGGGCGGGTGCCCCTCGCCCGCCGGTCCCTCTCTCCGGAACGGTGGTCTCCATCTGGTCCCCCCACGTCTGCTCCGCCGTGCGGCGGTTCCGCCCGGAGCCTGTTCTCCGGGCGCTACGCCGTATGCCCTGCCGTGCGCGGGTCAGGCCTGGGACCCGGCGGCCGTCGTGGGTCAGGTGCCGGTCGGCATGTTTGAAGCGGGCTGCGGGGGTCAGGCGGTGGGAGACCGCAACGCCGAGCCCAGCGAGAGGTGAGTGACATGGCCGCCGACGAGAAGAGCCGGGCCAAGACCGAGCAGGCCAAGGGCAAGATGAAGGAAGTCGCCGGGCGCACCGTCGGCAACGAGCGCCTCACGGCCGAAGGCAGGGCTGAGCAGGCCAAGGGTGATGCCCGCCAGGCCAAGGAGAAGACCAAGGACACCTTGACCGACTGACGGCGTCACCGTGCGACGACACCGGGCCCCGCGGAGTTCCTCCTCCAGCGGGGCCCTGTCATGTCGTGCCGCGTCCGTCCGTTCCGGGCCCTGAGGGGCGAGGGCGGTGGGCGGGGCGGTGGGTCACTTTACGTGGATGCGATCGCCCGGGGCCTCCCGTACGGTCCTGCCCATGAACGCAGCATGCATCGATCTGACCCTGGACTGCACCGACGCCCAACTTCTCGCCGCCTTCTGGAAGTCGGCCCTGGGCTACGTGGACCAGCCCCCGCCGCCGACGTTCGCGACCCGGGAGGAGTGGCTCGCCCAGCTCGATCTGCCGGAGGGCGAGTCGCTGGACGACGTCGCCTGGCTCTGCGACCCGGACGGTGTCGGCCCCCGGCTCTCCATCCTCAAGGTCCCCGAGCCGAAGACCGCGAAGAACCGGCTGCACATCGACGTGCGGATCGCCGGCCACGGCACCCCCGCCGAGCGGTGGGCCCGCGTCCGGGCGGAGGCCGCGCGGCTGGTGGCGGCCGGCGGGTCCGTGCTGGCGGAGGCCGACGAGCACCATGTGGTGATGGCCGACCCGGAGGGCAATGAGTTCTGCGTGGCGGCGGCCGGCGCGCCCACCCCGGCAGCCGCGTAGCCTGGACGCCGTGAACGCCGCTCCCCGGATCCTCGCCGTCCTCGACGAACTGCGCGCCTCCGCCGCACCCGGCGAGCGCGGCGCGCTGTGGCATCTGGCCGAGCAGGGACGGGAGTTGGACGCCAACCTGGTGCGCCTGCCGGCAGGCGCCGAGGTCGGTGAGCATCAGGAGGACGTGCTCGATGTGCTCCTCGTCGTGCTGGAGGGCCGGGGGAGCGTCAGGACGGCGGAGGGCGGACCGGCCCTGGAGCTGGGCCCCAGCACTGTCCTCTGGCTGCCCCGCACGTCACGGCGGGCGCTGGCCGCCGGGCCCGACGGGCTGGTGTATCTCACCGTCCACCGCCGCCGCCCCGGCCTCGCGATCAAGCCGCCGGCCGGGGCGTACGAGGGCGGCGAGGGGCCCTGCATGCTGGACCGGGTCTGCCCGGAGTGCGGGCGGCTGTCCCAGGACCCCGCACCGGTCTTCTGCAGCCGGTGCGGGGAGCGGTTCCCCGAGCGCTGAGGCCGGGGGCGGCGCGGACCGTGGTCCTGGCGCACCGTCGGCGCCGCGCTCCCTCAGAACCCCTCGCACTCCGTCAGGTCCGGGCGGCCCGGCGGGTTCTCCTTGCCGACCAGGTCGGCCAGGTTCTCCTTGTACATGTCCTCCCAGATCCTGCCGGCCAGGATCGTCCGGAGCGCCGAGCACACCTCGCCCTTCAGGAGCGGGCTCTTCGGCCGCATCGCCACGCCGTAGCCCTCCGCGCCGTTGATGGGCTCCAGCTGCCGCACCTTGCCCGGGTTGGCCTTCACGTATCCGGCGAGGATGATGTCGTCCGAGGCCACCGCGTAGACGTCGGACTTCGGGTCCAGCAGTTTGTCCAGGCAGTCCTGGTAGGTGTTGGGCTGCGACTTCGCCATGGTGAAGCCCCGCTTCGGCAGCTCCTTCTCGTACGTCGACTCCCGCGCCGTGCACACCTCGACGCGCAGGTCCACCAGGTCGCTGGAATCGTTGATCGTGTACTTGCGCGATTTCTCGCGGACCAGGAAGCTCCGGCTCGCGTCGTAGTACGGGCCCGCGAAGTCGACGCTGTAGCCGCCGGGCGAGGCGGTCTTGCGGTCGTCGGTGATGCTGTACGACGCGATGACCAGGTCCACCTGCTTGGTCTTCAGCGCGGTGCTCCGGTAGTCCGTGGCGACCGTGGTGAAGGCGACCTCGCCCTTGCCGTAGCCCATGCTCTCGGCGATCGCG
This sequence comes from Streptomyces sp. NPDC091287, assembly GCF_044768525.1. Lineage (NCBI taxonomy): Bacteria > Bacillati > Actinomycetota > Actinomycetes > Kitasatosporales > Streptomycetaceae > Streptomyces > Streptomyces sp. NPDC091287. The sequence continues at coordinate 45,006 of NZ_JBIVUV010000005.1, forward strand.
TACGCCAGGTCGATGTCGTACCCCCGGTACGTACGCGTCTTCTTGTCGAACTTGCTCAGTCCGGGCTGGTCGTCCTTGACGCCGATCTTCAGGGTGGGGTGGGTGTCCTTCCACCGCTCCTTGCTGCCGCTGCCGGCGGCTCCCTCGGCGTCGCCCTGGCCCTGCACCGAGCCCGCCCGGTCGTCGCCGCCCCCGCCCTTCTCGCCGCTGCCCTGGGAGACCATCCAGCCCGCGCCGGCCAGCAGTGCCAGGCACACCACCGCCGCGGCCACCTTCCAGCCCCGGTACCGGCCGGGCGGCCCGCCCGCCGTCGCCTGCGCCGGTGCGGGCGGCGGGACGGCGGGGCCGGGCGCGGGCACCGGCGCGGGTGTCGAGGGGTTCGGCGTGGAGACGGCCGTCGGCGGGTGTGTCGCCGCGGCGGCGGCCCGGGCCGCGTTCGGCGCGGCGGGGTCCCCGAGCACCTCGCGGAGCATCGTCTCCGCCGTGGCGGCGTCCAGGCGCTCCCGCGGGTCCGTGATCAACAGCCCCTGGATGACCGGGGCGAGAGGCCCCGCGTAGCGGAGGGCCGGGTCGGGGGACTGCCGGATGTTCTCCTGGACCTCCCAGACCTCGTGCCCGGCGAAGGGCACGCGGCCCTCGACCATCTCGTACAGGGTGATCCCCAGCGCCCACAGGTCGGAGGCGGGGGTGGGGCCCGGGGAGGCGGGGGCGAAGAGTTCGGGTGCCAGGTAGGAGGAGGTGCCGATGACGCTTCCGGACCGGGTCACCCGGTCCGCGCCCTCGAAGGTGGCGATGCCGAAGTCCACCAGGATCGCGAGGCCGTCGTCGCGGACGAGGACGTTGCCCGGCTTCACGTCGCGGTGGACGACCGAAGCCGCGTGGACCGCTCGCAGGCCCTGGAGGACCTGGAGGCCGATGTTCGCCGCCCTCGGCACGGCGAGGACACCGCCGCCGCTCAACAGATCCCCCAGGGACCTCGCTTCGAGCAGCTTCATCACGATCCAGACCTGGTTGTCGGTCTCGACCTGGTCGTGGACCGTCACCACGTTCTGGTGCTCGATCTTGGCGATGGCCTCCGCCTCGCGCCGCGCCCGTTGCAACGCCGCCGTCTGTGTGGCGGCGGTCATCGAGTTCCGGTCGAGCAGGCCCTTCACGGCGACGAACCGGCGCAGCCGCCGGTCGTGGGCCTTCCAGACCTCGCCCATCCCGCCGCTACCGATCGGCTCCAGCAGCTCGTAGCGGCCGTCGATCACGGTCCGGGGGGAGGGCGGAGCGCCGTGCGGCGGCGGCGTGCTCGGCCACACCTGCGGCGCCACGGCGTCCGGAGGTCGGGGGTCGTCGCCCGACCGGCGGTCCTCGGGACCCCCGGCCCCGTCGCCCGCTCTGCCGGCCCTGTCTTCGTTGTGCATACGACCCCCTGTGCACTACATGGACCACGCCAGATTAGACGTTACGTCCTGCTCGGACGCACGGGCGTGAGGTACCGGTTCGCGCCCCGGTGATCGGCGGTACGGATCGGGGCCTAGGACTCCGCGCCGCCGTTGCTCTTCAGCAACTGGCCGTTGACCCACTGGCCTTCCGGGGAGCACAGGAATCCCACCAGGTGGGCGGTGTCCCGCGGGGTGCCGAGACGGCCGAGCGGGGTGCCCCGCACCAGGGTCTCGCGCAGCTCGTCGTTCATCCAGCCGGTGTCCACCGGGCCGGGGTTGACGACGTTCGCGGTCACCCCGAGGTGGGCCAGCTCGTGCGCGGCGGCCAGCGTGATGCGGTCCAGGGCCCCCTTGCTCGCCCCGTAGGGAAGGTTGCCCACGGTGTGGTCGCTGGTGAGCGCGACGATCCTGCCTGTCGGGGTGCCGGGCACGGTGCCGGGCGCGCTGCGGAAGCGGAGCCCGTACTCGCGGATCAGCAGCCAACTGGCGCGGGAGTTCACCGCGAAGTGCCGGTCGAACGCCGCCACGGTGGTGTCCAGCAGCCCCGAGTCCACCGACTCCGCGTGCGAGAGGACGAGCGCGGTCACCGGCCCGCTGAGGCGCTGTTCCGCCTCGTCGAAGATGCGTGCCGGCGCGTCGGGGTCGGTCAGGTCCGCCTCGATCGCCGCAGTACGGGCCCCTGCCTCCGCCAGCTCCTTCTCGATGGACGCGGCGGCCCCCGGCTCGGCGCCCCAGTCCATGCGGCGGTCGTACGGCGTCCAGTAGGTGAAGGCGACGTCCCAGCCGGTGGCCGCCAGCCGGCGCGCGATGCCCGCGCCGATGCCGATGCTGCGGCCGACGCCCGTGATCAGAGCGATGGGGCGGACCGGTCCGGGGGTGGGCGAAGGCTGTTCGGAGGTCGTCACGCGGTGATCCTTCGTGACCCGTACGCGTACGTCAATGGCCTTTCCGGACACGCGGGCGACGCCCTTGCGCCTGCGCTGACCTGCAGGGCGGACCGATCGGGGAGCCCGTGGGCCGTGCCGGCCTCCACCTCTCGGGGCCGCCGGCCTGATCCGCCGCCCCGGGCGGGGCGCGGGGCGCCACGGAGTCACGCGGTCGGGCACGCCCGGCATGCGGTGGCGGGCGGGCCGACAGAGACTCGGTGAGGATCTCCGGGACGCCCGTTCCCGGACGCGCCGAGGAGGAACACGATGACCTCATCGATCAGCGACCCGGTGGTGGAGAAGTTCATCGCCGCGGTGAACGCGGGCGACAAGGACGCCTTCTTCGCCGACGTCCTCACCGAGGACGCCACCATGTCCGACGACGGCAGCGAACGGGACCTGGCGGCCTGGACGGAGAAGGAGGTCTTCTCCCCGAAGGCCAACGGCCGCATGAAGGTCGTGGACGCCTCCGACGACGGCCGTACCCTCGTCGTCGACTACACCAACGACACCTGGGGCACGATGCGGACCCGCTGGGTCTTCACGGTCGCCGGCGACCGCGTCAGCCGCTTCGAGACGGGCCAGGCGCCGTCCTGAGACCGGCCGCCCGCCCGATTCCCGTCACAGGCGGCGGTAGGTGCGGCCACCGCGCCGGGGGAGGGCCGTCGGGTCGTCGGGACCGTTCCGGGTGGCCTTCAGCGCGAGGTGGACCTCGGCGCGCACGGTGGCGTCGGCGAGATTGCGCGCGAGGTGTTCGGCGCACTGGCTGAGCCAGCCGGCCAGGGTGGTGCGGTGGACGTGCAGTTCGGCCGCGGCGGGGGCGGTTCGGGCGTGGTGGCGCAGCCAGCAGGCCAGGGCGATCCGCAGATGCGGCTCCAGACCGCCGACCAGGCCGACGGCCCAGCCCCGGGCCGCCTCGGTGTCCAGGAGATCGTCCGGCAGCGCCTCCAGCCGGGCGGGACCGGCCGGACAGCCGCTGCCGCGGCGGCTGCTGAGGCTGAGGTCGGCGTCGGCCCCGGCGTCGTCGAGGTCCGGGTCGGGGGCGGGGGCGCGGAGGGCGAGCAGCAGATGCGCCTGAACGGTGGCGTCCTCCAGGTCCGCGCCGAGCAGCCGGGACAGGTCGCGTATCCGAGCCCGGACCGTGCCGGGGGACAGGCCGAGCGCGGCGGCGGCGCGGGGCTTGCTGCCGGTGCGGAGCCAGACCAGGAGCAGGTGCTGGTGGGCCGGGGACAGCGGGCGCAGGACGGATGCCGCCCACCGGGCGTACGGGGCGGCGGGCAGGAGGGGGGTGAGCCGGGAGGTGCCCACGGCGTCGGCGGGGACGATGCGGCAGTCGGGGGTGGCGCTGTGCCGGGCGGCGGCGGCGTCGCTGTGGGCGGTGGGCATCTCGGCCAGGGGCAGGGGCCCGGCCATGCCCGCGAGCAGGTGGTGCCGCTCGCTCAGCCGGGAGACCAGGCGCAGGATCCGCCCGTCGTCGCCGCCGTGGTGGAGCTCGGCGACGACCAGCTCGCCGTCCGGCCGGCCGATCAGGGTGCAGGCGCCGGCGTGCGGGGCGATGGAGGGGCGCACGGCCCGCCAGAGCACCTCGTGGGCGGTGGGCAGGTCGGGGCCGGAGAGCCGGTAGACCGTGACATGCGTGAGCCTGTTCCCGCCGAGGGTCTCGGTGACGGCGGCGGTGTGACCAGCCAGCAGCAGCCGGATGAGGGTGGTGTGCAGCCGCATCTGTTCGCCCCGCAGCTCCGCCGCCCGCTGGCCGCGCACCTCCAGGAGGGCCGCGGTGGTCGTGGCGACGTGGCTGGCGTGCCCCGGGGGCACGGTGGGCGCCGGGGCCAGGACGAGGACGGCTCCGGCCGCCGGGCGCTGCGTGCAGTGCGGGTGTTCCAGTGGCGCGGCGGCCGCGTGTACGCCGTCGGCCGCCGCGGCGGCGGGGGTGCTGTAGACGGCCCCGGCGATGGGGTCGGCCAGTACCGCCCACCCCTGGACCAGGGACGCGGCCTCGGCGATCAGGTGCGCACCCGACCGGGTCGCCGCCCGCAGCAGCCGGGCCGCCGCCTCCCGCTCGTGCCGGGCACCCCGCGGGCCGGTGGTCCCGTGGTCGGTCGTGCCTGTGCTGCTCATGTGCGAGCCTCTGCGGGCCGTGCGCGCCGCGCGCGGGGATGTTCCGTGCGCGGCGCGGCAGTTGCGGATGTGGGTCAGGGAATGCGGGCGACCGCGCCCCACCCGGCCCGGGCCGTGGTGGTGCCGGTGTTCGCGTCGGGCCGCCAGTTCGGCCAGGACACCATGCCCGGTTCCACCATCTCCAGCCCCTCGAAGAACGCGATCGTGGTCTCCGGCTCCCGGAAGATGTACGGGATCGCGCCGCTCGCGTTGTACTCGTCCTGGACGGCGCGGTGGGCGTCGTCGGACGCGGTGGAGTGGCTGAGCGAGAGGTAGCTGCCGGAAGGCAGGCGGTCCACCAGCCGCCGCACCAGGGACAGGGCGTCGTCCCAGTCCACGATGTGCCCGAGGACGTCACTGATCACGAGGGCGACGGGCTGCGTCAGGTCCAGGGTCTTGGCCGCCCCGGTGAGCACGGTCTCGGTGTCGCGCATGTCCGCCTCGACGTAGGCGGTGGCGCCCTCGGGGGTGCTGGTCAGCAGCGCGTGGACGTGCAGGAGTACCAGGGGGTCGTGGTCGACGTAGACGATCCGGGAGTCCGGGGCTATCCGCTGGGCCACCTCGTGCGTGTTGTTCGCCGTGGGCAACCCGGCGCCCACGTCGAGGAACTGGCGGATTCCGGCGTCCCGCGCGAGGTAGGTGACCGTACGGCGGAGGAAGTCCCGCGACTCCTTCGCGAACGTCTCGATCAGCGGGTACTTCTCACGGTAGGCGTCGCCCGCCGACCGGTCCGCCGGGAAGTTGTCCTTGCCGCCGAGCCAGTAGTTCCAGACACGTGCGGAGTGCGCGACGCTCGTATCGATCTGCGCGGGCAGTTCAGGCCCATTTCCGGTCGTACTCATCCTGTAACACCTCTCCTGTTCGGGCCGGCCGCATCGCCATCACGCACGACACGTCCAGCATTCCCTGATACGTCTGCACGGGGTGGGGGCTGTCCCACACCTCCGCCGTGCCGGGGAGCCCGCCCTCCCGCACCACATGGTCCGCGATCTCCCGGATCTCCACCCGGTAGAGGGTCAGCGCGGGAACACCGGTCAGCGGGTGCGGCGGCGCGTACTCGGGGTGCAGTTGCACCGTCACATCGCCCTGCTCCGCCAACTGCTGGATCCTTCTGAGCTGTTCACGCATCACGTCGTCGCCGCCCACCCGGACGCGCAGCGCGGTGACGGGGAGCACGGCCCAGAGCCGGGTCTGCTGTTCCTGGAGCCGCTTCTGACGCTCGACCAGGAAGTCCGCCCGGCGCTGCCGCCCGGCCGCGTCCCGGTCGGGGCACCTGATCTCGTCCACGGCCATCGCGTAGGCCGGGGTCCGCAGCAGCAGCGGCACCAGCGCCGGGTCCCAGGTACGTACGACGCCGGCCGCCGACTCCACGCTCATCAGGTCCATCAGCCAGGGTGCCATCGCATCGCGCCACGGATGCCACCAGCCGGGCAGATTGGCCGCGTTGAGCCGCCCCATGATGTCGTCGGCCTCCGCGGCACCCGCCCCGTAGGCGGCGAGCAGGGCGGACACCTGCCCCACATCGAGGGAGGTCTGCGCCTGTTCCAGCCGCCGCAGCGTCGTGGGATGCCACCCCAGCTGCGTGGCGGCCTGGGGGACGGAAAGACCGGCGCCTTCCCGCAGGCGCCGCAGGCGGGCCACGAGGACCAGATGCCGCGCCGTCCGCCCCGACCTCTCGCGCGCCACGGCGCCCCCCTCCCCGTTCCGGTCCCGCTTCGGTACCGCTCCGGTCCCGCTCCGGTCCCGTTTCGGCTCGATCTATCCGACATTCCGCGCAGTCTGCGCACAGTGCACACAGCGCACCTTGCGACGGTCGCACGGCGCTCTCAAGGTAAGCATGTCCGACTCGACCACACGCCAACTCGGTGAGACCGGACCGATCTTGCCCCCATCGCCAGCACCGTGCTCAGCCAGCCCCCACCCTCGGCCCCAACAGCTCCAGCCTCAGCTCCCTCCCCAGCCCTCTCCCCAGCCCTCTCCCCGGCCCCACACCGGCTCCCCCCCAGCCCCAGCCCCAGCCCCAGCCGTTCCGTGCACTGCCGTTCCGCGCACCGTCGTTCCGGCGGTCCGTTCTCTGGAGCCCACCGCATGAACAACCTGACCGACCTGACCCACCTGAACCGCCCGGCCCACCCGAAGCTCCGGTCCGTCGTCGGGATTCCGAGGCCCACCCCGGCCCGCCCGCTCGACCTGCGCGTCCGCGCCCAGCGGATCCAGATCGACGAGCTCATCGTCGACGACCCCCGTCAGGTACTCGCCCACGCCGGGCAGGCCGCCCTCAACGACCCGGACACGGCCGCCCTGCTGGGGCACAATCCGGCCACCCCGCTGTCGCTGCCCGCCGCGGCGGCGCTCCTGTGCGCGCTCTACGACACGGACGTCCTCACGGCCATGGGGCTGCGCCTCACCCGCCACACCACCCGCGTCTCCGCCTCCAACCAGCAGACGGAGCCCGTCTCCCTGGTACGGTCCACCGCCCCGGACCAGGAGAGCTGACCCGCTTCCTCCGGCCCGGCCCCTCGGGGCGACTCGGGCCGGCTTCGGGACCCAGGCACGTCAGTGGATCGGCGCCCAGTGCGGGAGGGCTTCGCAGTTCGGCGGGCAGCCCGAACCCGAGGTGGTGCTTCAGCCGATGGTCGGCAGCCTCGATGTCCGGCTCGGCAGCCGGAGGCAGCAGCGAGCCGTAGGAGACCGGAGCATGCGCCTTCAGCCAGCAGGTGAGGTCGCGCCAGGCTTCCACGACGTTCTGTTGATCGCTCATTCCGCACATTCTTGACCGGCGCCGGTGGGTGATCACGGCTCTCGGCCGCTACGGAACGGCGACTCCACGAAGGTTGCCCAGGAGCCGGGGAGACGCTGAGCGCGGGGAGGCGCGAGCACAACGCTTGCGGTCGGTACAACGCTTGCGGTCGGTGCACACGCAAGCATGCAAGCTCGAAGGGCACCGTTGTCCAGCCGTTTCCGTGGCTGGAATCCGTTCCCGATCGCGTACGTGTGCGTGACCTGCGTTAGCCTCGCGAGGCGCAAATTTCGGAACGCAGGCAGACGGGGGATTGCCGTGACCAATTCGGAGCGCTGGCAGGAGCTGTTCGGACCGACCGGCGATGAGCCCGCGATGAGGCTTGCCTCGGCGTCCGGCGAACCCGGGGCAGGCGCGGGCGGAACAGGGAGGCTGAAGTACAGCAAGGGGCCTTGGACCAGTGCCTCCGGCACCGCCGGCGAATTGCGGACCAGGGCCGAGACGAGCCGGTCGGTGCTCGGGCGCGGCCACGAGGGCGTCGCGGCGGGAGCCGCCGGCCTCAGTTCCGCCGCGGCCCTCAAGAGCGTGCTGACCTCCTGGGAAGAGCGCCTTCAGGCGGTGCGGGACGAGTGCGAGCAGCTCAAGGGAAACCTGCTGACGGTCGCCAAGGAGATGGGGGAGTCGGAGACCGGGACCAAGGCGTCCTTCAAGGGCGTCCACGTCGCCGACAAGGCGGATGAGAAGCGATGACCGGATCTCTCACTTGGCAGCTGCTACGCGACCTCAAGACCTCCGAGCTCACCCAGGCGGGCGACAAGTGGCACGAGGTCTCCGGCCGTTCGGCTTCCGACCGGGCGCAGGTCGACCGCGCGATGTCCGCGAAACTCCGTGAGACCCAGGAGAGCGATGCGGCCGAAGCCGCTCTCGGTAGACTCCGGCGACTCAGCCGCAACTTCCAGTACGTGCAGACCGAATGCGGGTTGGTCCGTACAGCGCTCAACGGGCTTGCCGGAGATCTCGCCGATCCACAACGCCAGTTGAAGCATGCACTGGAGGACGCCGCCTCCCTGAACTTCACCGTCCACGACGACGGTTCCGTCAGCTACCCGGCTGCCAAGGTCGACGACCTGACCGGGGCGAAGCGGGAGGCGCCGGGCGGCAGTTCCCAGGGCAGCTCGCGCCTCCCGCTGGAACCGCCAAACCTCGGCTCGCCCGGGCAGCAGTCGCTGTATCCCGGCCACCCAGGCTTCACGCCGGTCAACCCGAACGCGGCGAAGGCGCAGGACGTGGCCGACCGTATCGCCCGAGCCGTACGGGCCGCACGGGAGATCGATGCGCGGTACGCGAAGACCCTCAACGGTCTGAGGGCGGAGAAGGGTCTCGATGTCACCGCGGCCACGCTGAAGGATGTCTTCCGGGACACCGCCGATGTCCGCTCCACGGCCGGCATGCACCTCGCCGAAGGTGTTCCGGAGGACAAGAGCCCGGCCGAGCGCAAGAAGTGGTGGGACGGCCTGACCGAGGAACAGCGGCAGGAGTACCTGAAGATCGCCCCGGACCTGATCGGCGGCCTGGACGGTATCCCGGCGGTCTCCCGCGACGAGGCGAACCGGAACTACCTGCCGGTCCTCATCGACGAGGTGGCGCGACAGGGCGGCGACGAGGCCAAGACCAAGCTCGACGCCCTCCGCATGATTCAGGACAAACTCGACAAGTCGAGCCACCCGCCCATGTTCCTCTTGGGCGTCGGGGATGAGGGCAACGGGCGGGCGATCGTCTCGTACGGCAACCCCGATGCTTCCAGGCATGTCGCGGCGTACGTCCCCGGTCTCGGCACCAAGCTCGACGGCGACTTCGTCAAGGGAACGATGAAGCGGGCCCAGGACACGGCCATCGGTGCCCAGGATGTTGACCCGTCCAGTGCCTCGATCGTCTGGCTGGGTTACGACGCCCCGCAGAATGCGGACGTCATGACGAAGGGCGATGCGCAGCGGGGCGCGCCGGCGTACAACGAGTTCATGGCAGGCCTCTCAGCGACGAACGCGAACGAGGACCCACATGTGACGGCGATCGGGCATTCCTACGGCTCGCTCACCGTGGGCACGGCCGCCAAGGAGTCCGGCGGGATTCCGGGCGTCGACGATGTGATCCTGCTCGGCAGCCCCGGCGTGGACGCGCAGAGGGCGACGGAACTCGGTGTGGGCAAGGACCATGTGTTCGTGGGCGCAGCTGATAATGACCCGGTCACCCACCTGCCCACGAAGGGGGAGTCGGCGCTTGCCGCGGGGCCCGCCTGGGTGCTGGGTGGTCCGGAGGCGGTCAGAAGGGCTAATGACCTCTTCGATGTCGGCAACGACGACCTGCACTTCGGCAAGGACCCTGCGAGCGAATCATTCGGAGCACAACGCTTCCAGGTCGACGACGGGCCGAGGATGGTCCGCGATGTCGGACTGTTCGACGCCCATTCCCAGTACTTCGATCCGGAACTGGATGGTGTGTCGACGGATAACATCGCCTACATCGTCGGTGGACGTCCTGAGGACATTGTGAGGGAGAGGCATCGATGAGGCGCATGATGCGGACCGTTCGCCTGGCTTGTGCGGTGGCTGTGGCCGGTGTGCTGCTCGCTGGGTGCGGGCTGGGGGGTGGTGGCAACGAGAATAGGGCAGTGGCGGGCATGGATATGCAGGGGGCGGCGGAGCGTGGCGACGGGATGTTCTACGCGACGGTCGGTGAGATCAAGCCGGAAATCGAGTGGGTTTACTACACGACAACAACCGGAAGCTGCGATGTGACGCGCTACTGGACCGTGATGACGGTCGTTTCCGCACAGCGTCGGGGCAGCTTCCTTGGTGTGGTCGAGCGTTTCTGGAAGGCGAGCGACTACCGGATCAAGACGGTGAATCCGAGCAAGGAGATGCCTGCGATCTACGCCACGTCCCCGGACGGCTTTGGTATCAGAGTCAAGTTCGGCTACAAGGGGCAGGCGTTTTTCCAGGTCACCAGCCCCTGCGTGGACGAGTCGAAGGTGGCCCCGCCCACGAAGGTGGCCACCGGCCGTACGTACGAAGGCAGGCCCCCCACCCCCAACGTCCGCTCCGACTTCTGGTCCGCCGAGACCCCGGTACCGGATCCCGCCCCCTCGTCCTGACCGCGAGTGGGCGGATGGTCCGACGGATGCAGAGGACCGTCAGTCAGGCATCCACAGCGTTGCTCAGGAAATGGCGATCTCCCTGAGGACGTTCGCCGTCTCGGGGCCCGGCGGACGGACGCGTGGACGGTGAGGGCTGTCGATGCGCAGTCGCCGCACCGGCTGCCTATCCTTGCGGCCATGACAGCCCACTTTCCGGAGCCCTCTCCGCGCCCCGTTCCCTCAGGAGGAATTCGCGCCTCTCACGACGACCGGGAAGCCGTGGTGGAGCAGCTGCGTGATGCGGCGGCCGAGGGGCGCATCGATTTCGACGAGCTGGACTCACGCCTGGAGCTGGCACTGACGGCCAAGACACACGGCGAACTGGCCACGCTCACCGCTGACTTGCCAACTCCGCGCTCCTCCTCGGCCACGGTCTCGGCCTCCGCGGCGGAGAGTCGGGCGCCACTGGTGCTGAAGGGCGGCCTTCATGGTGCGTCCCGAGGCCCTGGGCGCTGGGAGGTTCCGGGACACGTGATCGCTCACGGAGGTCTGGGGGGTGTGAGCCTTGACTTCACCCGGGCCGACTGCCGTCTCACGGAGGTCGTCGTGGAGGCGTACGGGGAGACGTCCGGCGTCACGGTCGTCATCCCCGACGGCTGGGTAGCGGATACCAGCGGCATCGACCCCGGCTTCGGCGGCCTGACGGACAAGAGCACTTCCGACCGCCTCCCGGGAACTCCGCTGATCCGGATCACCGGGTCCGGTGGCGTGGGCGGAGTGGTCATCCGCCACCCCAACAAGCGGGAACGACGCAAGCTGGACGCCTCCTAGGCGCCGCTCGCCGGTCGGCCAGGACGTAGGGCGTCGGGTCCGCCACTGTCGCGGTGGACCCGACGCCTTGACGGTCGCAGCCGTTACCGCCGCCCCGGGTCCCGCCGGGCTGTCGGCACCGCGGACATCACTTCACCACGACGTTGTCCCCGGACGAAGTCGACGGCCCGGTGGTGGTGTTGCCGTGGTACACCCAGCGCCACGTGCCCGTCTTGGAGGCCTTCACGGTCGTCTTGAGGGCACCCGAAGTGTTCGCCAGTACCTTCTTCACCGTGGTGTAGGAGGCGGCGCCGGAAGGCTTGAACTGCAGGCTCACGGAGCGGCCCCCGTAGGAGGCGTACTTCCTGGTCTCCCAGTTGGCCCGCGTGACCTTCCCAGTCACGGTGATGGTCTTGTTCTTGGACACCGGTTCGGGCGAGGCGTTGACGGTCAGGCGGGAGTTGCGCTTGACGTGGACCGTCAGCCCCTCGTCGTCGACGTCACCACCGCCGCCCTTGAAGTGCACCTCGGCCGCGACCTTCCAGGCCCCGGCCTCGCTGTTGCGCATGTCCCACACGCTCGGGTCGAAGTACATGGTCTCGTTGATGTCGCAGACGCTCGGACTCACCCTGATGCAGTCGCTCGTCTCGATGGCGTGCCGCAGCTGGTCACCCGAACCACTGCGGTAGAGGAACACCGTCGGCCACTTCCACTTGTGCTTGGTCGTGAACCGGAAGGAGGCGGGCACCGCGACCTCCTTCGATGTCCCGATCACGATCGGCTTGCCGCCGTTCACCTGGACGCGGGTGAACGAGACCCCACCCTCGGCCGCGCCGGCCGGCACTGCGGCCACGGCCGTGAACACCGCCGCCGCACCCCCGGCCACGGCGACTCTCCAGACCTGCTTTCCCACCTGATCCCCGATCTCCGTACGGAAAGGCACCGAAGGCTCATCCCCTCGGCGCCTTACAGACACCCGGCATCCACGCGGGGTTGTACGCACGTGAATCACGATGGAGCATCGGACGGCCCCCACCCCGGCGTCGCTCAGGAGGCGGCGAACTCCACGAAGGACGTCCAGGAGGTGGGGGAGACGGCGAGCGCGGGGACGGCGAGGTCCTTGGAGTCGCGGATGTGGATGGTGTGGGGGCAGGTGGCGACCTCGACGCAGTTGCCGCTTTCAGGGCCGCTGTAGGTGCTCTTGAACCAGTGAAGTTCGGTGCTCATCTCGCCAACTTCTCGATCTCTACCCGGGACTCTTCGGGACTGAGGGCCTGTGCCCGCAGAATGCCATATTTACCGAACAGCGCGGCCACGGTGAGCTCGTCGTCGGTGAGGAGGTAGTGACCTTGAGCTTCGACGTAGGCCAGGCGACGCTGCTCCTTCGTTTCCAGCAGGACGAACGGTCCACTGAGGGCGGCATGAGTCTCGCGGTGGGGAGACATCACCTGAAGTGTCACATGACGCAGTTGCGACACGTCGAGAATGTGGGCGAGCTGCTCCCGGTGCACGGCCCGGCCGCCTATCGGGCGAGCCAGCGCAGTCAGTTCGAGTACGAAGCTGAGGGCGGCCGTCTCCCTGCGGGTGATGAGTGACTGGCGGGCCAGCCGGTCCGCAACTCGGCCTTCGACCACGTCGTCTCCCACCGGTGGGTAGCCCCCTTGCAGGACGGTGCGAGCGTATGCCTCCGTCTGGAGCAGTCCGGGCACCACATGTGTCTCGTACTCGTGCCGTGCTGCCGCCCTTCTCTCTCGATTGGCGAAATCCTCGAACCAATCGGCCAAGTAGCTCCCCGTCACTTTCTCTCCAGCAGCCATGAGTGCACCCTGCGCACCCACCGCGTCGTCAGCGCGTTCGACGAATCCTCCCCTCGGAGGTCGGTTTCCGCGCTCGACCATAGCCACTTGGGACTTGGAGAACCTGATTCTCGTGCCCAGGGCTTCCTGTGACAGCCCGGCGCGCTCCCGGAAGTGTCGCAGCAGTCGGCCGAACATGACGGCGTTACCGCTCGTCTCATTTCCCAGGTGCACGGCGCCCCCTACAAGTGCACAGTGGTGCACGGAGTCCTCAGAACCCTGGTCACGGTACGTGTTCGGCACAAAGCTGAGCGCATGGAACTGAAGAATTCACCGGATCCGGTGCCCTCCTGGATCCCTGCCGCCGGCCATGCCCTCCGCCACGTCGGCATTCACTTCGACGCCGTCCGTGCCATCGGGCTGCTCGGCGAGGAAATCGCGTACGAGGTCATGCAGTTCACCGATTTCCACGCCGGGCCCATCGTCCGGTCCGGCATCGGCGAGCGCAGCATGTACTTCCTGCTCGCGCCCGGCACCGCCGCCGAGCACCGGTGGCCGCCCGGGGTGGAGGCGATGAGCCGGAACGCGCGCGGGGACGCGTTCGTCGGGGTTCCGGCGCTGGACGGGGGGACCTGGCCGCTGGACTGGCGGTCTCGACCCACCGTCCAGGATCCGTTCGTGGACGGTGGGTTGCTGCATGAAATGGCCTGGCTGCGGGCGGGGTGCGCCGTGAGGGAGTGAGCGAGGCCGGCTTGTCGTTCTCGGGTCGGTCAGACCGCCGGTGCGTAGCGGACGATGGTGTCCTCGCACGGCCCCTCGGCGTACACCTTCAGCGCTTCCAGCTCGCGATCGTCCGCGGTGAGTTGCCAGCGGAGCTTGGTCGCCACCCATTCCCCCGTGTACCGGCACTGGACCTCCGGGGACGGCGGCATCCAGTCCGCCGGGTCCTTGTCCGCCTTCTGCCGGTTGATGCGCGCCGTCACCGCGACCAGGGAGACGTCCGCCCCCTGGTCGTTCGCGTAGGCCTCCCGCTGCTCCGCGGTCCAGGCGGAGGCGCCGGAGTCCCAGGCCTCGGCGGGCGCGACCAGGTGGGCGACGTCCAGGGAGCCGGTGCCGGTGACCTCCTGGCCGTCGAAGTAGGACGTCCACCTGCCGCCGGTCAGCTTGCAGCCGGACTCCACGGCCGGTGCGACGACCGCTTCGGCGAGGAGGACCTCGGCCCGGGTGTCGCACCCGTCCTTCGTGTCCTCACCCGCGTTCCAGTGCCGGAAGGACGAAGTGGTGTAGCCGACGCGGTTCTCCTCGGTCACCTTCAGCAGACCGACCGCGTCGGCCAGGGTCGTCACCTCCGCCACCGGAGCAGCCGGAGCGGCGGGTGCTGCCTGCGCGGCGGGAAGTGGGAGAAGGGGGACGAGGGCGAGGGAGAGGGCGAGTGAGAGCGGGAGCGCGCTGAGACCGCGCTTGAGGTTGTTGATCACCACCGCGTTCTACCGGTCGCCCCCGGCCCCGGCGCAGCCCAGGAGGTCGCGGTCACCCGCCCGGGTCAGCGAGTTCACCGGAGGAACGCTTCCGCAACCCGTCCTCCGCAGCCCGTACTTCGGGACCGGTCCCCCCACACGCTCCACCGGCCGCGCCTACCGGACGGCGACCCGGTCCCCGGACGACGAACTCGCGCCGGCAGTCGTGTTGCCGTAGTACGTCCACCGCCACGTCCCCGGCCCGGTGGCCTTCACCGTGGTTTTCAGCGCCCCCGTCTTGCTCGACGTCGCCTTCTTGACCGTCTTGTACGAGGAGGAGCCCGCCGCCTTGAACTGCAGGCTCACCGAGCGGCCTCCGTACCCCTGGTACGTGTGGGTGTCCCAGTTCGCCCGGCTGACCTTTCCGGTCACGGTGAGCGTCTTTCCCTTCACGACCGGCTCCGGCGAGGCGTTGACCGTGACCCGGGTGGCCCGCTTCACCTGCAACGGGATCTTCATGTCGTCGGTGTCCTCCTTACCCTTGGGGAGGTACAGCTGCGCTGCGGTCTTCCAGGCGCCGGCGTCCTCGTTACCGAAGTCGTAGTGCCGCGGGTCGATGGTCAGCCACTCCTCGAAGTCGCAGATTCCTTTCGCCTTGTTCACGACCACGCAGTCGTTGATGAGGATGGAATTCCACAGCGTCTCGCTGGAGCCGAGCTTGCCCCGGTAGGGGAACACCGTCGGGTAGGACTTGTGCTTGAGCTTGGTCGTCATCCGGAAGGTCACGTACAGCTCGACCTCCTTCTTGACCCCGATCACGATCGGCTTCCCGCCGTTCACCGTGACCCTGGAGAAGGCGACCCCGCCCTCCGCCGCCCCGGCCGGCACCGCCGCCACTCCGGTGAACACGGCCGCGGCCGCACCGGCCACCACCGCTCTCCGCGTCGATCTCTTCACGCTCTTCACGTCGAACCCGTCCTCTCCTCAGCCGCCCGGGGCCGCGCGCGCGGGCGCGCCTGCCCGAGGTTTTCCTCGCGGCTGACCAGGAGACCAGGGAGGGGGGTGCGCGGTTGTGCGCGGGGCGGCAACGATTTGATCACCACGGCAGGGCACGGCACGGCTTTGCTCCGGATCGGTGTCCGGCCGCCTACACCGTGGGGCCGACCGGCGGGCTCAGAGAGATCGGTAGATCTCGCGGCGGTGGGCGACGGCGAGTACCCAGACGATGAGCCGGCCGCCCTCCACGGTGTAGACGGCCCGGTAGTCACCTACTCGGAGACGCCATCGCGCCTCGTGGCCTTGGAGCGCCTTGACGTCGAATGCGGCGAGGTCTCCCGTATCCAAGGCCTTCTGGAGGTCTGCCAGACGGCCGAGGACACGTCGGGCTTCCGGTAGGGGGATCTTGAGGAGGTCACGCTGTGCGTGGGCCGTGAATCGTGTGACGTGGCCCATGGGTCAGTTGGCCGACCGGAGGAGTGCGGCCATCTCTTCGAGGGATACGGATCCGTCGGTTCCCTCGGCAGCAGCCTGGTCCGCGAGTCGGTTGAGCCATTCGTCCTCGTGCCGCTCGGCGGTCTCGCGCAGGCGTCGGTATTCGTCGATGTCCACGATGACCGCTTCGCTCTTGCCTCGGCGGGTGATGATCGTGGGCGTCCCGTCACGGCGGGCGCGGTCGATGACGTCCGCGAGGTGCTTGCGTACCTCTGCCATGGATTCGGTCACGGGCTCACTCATGCAAGGAATGTAGCAGATGTAGTAGATGTACATCTCTTACGCGAGGCGAGCCCGGGAGGTGCGGAGTGCGTCGCTCTCTGCGGTAACGTAATCGTGCCATCACGCTCCGTGCGCGCGGATCGATCAGCGCACAGGGCGGCCCCCGGGGGTGTTTGAGCACCTACCCGAGGGCCTTCACCACTAGTGGATCAGGAGTCCACCCGCGATGCTTTCGCATGTTATCCCGCCCCCTCGGAGCTACACGAAGGCCCCCAACAGCCTCGTGCGTCATCCGCGTATCGGCAGCGACGCGAAGATCCTGGTCATCTACGTCCAGGGGCTGCCCGAAGAAGACCGCGACAAGGCGCTGGGCGAGCACGCCCGTGCCCTCCGTATGACCGGTCGCGCCTATCAGAAGGCCAAGGCCGACCTCGTGACACACGGGTACGTTCACGAGCGGCGCGAGAGCCTCGCCGGAGGACGCTGGCGAACCGTCCAGGTCTTCAGCAACGAGCCGCTGACGGATGAACAGGCCGCCCGTCTCCGCGCCGGGGTTCCCGCCGACGGGTACGAGAACGTGGGCGCTTCCGCTGCCCCGGACGCGCGGCCCGCTCCGAGTACGCACTCTCCGACGGTCGGTGAGCCGACCGGTCGGACGGCCGGTGGTCAATTACCCGCAGACGAAGAACAGGGCGAAGACTCTTCCCGCCCACCCACCGAAGCGGCCGTGGAGGTGGGCAGCGAGTCGCAGGAGCCGGGCCAGGGCCAGCAGCTGGACCAGGCTGAAGTTCTGCTCGCCGAGCGTGTGTTGCTCTCGTTGCGGCACAAGACGCGTGAGCTCTCGCTCGGGGTGCGCGAGGCCCGCAAGCTCGGCGCGCTCGCCGCCGAGTGGCTGCGGCGGGGCGTCACCGCCGGAGACCTGCGGCTGGCGTTGAGCAGCGCACTGCCGGAGGAAGGGGTGCGCTCGGCTTTCGGCTTCCTGGCGCACCGGCTGGTGGAGAAGCTGCCCCCGCACCCGGAGGCGGAGTCCTCGCCCCCGCCTCCGCCCCTGTCACTGCCGCTGATCGCCTGCGACGGGCCCGGCGATGAGCACATGTTCCGGCCGCACGAGTCGTGGGTCACCACGTGCGGGCCCTGCCACCGCGAGCAGCAGCGCGTCTACTGGGCCGACCTGATGGCCCGTGCCGAGGCCGATCCGCCACCCCCGCGGCCATCCTGGCGGGAGCTCGCCGCCGAGGCCGCCGAGGCCCGGGCGGGCGGGGGCGTAGACGTGCGTCATCGGGGTCTCCCGGTTACGGAACCCGGGCCACGGCCACGTAGATGCCGCTGAACTCCTGCGTGGGAGCGGGCGTGCCGTTGAACCACTCCGGGGCCTTCACCAGGCCGGGGGCGGCTATCTCCAGGCCCTCGAAGAACCGCGAGAACTCCTCACGGCTCCGCAGGGCCAGCTGGATGCCGCCCTTCTTGTACTCGTCCTCGCTCTGCTGTCCGATCTTCTCGTTCACGTCGGACGCGCCGTGGGACAGCACGACGTAGCTGCCGGGGGCCATGGTGCTAGTGAACGTACGGATGATGCCGATCGGGTCCTCGGCGTCCGGGAGGAAGTGGAGCAGGCCGAGGAGCGACAGGGCTATCGGGCGGTCGAAGTCCAGGGTCTCGCGGGCCGCGTCGAGGATGATCCCGGGCTCGCGGACATCGGCGTGGACGTAGTCCGTCACCCCCTCCGGGTGGCTGACCAGCAGCGCTTCCGCGTGGCGCAGGACGATGGGGTCGTTGTCGCAGTAGACGACCCGGGCGGAGGAGCGGATCTCCTGGGCCGTCTGGTGCAGGTTCGGCTCGGTGGGGATGCCCGTCCCGATGTCCAGGAACTGCGTTACGCCCTCGCCCGCCAGCCAGGCCGTCGCGCGGTTCATGAAGGCGCGCTGCTGGCGTGCGCCGACCTTCGCCTCGGCGGGCAGCAGTTCGGCCACCGCTTGGTCCACCGGGTAGTTGTCCTTGCCCCCGAGGAGCGCATCGTAGACACGGGCCGAGTGGGGCTTGCTGGTGTCGATCGGGGGGTGGGGCGTCGCTGCCGTCATGCCGGACTCCTGATACACGTGGTGTGGACCAATCGGTCGACGCAGTCTGCCACAGCAATACCGGCGCACCGTAAGGGTGTTCGGGCCTCGGAGGGTCCATCGCGCCTGCCCGGCGGTTACGCCTGGCCGCACGCGGGTCCGTCACGCCGGGCTTCCGCGTTGACCTCGTACGCCGTGCGCGCCGAAGATCGCTGGTGTGAACCCCCCTTCCGACACGCCCCCGCCCCCGCCCCCGTCTCCCTGGGCCCCGCCGCCGTCCTCCGCCGAACCGCCCCGCC
This sequence comes from Streptomyces sp. NPDC091287, assembly GCF_044768525.1. Lineage (NCBI taxonomy): Bacteria > Bacillati > Actinomycetota > Actinomycetes > Kitasatosporales > Streptomycetaceae > Streptomyces > Streptomyces sp. NPDC091287. The sequence goes on from NZ_JBIVUV010000005.1 coordinate 63,524, forward strand.
CGACCGACCCTGCCTTGCAGGGCTGGGACCGGCCCCCGGAGTGGAGCCGTCCGCCGACCGGGCCGGTGCGTGCGCCCTCGGGCTCCCGCTACGACGAGCAGGGGCGCAACGGGCAGGGCGGAAGGTTCGGCTGGCTGGGCGAACTGCTGCTGGCCCTCCTGCTGGTCGTGCTGGGCACGGTGGCGGTCGGTGTGGTCGGCGCGATCATCGCGGACGTGCTGGACGCGGGGCCCGCCTCGGCGGACAGCGAACTCTTCTTCGAGGACCCGGTCGCCGAACTGGCGGTCTCGCTCGTCGGTATCGCGGTCGGCATACCCATCGTCCTGTGGGTGGCCCGCGGTCTCGGCCGGCGGCCGGCCGGGACCGTGTCCTCCGTCGTCGGGCGGCTGCGCTGGGGCTGGCTGGGCCGCTGCGCCGCCGTGGGCTTCCCGCTCATGGCTGTCCAGATCGGGCTGCTGATTGCCTGGACCTGGGACTCGGAACCGCTCGCGGAGTCCGGTGCGGGCTTCCCGGGCTGGCCCTACTTTCTGCTGAGCCTGGCCGTGGTGCTGGCGCTCGTCCCGTTCCAGGCCGCTGCCGAGGAGTACGTCTTCCGGGGTTGGCTGGTCCAGGTGATCGGCCGGGTCGTGCGTTCACCCTGGCCCGCGATCGTCCTGGCGTCCCTCCTGTTCGCCCTGGCCCACGGGTTCGGCGAACTCTCCGGCTTCCTCCTGCTGCTCTACTCGGCGCTGTGGTGGGGCTGGCTGGTGATCCGTACCGGCGGTCTCGAAGCGGTGATCGTCCTGCACGTCGCCAACAACGTGCTGGCCTTCGGCCTGGCGGCGGGCTTCGGGGAGCTCGACGACAGCAGTACCGCCGCCGACGCCCCCTGGCAGGCCCTGGTCCTCGAACTCGTCTTCGCCCCGCTGTACTGCCTGACCATGGCGAAGATCGCCGAACGCCGGGGCATCGAGCGGATCAGCCCCTGACGCCCGGCCCCTCCGACCCCGGCCCCCTGGACCTGTACTGGGGGGAGCTGGACCTGTACCGGGCGGAGCGCGGGACCAGGTGAACGGGCCGGCCGGTCCGCACGCTCGCCGGCTCCCCGTCCGTGAGCGGGGCGGAGGTCCGGGCGGGTCCGGCTGTGGGGTGCGACGGGTCCGTCCGTCAGAACCGTACGGTCACCTGCGTCTGGACGTGGGCCCGCAGCACCCCCGCCATGTCCGTCGCGCAGTCGCTGATCAGCCACTGGATCTGGAGGCCGTCCATCAGCGCGATGAGCTGCTGCGCGGCGGCCGACGGGTCGACGTCCTCCCGGAGTTCGCCCGCCTCCCGGGCCTGGCGGTAGGCCAGTTCGGTGTTGGCGAGCGAGGTGCGGTAGCGGGCCTCGAAGTACGCGTGTGCCGGATGGTCGGGGGAGGTGGCCTCCGCCGCGACCACCGAGAACAGCTCGACGATCCCGCGCCGCTTCGCGTTCAGCTCCGCGAGGTCGGTCAGCCGGCGCAGATGGTCGACGCCCCGGGTCACGCCCAGCGCCAGCCACGCGTCGTCCACGTCGTCGCGATGCTGGAGCACGGCGAGGAGCAGGGCCTCCTTCGTCGGGAAGTGGTGGAGGAGTCCCGGGTGGGAGATGCCGCAGCGGGTGGCGATCACCCGGAGCGACGCGCCCCGGTAGCCGGCCTCGCCGAACAGGGCCATCGCCTGGTCGAGGATCTCGGTCCGCTTGGCCCGGCCCTTGGCGTAGCCGCGCGGCGTCCCGGAGGTCACGCGAGATCACCCGCCAGGCCCGCCGGACCGGTGGAACCCGCCGAACCCGCGAGGCCCGCTGGACCGGCGGAACCCGCCAGGCCCGCTGGACCGGTGGAACCCGCCGAACCCGCCGAACCTGTGGAACTCGCTGAACCCGTACTCGCCGTCATCGGAATCGGACACCTCTCTCGCACCGCCGCTCCGGTTCAGATTCTCACAGGACCGAAACCCGGTTCCCCCAATACTTACCAAGCGGTCGGGATTGAGCGTACGGTACTGCGGAGTGCTTTCGTGAAAGGAACTCCTGTGGGCCTCAAGCCGCCGTACCTCGACCCCGCGCTGCCCGTCGCGGAGCGGGTCGCCGACCTCCTGGGGCGCATGACGCTGCCCGAGAAGGTCGGCCAGATGCTCCAGCTCAACGCCAAGGAGGGGGTGCGGCACCTCGTCGAGGACCTCCACGCGGGCTCGATCCTGCACGCCTCGCCGGAGCGGGTGAGCGAGGCCGCCGTGCTCACCGGGAAGACCCGGCTGCGCATCCCGCTGCTCGTCGCCGAGGACTGCATCCACGGGCACTCCTTCTGGGAGGGGGCCACGATCTACCCGACGCAGCTCGGGATGGCCGCCACCTGGGACCCGGAGCTGGTGGAGCGGATCGCCCGGGCCACAGCGGTCGAGGTCGCGGCGACCGGGGTGCACTGGACGTTCTCGCCGGTGCTCTGCATCACCCGGGACCTGCGGTGGGGCCGGGTGAGCGAGACGTTCGGCGAGGACCCGTACCTGATCGGCGAGCTGGCCTCCGCGATGGTGCGCGGCTACCAGGGCGACGGCCTCGACGACCCGACCGCGATCCTGGCCTGCGCCAAACACTTCGCCGGGTACTCGGAGACCCAGGGCGGCCGGGACGCCAGCGAGGCGGACATCTCGCGGCGCAAGCTGCGCTCCTGGTTCCTGCCGCCGTTCGAGCGGGTCGCCAAGGAGGGCTGCCGCACGTTCATGCTCGGCTACCAGTCGATGGACGGCGTGCCGATCACCGTGAACAACTGGCTGCTCAACGAGGTACTGCGCGGCGAGTGGGGCTACACCGGGACCCTGGTCACCGACTGGGACAACGTCGGCCGCATGGTATGGGAGCAGAAGGTCTACGCCGACTACGCGCAGGCGTCGGCGGCGGCGGTCCGCGCGGGCAACGACATGGTGATGACCACGTCGAACTTCTTCGCGGGAGCCCAGGAGGCGGTGGCACAGGGCGCGTTGACGGAGGCAGAGATCGACGCCGCCGTACGCCGGATCCTGACGCTCAAGTTCGAGCTGGGCCTCTTCGAGGACCCGCGCCACCCCGACGCCGCCCGGCAGGCCGAGGTCATCGGCAGCGGGGCGCACGCCGTGCTGAACCTGGAGGCGGCCCGCCGCTCGCTGGTGCTGCTGACCAATGACGGAACGCTGCCGTTCGCGGGCGGCCTGGCGGCGGACGAGGCGGGCCGGGGCCGGCCGCTCGCCTCCGGCGGCCCCCGTACGGTGGCGGTCGTCGGCCCCAACGCGGACGACGCGCAGACCCAGTTGGGCGACTGGGCCGGCTCATCGGGCCAGGCCGACTGGCTGCCGGAGGGCCAGCCGCGCGCCATGATCCGTACCGTCCTCGACGGCTTCCGCGACCATGTGCCCGCCGACTGGACGGTCGCGTACGCGCCCGGGGCCCGGATCCTCGACGTGGGACCCGACCCGGAGGGCGCGTTCTTCCCGGACGGCCAGCCCCGCCCGGAGGTGGTCGTCCCGGCGGCCCCCGACGCCCGGCTGATCGCGGAGGCGGTCGCCGCCGCCGAGGCCGCCGACCATGTGGTGGCCGTCGTGGGCGACCGGATCGAGCTGATCGGCGAGGGCAAGTCCACCGCCACGCTCGAACTCGTCGGCGATCAGGTGGCGTTGCTCGATGCCCTGGCGGCGACGGGCAAGCCGCTGGTGGTCGTGGTCGTCAGCTCCAAGCCGCTGGTGCTGCCGCCGTCCGCGCTCGGCGCGGCGGCGATCGTGTACGCGGCCAACCCGGGGATGCTCGGCGGCCGGGCGGTCGCGGAACTGCTGCTCGGCCTGATCGAGCCGACCGGCCGGCTGCCGCTGTCCTTCGCCCGGCACGCGGGCCAGCAGCCGACGTACTACAACCAGGTGCGCGGCCAGCACGGCTCGCGTTACGCGGACCTCACCCAGCGCCCGGCGTTCGCGTTCGGTGAGGGGCTGAGCTACACGACGGTCGACTACACGGACCTGGAGGTGCTGACGTCGGTGGTCGACGAGTCGGAGACCGTACGGGCCCGGGTCACGGTGACCAACACGGGGACGCGGCCCGCGCTGGAGACGGTCCAGGTGTACGTGAGTGACACGGTGACCTCGGTGACCTGGGCGGAGAAGGAGCTGAAGGCCTACCGTCAGGTGGCGCTGGCCCCCGGGGAGTCGCAGGAGATCCTCTTCGAACTCCCGGCGGCCGACTGCACCCTCGTGGACGCGGAGGGCCTCCGCGTCGTGGAGCCGGGCCGCTTCGAACTGCTGGTGGGCCCGTCGTCCCGCGACGAGGCGCTGCTGCGGGGGGAGTTCACGGTCAAGGGCTGAGCCGGGCGCCGTGGCCGGCGGAGCTGCTTCCGGCTCCGCCGGCCCTGGTCCTACCCCGTCACGAGCCCGGCGGGCGGTACTCGGGTACGTGTTCGGGGCGCATCCGGGGCGCGTAAAGAAGAAGCGTTTCCGCGTGCGGGTATTCCCCCATATGGGTGTGGCGTGGCCGTCCGGACGGCGGTGGGGCGAGCACAATGGGGCGGCGGTTCGTGCAGAGGCGCGCAGGCCCCTCTCCCGCACCTTGCGCTCAAGGAGGACCGGTGGCGGAGAGCTGGACGGTTCAGCGGACCGGGCCCGGGGATGCCGCGCGCACGCAGGCGCGCGAACAACTTCTGGAAGCAGCAAGGGAGTTGTACGGCATCAACGGATACCGGGCCACCGCCGAGCACGATGTGTGCGCGGCGGCCGGTGTACCGGTCGAGGTGCTGCGTCAGGAGTACGGCTCCCGGGAGGGACTGCTCATCGCCCTCCACAACCGGGTCACGACGACCGGGCTGCGGGCGGCGGAGAACGCGCTCCTGGCCGATGGCATCGAGAATCGCTCGATCGCGGAGCGGGTCCAACTGCTCTTCGACGCGTATGTGGAGGCCGTCACCAGCGACCCGCGCGAGGCCCGGGTGACGTTCGTCGAGGTGTTGGGTGTGAGCGCCGTGGTGGACGAGCACTGCAAGCTCTGGCGGGCCCTGTGGACGGAGTTCCTGACCGGGGAGGCCGAACGGGCGGTGGAGCGCGGCGAGGCGGAGGACCGGGACCACCGGGTCGACGTGATGGTGATGGTCGGCACGGTCCATGAGCTGATGGCCCACCACACCCGCCGCAGCCGCCGGGCCCGCCCCGGGGAGGTCTCGGGGGAACTGACCCAGCTGGCACTGTCGATGCTGGGATCGCGGTCGGCGGGTGAGCCGGCGGGGTGAGCCGGGGGCCCTCGGCCGACCGGAACGTCAGCGGCGCATCGGCGGGTGCTGATCAGGCAGACAAGGGCAGCGCCGGAACAGGCCGGCCCGCGTACGGGCCGCCCAGCTCCCATGCCTGGTGCATCGCGTCGGCGAAGGCGGCGGCGAGTTTGTGCTCGCCCGTCGGACCGGGGTGGGTGCCGTCGTAGGTGTCCGTGCGGATGTCGTACGCCGTGGGGCGCGAGGCCAGCAGGAGCGGTGAGGACGGTTCGTCGAGGTCGGCCACGGCCTTGGCGAGGAGATCGTTGAAGCGGGCGCAGGAGTCGGCGAAGGGGGCGTCCGTCACGGCCCGGATGTTCGGTATCACCGGGAGCAGCACCATGCGCAGGTGCGGGTTGGCCGTGCGGGCCGCCGTGATGAACGCGCGGGCGTTGGCCGCCGTCTGCTCGGGGTCCGTGTAGAACCCGAGGTCTATCAGGCCGAGCGAGACCAGCAGGACGTCCGCCTCCGCCGCGCGCACCGCGTCCGCGATCACCGGGGCCATGTGCAGCCAGCCCTCGCCCCAGCCGGACAGGTGCCGGCGGGCGGCGGGCGGGAAGGACGGGTCGGCGTACGCGTGGGAGACGGGGGCGTCCGCCTCGATGTCGTACAGCGTCGTGCGCGGGCCGACGATCTCGTACCGGAGGCCGGGGAACGTCTCGAAGTGCTGCCACATCCGGTAGCGCCAGGTGAAGTCGCCGGTGGCGCCGATGGTCATGGAATCGCCGACCGGGAGAAAACGCATGGCGTCATCATGGCCGATCACGGCTCCGGCCTGCGACGTGACGATGGACACTTGGGCCATGCGCTCGTATCCGACCGGCCCGGCGGGCCGCGCCGCCGCCACCCTCGCCGCCGCTCTCGCCGTCGCCCTTCCGCTGTTCGCCGGGGCCGGTCCGGCCGTGGCCGACGACGGACGGCCCGACCGTGACTTCACGATCGAGGACCCCCGTATCACCGAGTCCAGCGGCCTCGCCGCCAGCCGCGCGCACCCCGGCGTCTACTGGACGCACAACGACAGCGACGACGGCCCCTACGTCTACGCCGTCGACTCCCGCACCGGGAAGACCCTCGCGACCATCACGATGCGGGGCGTGGGGGAGCCGAGGGACGTCGAGGGCATCTCGATCGGGCCTGACGGCGACCTCTACGTCGGTGACATCGGCGACAACCTCGACGGCACCTGGGACCACGTCTGGATCTACCGCTTCCCCGAGCCGAAGACCCTGCGCGACGCCACCGTCACGGCCGTCCAGTACGACGTGACGTACGCCGACGGGGCCCGCAACGCCGAGGCGCTGATGGTCCACCCGAAGACCGGCCGCGTCTACATCGCCTCCAAGAACGAGGACGGCGGCGGCCTCTACGAAGGCCCCGCGAAGCTCACCGCCGGCTCTCCGAACGTGTTCCGGCGGGTCGGCGAGGTGCCGTGGGTCACGGACGGGGCCTTCTCGCCCGACGGGACCCGGCTGGTGCTGCGCTCGTACTTCAGCGCCCGCGAGTACGCCTTCGAGAACGGCCGCCTCGGTGAGGACCGGTCGGTCGCCGCCCCGTTCCAGCGGCAGGCCGAGTCGGTGACGTACACGGCGGACGGATCGGCCCTGATGTTCGGCTCGGAGGGCGCCCGCAGCGAGGTCGTCCGCGTGGAGACGGAGGGCGGGCCGGGGAACGGTTCGGGTTCCGGGTCCGGTTCCGGTTCCGGTTCCGGCGAAGGTTCCGGGGCCCCCTCGAAGGATGGCGACCGAGGGAGCGCCGGCGACGCGGGTGACGGCGGCAGCGGCAACGCTGCCCTCGGGGCCGTCATCCTCGTCGGGGCCGTGGCCGTCTGGTTCGCGTTGAAGCGGCGGCGCGGGTAGCCGGACGGAGAGCAGGGGCCGGGCACGGGGAGGGGCAGGGGGCATTCCGCCGCCTTCGCCCCGCCGCCACCGCCGTCGTCGTAATCGGCGCGCTCACGCTCGCTCGGGCTCAGGTGTCGTCGTCCGTCACCGGCCACACCTCGTAGTGCAGGGTCCGGTCCCGCTTCAGCCGGTGCGTGAACGGGACGAGCACGCCCTGCACGACCGGGTACTTCCGCGACAGCATCCGCGCCGCGTGCGTGTTCTCCTTCGTGCCCGGGCGCAGCAGCCGTGCGTGCGCCCTGATCTGCGGTCCGGTGGGTCTGCCGCGGACCGTGCAGGGGGCGATCGCCACCTGCGGGTGGTTACGCATCCGCTCGACCTTCCAGGCGGAGGAGAACGTGCGGATGAACGCGTGATCGCCCTCGACGGCGATGTTGACCGGTGTGCCGACGGGCGTCCCGTCCTGCCGGTGGGTGCTCAGCAGGACGGCGTACTGCTTGACGAAAGGAGCGAGCTCCCGGCTGGCGTCCATATATCCATTGGGGCACGGGCCGGGGGCGCTGTCACTTCCGGGCTGCCGTCCGCTCCGTGGTCCGCTCCGTGGTCGGGTCCGTGGTCGGGTCCGGAGTGGGGTCCGTGGTCGGGTCCGGAGTGGGGTCCGTGGTCCGGTCCGGAGTCGGGTCCGTGGTCCGGCCCGGAGTGGGGTCCGTGGTCCGGCCCGGAGTGGGGTCCGTGGTCCGGTCCGGAGTCCGCTCCCGAGTCCGTTCCGCGACCAGGGCCTCGAAGCCGGCGATCAGCCGTCGCAGCCCGAACTCGAAGTGGTCGAACTCGGCGCTGAAGGTGTCCTCCGACATGCCCGCCATCATCGGGTACGCGCCGCTGAGCATGGCCCGCTCCAGGTAGGGGCGCTGGTTGTCCCAGAACTCCTCGTCGCTCAGCCCGGTCTGCCGCAGCGCCTCCGCCGCGTCGGCCTGGGTGCGGGCGAGGCCCTCCACGAAGCTGTTGACCGTGATGATCACGCCGATCAGCTCGGGGTCGCGCAGCCCCATGGACCGCAGCGCGGTGAGGGAGAGTTCCAGGCCGCGCAGGGCGCTGGGGCCGAGCACCGTACGGGCCTGGTTGATCTTCAGCAGCCAGGGGTGGCGGCGCAGGTTGGCCAAATAGGTACGGGCCATCGCGTCGATGGACGCCCGCCAGTCGGCGGTGGGCGCTTCGACAGGATGCTCCGTGTCGGTGGGCAGGGGCTCGCCCAGCACCCGGTCGAGCATCAGGTCCAGCAGTTCGGCCTTGCCGGGGACGTACCGGTAGAGCGACATGGTGCCCGTGCCGAGCTCGGTGGAGAGCCGGCGCATGGAGACGGCGGCCAGCCCTTCCGCGTCCGCGACGGCGATGGCGGCGGTGACGATCCTGTCCAGCGAGAGCCCCGGTTTGGGGCCGCGGCTGGGGCGGTCCCCGGTGCCCCACAGGAGCTCCAGGCTGCGTGCGATGTCGCCGCTCCCGGTGGCCGTGCCGTCCGTCGCCGCTGTCGATCCGTCTTTCGCCATGGGGCCAGCGTAGTGCTCCGGAACGGAGTTGGGTACGCCGTACCCGTATCGGAGTACGCTGTACCCAATCAGGGGTACGGTGTACTCAGTTAGCTTCCGGGTGGTTCGAGAAACAGGGGGTTGTGCCATGCTCATGCCTAAATCCGGGTCGGGGTCCGCGTCCGGGTACGCGGTGCTCGCCGAAGGTGTCGTGAAGCGGTACCGGGGGCGGGGGAAGGGCGGGACGGAGAAACGGGCGCTCGACGGGTTCGACCTCGCCGTGCGCCCCGGCACCGTCCACGGCCTGCTCGGCCCGAACGGGGCGGGCAAGACCACCGCCGTGCGGGTCCTCGCCACGCTCCTGCGGTACGACGCGGGCCGGGCGGAGGTCGCCGGGCTGGACGTGGCGCGCCAACCCCGCCGCGTACGGAGCCGGATCGGGCTCACCGGCCAGTACGCGGCCGTCGACGAAGGCCTCACCGGGCGGCAGAACCTGGAGATGTTCGGGCGGCTCTTCCACCTCGGCAACCGCCGGGCCCGGCAGCGCGCCGGGGAACTGCTGGACCGGTTCGACCTGACCGAGGCCGCCGACAAGAGCGCCAAGGAGTACAGCGGCGGCATGCGGCGACGCCTCGACCTGGCCTCCTCGATGATCCTCCAGCCCGACGTGCTCTTCCTGGACGAGCCGACGACCGGGCTCGACCCGCGCGGCCGGGGCGAGGTCTGGGACGCGGTCCGGGCGCTGGTGGCGGGCGGTACGACCGTGCTGCTGACCACGCAGTACCTGGACGAGGCGGACCGGCTCGCCTCCCACATCACCGTCATCGACCGGGGGCGGGCCATCGCCGACGACACCCCGGACGCGCTGAAGAACAGGGTCGGCGGCGACCGGATCGAGGTGGTGGCCGCCGACGCGGGGGGCCTCGACGCGGTGGCCAGGACCGTCGACCGGGTGGCCGGGGGCGGGCTCGTCGTCACCGACGCCACCGCCCGCCGGGTGCACGCCCAGGTCGCCGACCGGGTGGCCGCACTCACCGAGGTGGCCCGGAGCCTCCAGGACGAAGGGATCGCGGTGGAGGACATCGGACTGCGCCGGCCGAGCCTGGACGACGTGTTCCTGCGCCTGACAGGCCATGGCACGGCACCCGAAGCCGAGGACCGCGACCCCGAGGACCGCGACGCCGGGCATCAGGAACTCCCGGTAGTCCCCGCCCCCGGGCGTCGCGACACCGAGAACCACGACACCGCGGAGGTGGCGGCGGCATGACCACACTCGAAAGAAACCCCGCTGCGGCGACGGGCCCGGTCCGCGACCGCGCCTCTGTCTTCTGGGCGGTCTCCGACTGCTGGAACATCACCCGCCGCACCCTCACCCACTACCAGCGCCACCCCTCCGCCGTCATCTGGCAGCTCGGCTTCCCGATCCTCTCCGTCCTGCTGTACGGATATGTCTTCGGCAGCGCGATGAAGGTGCCCGGGGGCGGGGACTACCGGGAGTTCCTGATGCCCGGCATGTTCGCCATGACCATGGCCATGGGCTTCATGAACACCGCCGTGGCCGTCGTCACCGACGCCGCCAAGGGGGTCGTCGACCGCTTCCGGTCCATGCCGATGGCTCCCTCCGCCTTCGCCTCCGGACGCGGGGCTGCCGACCTGGTGGTGGCCGCGGCCGAGCTGACCATCCTGGCCGTCACCGCGCTGCTGATGGGCTGGCGCGCGGACGGCGGGGTGATGGCGGGCCTCGGGGCGTTCGGGCTGCTCCTGCTGCTGCGGTTCAGCCTGATCTGGGTGGGCGTCTGGCTCGGCATGCTGGTGCCCACCCCGGAGGCGGCGGGCGGGCTGTACGCGGTGGCCTTCCCCGTCACGATGATCTCCAGCACCTTCGTGGCCCCGTCCCTGATGCCGGGCTGGCTGGGCACGATCGCCGCCTGGAACCCGATCTCCTCGACGGCGACGGCCGCCCGCGAGCTGTTCGGTAATCCGGTGGCGGGCGGCGGCACCTGGGTGGAGGAGCACGCCCTGCTGATGGCCCTGGTGTGGCCGCTCGTGATCACGCTGGTGTGCCTGCCGCTGGCGGTCCGCCGCTTCCAGCGCCTGAGCCGGTGAGCGGGTGAGCGGGTAAGCGCGGAGACACCGCTCGTGCGCTCGCTCCAGCGGGCGCACGGAGGTGTTCTGCGACAGGCGCAGCGCCGCTGCTGGAGAGGAGCTGGCGCGTTGCACCGAAGAGGGCCGCGGCCCGGCAGCGCAGACCTACGATGGGTGTCTCCGTTCCCGCCGGGAGGCTGCTGTGTCGCCACACCGTCCCGACTACGCGCCGAAGACTCCGCCGCCCCCCAACAGGCCCGTCGAGGCCCCCCGGCCAGAGCAGCAGGACGCTCCACCGCCCGCCCCGGTCACGATCAGCGGTCGCAGCGTGCGGAACTGGGCGGTCACCCCGAGCGGGGGCGCCGCCGCCCGCGTGGGCAGGGAGGTCGCCACGGCTCTTGACCAGTGGGGTTACCGGCCCAAGGACGACCAGCCACAGCAGGTCGTCGAGCTGCTGCTCCGTTCGGCGGCGCAGGACGGCGGCCGGCGCGTCTCGCTGCACCTGGCCGACGACGAGGACCGGAACCAGGTGATGCTTCTGGCGCTCAGCCACCGACAGGACATGCCGACGGACGACGACGACCAGGTCCTCCGGGACGCCGAGCACATGCGTGCCCTCGCCGCGCTGGGCCCCCGCGACGTCGGTGTGGAGACGACACCGGACGGGCGCCGCTGGTGGGCAGGGCTCGATCTCCCGCACCCCGGACGCATCCACGAGCTGGACGAGCGGCGGCCGCGCATGTTCGCCCGCGGCCCCGGAAAGCTGGAAGGCCCCCCGATTCCCACGTAGCTCGTGGCCGCGTACGGCGCCCTGCACCGCTGCGCTGTACACGGGGACCTCGCTGAACGGGTCGTGGCGCTGGTCCTCGCGGCCCTGGGCGTCGAGGAAGCTTCAACGTCGCCCTTGAGGCCCTTGAGGGTGCCGATCGGCTCAAGATCGGACGTCGCTCGACTCTTCCCCGTACGCGATTCTCAGGAGAGGCTGCACCGGCCGTGAGCTGCGGAAACCATAGTGCCGGGGGCGGGTGGTCGGCGTAGGGTCGGGCACCGTGCCGACGACCATCACGCCCCTGCCCTTCACCACCGCCCGCCTCGACGCGCTCCCCCTCGAACCGGCGTACGCCGAGGAGATGGCGGTCGTCCTCGCGGACCCGGCGCTGTACGTGTTCACCGGCGGCGGCCCGCCGGACCCGGCCGCGCTGCGGTCCCGCTACGAGCGGCAGAGCGCCGGTTCGCCGGACCCGGGGGAGCTCTGGTGGAACTGGGTGCTCCGAATCCGCACGGACGGAAGCCTCGCCGGATACGTGCAGGCGACCGTACGGGGCCCCCGGGCGGAGATCGCCTGGGTCGTCGGGACGCCGTGGCAGGGCCGGGGTTACGCGAGCGAGGCCGCGAAGGGCCTGGCTGCGCACCTGGTCGCGGCCGGGGGCGTCCGGGAGCTCGTCGCCCACGTCCACCCCGACCACGCCGCGTCCGAGGCGGTGGCCGCGGCGACGGGCCTCCGGCCGACGGGGGAGTGGGAGGACGGCGAGCGGCGATGGGCGGGCAACCCACCCGTGCCGGAGGCCCGTTAGGGCCTGCTGGGCCGGATGACCTCGTCCGGGTCCCGCAGCCACACCTGCTGCCCCCGGCCGGTCACGGTCAGCCCGAACTGCCCGGCGTCGGGTCGCCCCACCGACTCGTACTCCCACCAGACCTGCTCGATCTCCTCCCACAGGAACCCGGGCCCGTACTGCCAGACTTCTCCCCGGAGGCGGCCATCGCTCCCGATCCGTTCTCCCGGGACACCCAGACCCGGGCACCTTCAGCAGTGCTCTGGTGGATGAGCCGTACGCCGGGCAACCGCGCCCCCGCGTACAGGGCGAACCCCGAGGTCGAGGAGCCGGGCGGGCTCCAGGCCCGCCGCACGGGCCCGCCCCTTGCCCCGCACGTCGTGGAGGTCGGGCAGACGATGGGCTCGCATCGGCATGTATGTGGCCCTGCCGCAGAACGGGCCGGTTGCGGTGCCGTCGCCCTGGACACGGAGCTGGACCAGCGCGCCGGACCAGAACTCCCGGGCCAGCGGGGCCACGACAACTCCACCGGGGCAGACCTGTCGGAGCAGCGCGTACGGGACGTACCGCAGGGCGCAGGTAGCGATCAGCCGATCCACCAACCCCAGATCGGGCCAGGGCTGTTCACCGTCCCCGACCCGCAGATGGGGCCGGTACCCGGCCCGCGCCAGGGCGTCGGCCGCCTGCCGGGCCACGACCGGGTCCAGCTCGACGCTGTGGACCAGGTCGTCACCGAGCCGTTCGCAGAGCAACGCGGACACGTACTCCGTGTCGGGTAGGACTGCCGCTCTTCTGCGGCGGCCCTACCTCAAAACCGTGCGTGCTGCTTCCACGGCACACGGTTCAAGCGAGTCCTACTTGCCTGAGGAAGCTTCCTGCCCAAGTAACGCGATTTGCTACGGTCCCACCATGACGTCGTCGGTGCCTTCTGCGCGTGCTGTTGATCTTAGGGTCGAGCCGGTCGATGACGTGCTCGATCGCGTGGAACGGTCTCTGAAGGTCCGCGTCGGCCGGGACACAGTCATCCGAAAACGGCGGTCTGTCGGGGGACGCACAGACCGGAACACGTGGGTGCGGGTGGAGCGGCGGTCGTTTCAGCGAATCGCAGCCCAGGGCGGCAACGGGCCGGAGACCGCAGCCGTTCTACGGGGAGTGGCCATGCCCCGATGGCATACAGGGCTGACCTGGCGGGACGCGCAGGAACCAGTCATGTGGAGGGCCGACGAGACGGAGTTCGTCGCTGGGACACCCGTCGGACAAGCGGCCTTGGTGATCGAGGCCCCTCGGCTGACGGACACGTGGTGGGCCGGGCTGAACGCGTCGCTGGACGCTCTTGCTGCACAGCCCACTCCACGCATCGCGACGCCGGACACCGAGTCGATCACGCAGAGCCTCGTGGACGCGACCATCCGGCAGGTCTTCCCTGAGATCGCCAACCTCGCCGTTGATGAATGGGCCCCCGCACACGCTGACCTGACCTGGGCCAATGTCATGGGCCCCAAGTTCTGCATCATCGACTGGGAGGACTGGGGGACGGCACCGAGAGGACTGGACGCGGCGACCCTGTGGGGAAACGCGCTGGCGGTGCCGGCGCTTGCGGACCGTGTGTGGAACGAGCGGCGACCGGACCTGGAAAGCCGGTCCGGCCGACTGATGTCTCTGTTCGTCTGCGCGAAGATCGTCGGCCCGTACGCGCACGAAACCGACCCACGACTACAGTCGGCGCGCAAGGAAGCCGTTCGGATCATTGAGCAACTTCAGTCCTCCTGAGCGTCTTTCATCAGGAGGCGGCGATACTCGGCGACAGTTGCGGAGTCCACTTCGTGAGCCAGAGACCCGACCAGCTCGCTCAGATGATCTGCGCTATTGGAACTCACTGCCACCTTGGCTGCTTCGGGTAGGTGGAAGGCGACGCGGAAGGCCGCCTGAGCCTTGTTGACCCGCTCTGGTGCGCGTAGAAACAGTCGCGGATCGAATCTCGCCCACACCGGGTCGGCTGTGCTGCCGGCGAACGGGCTCATGCCCCACACGGCTGAAGGGTCGAAACGCAAGGCGAGATCCTGGCCCGCGTGGAGGACTTCGGCACCGACCAGGAGACCCGCCCGGAGCATGATGACATCGGGGCGGGGGAACTGCGGATTCCCCAGTTCGATCAGTGACCGTGGGTCCCATGACGAGATCCCCCAGGACCCGCAGAGTCCACGCGCGGTGGCGTCCACAAGCACGGAGCAGGCATTGCCCAGGAGGTTCGGCGCCAATCTTTCGGAGGCCGCGGCGAGGCTGTGTTCTGGGTTGTGGAGAAAGACCAGGTCCGGCTCCCTGCGCAGGTCGCGGACGGCGCCCTCCAAAGCGGCGCGCAGACGATCGGGGTCGAGCGAGTGCACCGAAGTCCCGTTGGCGGAGAAGTAGCCGATCTTCGTGGATACCGAGAAGTTCGGCAGCAGGTCTCCGGCTACCTCGGCGAGGACCTTGTGCGACTGGAACCCGAGGTAGTTGGCGCTGGTGTCGATTGCAGTGATGCCGAGGTCTGCCGCCTTGGTCAGGAGAGAGCGTTCATGACGAGACCGGTGTAGCCCAAGGACAACTCGGGGGTGAGCGGTGCGCATATCTCCTCTTTCACCAGGATCGCTGCTACTTCTGCCGCTTCAGCACCCGTTTCAGATGCCGCTTGGTCCATGTGGATGGGCCTGCCACTTAGCAGGAGACGCAGCGATGGGAGCGCCTTGGTGGTGAGAGTGAGCTTCTTTCCCGAGGACAGGACATCGACTGTCTCTCCGTTCTCCTGGATTCGGGGCGGAAACTGGGTGGTGCACACCACGAAGTCCAGCGGGCCGAAGATCTCGAGAAACGGCACGTGCCGTGCCGGTGCCGTCTCCTGCTCGTACGCTGCCAAGAAGTCGCCGGGGGATCGCTCGCCCACGAGTCGGGCCGCAGAATCGGCGAGGGCACCGTGGCCGACCGTGCCGGAGCGGTCGAGGTCGTGCCGGAAGATCTCCTGCTCGCGAGACCAGTCGGCCAACCATGCGAGCCAGCTGGCTCCCGAGCGCTTAGTGATGCCGAACGTCACATGCAGGCTCTTACCCGAGCCACTGCCGGTGCGGGTGGCCTGGTGCCAGTGCCCACGCGGGATGTGCATGACGTCGCCAGCCCTCATCGTGCCGGACCAGACGATGTCCTCGCTCGGCGTGGTGTTGGGGTCCGCGTCCCGGTACATCGGGGCTGTACGCGAGGTACCACGCACCTCCCAGTCCTTCTCCCCGGCGAGCTGGACGATCAGGACATCATGGTCGTCCCAGTGCAGCGGGAATCCGGCGGCGTCGTTCGTCGTGAGGTACGCGTTCACCTGTACCCGCTCGCGAGACCACCACTGGAAGGCCCGGCAAGCCACCTCCATCGTCGGGTCGAAGACGTTGGCCTGGTCCAGGATGAGCGTCGCGCCATCCTGGAGGAGAGACCCCAGGCTGCGCATGTTGACCATGGAGATGCTCTGGCCTCGAGGGCTGACGCTATCGGTGTAGTAGATGGCCGGGTGGACCTCCTCGCCCTGGCGGAAGCACCGGAGCTGGGGGCGGTTCAAGCTCCTGCGCATGGCGATGTCGAGGAGGCGGTTCGGGGTCATGATGCGGGAGACGAGGGCCGGGTCGTCCACGTGGCCCCGTACGAAGCTGGTACCGAGTTCCTCGGCTCCGTTCCACCCGAGAGCCTTCTCCAAGGCTTGGACCAGTCGGTGTTCCATCGCTGCCTCCTGATGTTATGGGCTTCGTGGTGCAGACGATCGGCGAGGGCTGGCACAGCAGGCCGTGCCAGCCCCCGCCTTCTTGCGGTGTTACTCGATGTCGTTCAAATTCCCGTCGCCGCCCGGCCACGGTGAGTCGCCGGAACTCCCCTGGTTGTCGGACCGGAGGCTGTCGTACCGATCGTGGACAGCGGTCAGTTCCTCGACCGCTACCAGAAGGCCGCTCTTGGCCGGAGGCGTCAGAGCGCTCTCTGCCATCTCGTGCTCCTTCCTTCTTCGAGCTCTTCTCCGTCCGGGCCCGGGCGGAGGTCTCCTCGGCTCCCTGTGGAACGGGGCCCGAGGCATTCCGCCCATGCCGGACAACGCCGACCGCGCGGAAACTCTGATGTCAGACGGAAGCGACATCCTGCTTGCGCAGCCCGTCCAAGATGCGCGCGAGGAGGGCAACGTCCGGCTCCCGGGAATCGACTGCGGCCTTCCCCTTCACGTACCACCGGCCAAGAGCCATTCGCCAGGCGAGCTCCGCATGCAGGACTTCCGCCCGAATCTCGCCCATGGCTAGCTCCGTCTCCACGCGTAGGCGGGCCAAATCGGCGGGAGTGATACGCAGGGGCTCGGGAATCACGAACAGGTCCGGGTTCTTTGACGGGCGCATCGGCCCGAAGGCGACTTCGACGCACTCCTCGGGTCGAGGATCGTCAGCCAGTTCCTCCAACGACAGGAGCCGTACCCCGATCCTGTGGGCGTTTGCCGGCCGCATCACTTCTCGGCCTCGTCAGCCTTGATACTCAGTTCCGCCCAGACGACCTTGCACGAATGGTGGAGTCTGCACCCCCAGCGGTCGCTCAAGGCGTCGACCAGCAACAGGCCACGGCCACTTCTGGCATCACCGGCTGGAGAAGCCATTGCCGGTACCGACCTGGACGTGTCGGCTACCGCGATTCGGACTGTGCCGTCCCCGATACGGGTGATGGCGACGCGAGCCAGGCGGCATCGCGTGTGGGTGACTACATTGGCGACCAGCTCGGAGACGATCAGCGTGCCCGCGTCCGTACAGGCGCTGAAGCCCCACGTCCGCAACGCCGTTGACACCAGAAGGCGGGCTCGGCGGGCGGACTCGGGTCGGCACGGCAGGATCTCGCTGTACCCATGCGCACCTGTCACGCTCGATCGGGCGGCGGTCATCGTCGGCATGAACCTGTCTCCTCGGGAGGTGGGGCGCCCGGCCCCGACGGGGGTAACAGGGCCGGGATCTCTCCAAGCCGCTGAGCAGGAGGAACCAGTAACCTGCGTGGCGACCGATGCTCAGTCAACGGTCTCGGCGGGGCAGGAAGAGACTCCAGGAGGTGACCCCAAGATGGAGTCACCGAGTAATCGCTGCGCGTAGCATCGAGCCAACGTCGTCTAGGGGGGCGGGCGATGGACCGTCAGGCAACGGATCCGCGCACGGTTGTAGCAGGCATGCTCGACGACGCGCGCCTGCTCGCAGCCTGCGCAGACCGGGACATGGGCACGCTGTTCCGGCTGCTCAACCACCGTGGGGTCAGCACTCGACGGCTCGCCACAGCGGCCGAGATTACTCAGGGGCGGCTCTACGACTACATGAACGGCAAGAGCCGGGTCGAGAAGCTCGTTCTGTTCGAGCAGATCGCAGATGCCCTCCATATTCCCGGTCACCTTCTGGGCCTTGCTCGCAGGGAGTGGGAGCCAGCGGCTGCTGGGACGCAGACACCACACATCCATGTTCCGCCTGCTGACGGGGACTTGGACGCGATGAACGCGTTTCGCGCGGCCGACCGGCAAACAGGAGGAGGGCGGCTCTACCAGGCTGTATTACAGCACCTCGGCGCTCAAGTCGCGCCGCGACTGGTCGCCGCGAACGGAGGCCCTCACGTCTTCGCCGCTGCGGCGGCCCTAACAGAGATGGCCGGGTGGATGGCTCACGACTCCGGCCAGGACGACTTGGCCAAACGGCATTTCACCAGCGCGCTTCCGCTGGCACGCGCTTCGGGTGATGTTCCGTTGTCCGCCCATGTCGCCGCGAGCAACAGCCATCTCGCTCTCCAGATCGGCAACACAGCGCAGGCCGTGCACTGGGCTCAGACTGGCCTCGAACTCGTGGGACGAGGACCGCGCTTGCCCGCCCTTGCCGCTCGTCTGCACACCATGCATGCGCGCGCCCTCGCCGCAGCCTTCCAGCACAACGCGGCGCACCGCGCCTTGGAGCGCGCCCGCAGCGCGCTCATCGCACAGGCAGACGACGAGCACCCCTGGCTGAGCCCGTTCGACGAAGCAGCCCTGGCCAGTGAGTCGGCGCTCATCCTGCGGGACCTCAAGCAACACGAACAGGCTCTCTTACACGCGGAGAGTGCCGTGCGGCTTCGCGAGGAGCGTCGGGCACGGTCCCTGGCCCTGAGCCGCATTACGCTGGTCGGCATTCACATACACCGCCGGAATCTCGATGCGGCGATCCATGTCGGCAACGACCTCCTCAGCACGAGCCCCACGTTGGGCTCCGTGCGCGTAGTACGCCAGCTCGACGCCCTGCGCAGGCTCCTGGAGCCTGACCGGGCACACACACCCGTCCGTCAGTACCTGGAGGAATTCGACGACGCACGACGCGCAAGAATGCTGTTGCTGGCCGACATCATCCCGCCTGAGGGAGGCATCCAGAAGTGAGTCCCACACCCGGCCACCCTGACGCCTGGAACGCGTACCTCGCCGAGGGCAACGCCAAGCAGGCCCGCAAACGTGTCGCAGCAGACGTACTCCTGCGAGATGCGCTCGGACGCGTGCTGCTGGTGAACCCGACCTACAAGCCGGGCTGGGACCTTCCGGGAGGCATGGCCGAGGCGAACGAGCCGCCCGAGGAAGCCGCCCGGCGCGAACTGCGAGAGGAACTGGACCGCGACATCGACCTGCTCGGACTCCTGGTCGTGGACTGGGTCGCCCCGCACGGTCCGTGGGACGACCAGATCGCCTTCATTTTCAATGGCGGCACTCTCGACGATGACAAGGCACTACGACCTCACGATCACGAACTCTCCGAGGCCCGCTTCATTCCGCTGGAGGAGGCGCGCCGTCTGGTCAGCGAGCGGATGTGGCGGCGACTGGATGCAGCGGTAAAGGCTCTGGAGGACGGTCGCCCGAAGTACCTCCGGGACGGCGCCACCAGCTGGTGAGCCGAGTTGGACGAGGCGCTCCCTCCGGAACACGACGGCCCGGCCCCCGCCGTCGTGGCCCCTGAGCTGCGAGCCGGTGCGAGATACGGTCAGCGCACTAAGCCCGCGACTCGGGCCCCGGGACCCAGGACCCGAGCTTCGGGAGAGCCGATTCACTCTTCTGGGGGTACGTGAATGAGGCCCGGGCCCGAAGCTCGGGTGCCGGGATTCGGGGTTCGGGATGCGGGACCCGGGGTTCGAGCGCCTTCTTTAACCGGTGGGTAGAAGAAGGGGTTGGGGAAAACCTCCCCTACCTCCCCACCCCTAGCGCGACCAGCAAATATGACTAATCGTGACAGCTTGCGGCACAGCGTCACGACTGTTTACGGTGCGAGAACCGAACGACCCCGACCGGTGTAGCAAGCACCAGGCCGGGGTCTCACCGCAAGATCGCACCCTTTAGAAAGACGATCCCTTGGCTACCCAGCACCCTAGCTCCGCCCTGCCCGCCCCCGCACTCTCCGCCGCGTACCCGATGGCCAAGCCCGGCTACGGCAAACGCTCCGCGCCGGACCAACAGGCCCGTACGCAGCACGATTTCGCTCTCCTGCCGACCCGTGAGCGTTACGTCGCCGGGTTCATCGACCACCTCCCCGAGGGTGCCGCGATGAGCGTGAAGCAGCTCGCGAAACAGCTCCCGCTCTACGGCCAACAGGCCGTGTCCACTTCCCTGACCGGCCTGTCCGTCGCCGGGCACCTGCGGCGCGTCCGGTGCCCGGTCGGCGTGGGCGACGAGACCCGCTGGGTCTTCCGCATCTTCTGGTCCCGCACGGCGCGCGACAACGAGTGGTGGAACGCGTACCTCGCCACCGAGCAGGCCGCCCTGGCCGCAGCCCCGGTACCGGAGGCGCCGGTCCCCGGCATGGCACCGCCCCCGGCGTGGGCCCCGGGCGAGGAGCCTCCGCCGCCCGCGCCGGAGAGCCCCGGTACCGCACAGGCTCCCGAACCCACCGCCGTACCGCAGCAACGCACACCGGCCCAGGCGTCGTCGGACGCCGAACCCGCGCCGTCCGCTCCGGACTCCCGGCCCGCGAAGCCGCACGCCGCCGGAACCAGCCCCGCCTACCTCGCCCTGGCCCGTCTCGGTCGTGACGATCACCGGCTCGCCCTCTCCGCCGACGACTGCGCCGCGCTGGAAGGGCAGGCGGCGGAATGGCTCGCGCGGGGCGTGAGCGTCGGCTACCTGACCAGCGCTCTGACGGCAGGGCTCCCCGCCCACGTCGACAGCCCTCTCGGCTTCGTCCGCCGCCGCCTCACCGACAAGATTCCACCCCGTCTGACCAGCGAGAACACCCAACCCGCCGCCCCCGCCCCAACCCGCCGACTCCTCATGGAATGCACCGACTGCGGGCGCCCC
Organism: Streptomyces sp. NPDC091287; assembly: GCF_044768525.1. Taxonomy (NCBI): domain Bacteria; kingdom Bacillati; phylum Actinomycetota; class Actinomycetes; order Kitasatosporales; family Streptomycetaceae; genus Streptomyces; species Streptomyces sp. NPDC091287. The sequence goes on from NZ_JBIVUV010000005.1 coordinate 84,095, forward strand.
GGACGGCCAGAAGCACTCCCCGACGGCCTCTGCCGCCCCTGCCGCGAAACCCACTCGTTGGGCGAAGCGATCTCGACCAGCGCCGCTGAGGTCGCCGACGTCAAGGCACACATGAGCAACCTCCGCGACCTCCTCAGACCCGTCTGACCCCGCCGCGAAGTTAGGGCGAACTGTGACCAGCATGGTCCTTCTGGGGCGGCAAGTGGCCGGTCAGTGCACCAGCAGGTCGATCACGCCCGTCAGGTCCTCCTCGCCACTTCCCTCGGCCAGGCGGCGCCGCATCAGCTCGAAGTAGGGGCTGAGCAGTTCGGGGCTGACCCCCTGCTGCGCGGCGGTGTTCAGGAAGGTCGGCGTGCCGGCCACCTGCATGGCGAGGTTGGAGACGACGCCCTTGGTGTAGTCACCGCTCCGCAGCTGGTCGGCGGTCTGGTGAACTGACGGGGCCATCGCGACGAGCCAGTCGGCGAGCAGCGGGGCGAGCGCCGCGGGGTCGATGTCCTCCTTGCGGATCAGGGCGAAGGCGTGCGCGGCCCCGGCGAACATCCCGTACATGGCGCTGAGCAGGGCCACGTCGTGCAGGGCCGCGAAACCTGCGTCCTCGCCGACGTAGGTAGTGCCGACCGGGACGCCCAGGGTCTGCTGGTGTCGCTCGAACAGCTCCGGCGAGCCGCTGTAGAAGACGTAGCCGCCGGCCTCCGGGACTCCGACCATGGGAGGGACGGCCATGATCCCGCCGTCCAGGTAGCGGGCGCCACGCTCGCGGGCCCACTCGGCGCGGGCGCGGGCCTGGGCGGGGGTGCTGGTGGTCAGGTTGACCAGGTCCTTGCCGGCCAGGTCGGTGCCCGCCAGCGCCTCGGCGACCGAGGCGTCGTCCAACAGGCAGACGACGACAAGGGTGTTCGCTGCGACCGCCTCAGTGGCGGTGTCCGCGACCTCTGCCCCCTCGACGGCAAGCGCCTTGGCGCGGGCCGGGGAGCGGTTCCAGACGGTGAGCGGGTGGCCGGCGGCAAGCCAGGCTCGGGCCAGCGCGGTGCCCATCGCACCGAGGCCCAGCAGCGTGACGGGAGTCTTCTCAACAGCGTTCTGTGTCATGCGGAATATGCTGGTCACACGTCCCGTGGTGATCAAGTACGCACTACATAGTGGGTGGTTACCCCGAGGTGAGCAAGCACGTCGGACGGGTGGGGCATGGCGGCGCTGAACCGGCCGGGCACACCAGACGGACACGTCTGCGGGATCGACACCGCGATGGAGATAATCGGGTGTGAACGTGCTGGTCACAGCGGTCACAGCGGCTTGTTGGTGGCGGCGACCGCGTGCGGTCGCGGTATCAGGCCTGTCGTAGGGTTCCGGTCCATGACCGCCGAACCTGACTTCCTGAACGCCACTCGGTCCTCGTACGACACCATGGCACCCGCCTACGTGGAGTTCGCCCGAGGCGAGTTGGCGGCCAAGCCCCTGGAGCGTGCGCTGTTGAGCGCGTTCGCCGAACTCGCGGCGGCCGGCGGCGGCCTCCCGGTGGCCGATGTCGGCTGCGGGACGGGCCGGGTGACCGCGCACCTCCACGAACTGGGCCTGGGACTGGACATGTTCGGGATCGACCTCTCCCCGCGGATGGTCGCTGTGGCGCGGGAGGAGCACCCGGGCCTGCGCTTCGAGGAAGGTTCCATGCTCGACCTCGGGCTGCCGGATGCCTCGCTGGGCGGGCTGCTCGCCTGGTACTCGACGATCCATGTGCCGGACGAGGAGCTGCCGCGCGCCTTCGGGGAGTTCCACCGCGTACTGGCCCCGGGGGCCCACGTACAGCTGGGCTTTCAGGTCGGGGACGAGCTGCTGCGGTTTACGGAGGCGTGGGGCATGGAGGTCTCGCTCGACTTCCACCGGCGGCAGCCCGAGCGGATCGCCGAGCTGCTGCGGGAGGCGGGCCTGGAAGTGGTGTCCCGGGTGTGGCGGGAGCGGGAGACGGACGGGCCGTTCCCGGAGCGGGCGCCGCAGGGGTTCGTTCTCGCGCGGAGGCCGCTCGCCGTCTGACCCCGCTCGGCGTCTGACGCCGGTTGTCGTCTGACGCCGGTTGTCGTCCGACCTCGCTCGCCGTCTGAGCCTGGTTGTCGTCCGACCTCGCCTGCCGCCTGCCGCCTGCCCCGCCCGCGGTCTGCCCCGCGCGCCGCCTGCCCCGCCCGGCCCTGCCTGCTGTCCGGCCCGGGCGGGCGGCGTGTCGCACCACCGGCTCACCCAGGATGCGAAGTGCCCCATGGTGACCAGACTGGTCACCATGGCAGACCAACGTTCAGCGCGCGCCGAACGCTCCTCCCCGGGGACCCGGAAGAAGCCCTCGGCCAGGAAGGGGCCCGAGCACGCGGCCCGCGCCGCCTGTCAGAGCCTGGAATCGCTGATCAGCCACCCGGCTGAGGGCGTCTCCGCGATCCGACGATCCGACGACGACGGCTGGTGCGTCGTCGTGGACGTCCTCGAAGTGCCCCGCATCCCGGACACGACCAGTCTCCTCGCCTCGTACGAGGTGCGGCTCGACGGAGCCTGCGAACTCGTGGAGTACACCCGGGTCCGCCGCTACCGGCGCGGTGCCGCCGACGAGTGACCCCACTTCGTCCGACAGCTGGAAGGACCCCCCCATGACGACCACGACCTACGTCGACGGTGCCGCCCCGTGCCCGCCCCGCGCCGGCACGCTCTACGACGTACTGGAGCTCATTCTCGACCGGGGCATGGTGATCGACGTATTCGTACGCGTCTCCCTGGTCGGCATCGAGATCCTCAAGATCGACGCGCGCATAGTCGTGGCGAGTGTCGACACCTACCTGCGCTTCGCCGAGGCGTGCAACCGTCTCGACCTCGAACGTGACTCCGGCAGCACCACCGTCCCCGAGCTGCTCAGCGGCTCCGCCGCCCGGTCCATCGGCAAGCGGAAGGTGCGCAAGGCCGCGGAGTCGGTCGGCGACACCGTACGGAAGGCGGTCGGGGCCGGCGGCTCCGATGACGACGAGGACGAGTACGACGAGGAAGAGGCGGAGGAGCGTCCGGCGCGCCCGAAGAAGCGCCGCGCCCCCGCCCGCAGCAGCGGCAGCGGTGTCACGAGCCGTCGCCGCAGGGCAGAGGCCTGACGTGCGCGCGGAAGGCCCGGGGACGGGCACGGACGACGGACCGGGACTGTACGTGTACGCGGTCGTCCGGGCCGGAACGCCGCTGCCCCGGAAGTCCGGCGGCGTCGGCAGCCCGCCCGCCCCGCTGCGGACGGTCGGCGTGGGTCCGGTGGCCGCCGTCGTCAGCCCCGCCCCGGCGCAGTTGCGGGCCCGGCGGCGCGATCTGCTGGCACACCAGGAACTCCTGACGCGTCTGGCTGGGAGCGGGCCCGTCCTCCCGATGCGCTTCGGCATGGTCGCACCGGACGAGGACGCGCTGCGCGCCCAGCTGGCCGCGGCGGAGGCGGGCCACCTCGCGGCCCTGGAGCAGGTCGCCGGGCACATCGAGATGAACGTCAAGGCCCTGCCGGCCCATGACTCCCTCGCCGCACTGGTGGCGGGGGACGCGACCGTACGGCGGCTGCGCGAGGAAACCCGCAGGCGGCCCGGGTACGAGGCCAATGTGCGCCTGGGTGCGGCCGTCGCCTCCGCCCTGGCGCGCCGGGCGGGCGACGCCGGACGGCGGGCACTGCGCGATCTGGCCCCGATGGCCCGGGCGACGGCCGGGGGCCCCGAGGTTCCCGGCTGCGCGCTCAACGTGTCCTTCCTCGTGGCGCGCGCGGACGGCGACCGGTTCCGCGCGACCGTCGATCGTTTCGCGGCGGCCCACCGTGACCACGTCGAGCTCCGCCTGGCGGGACCGCTGCCCTGCTACAGCTTCGTCGGCGCCGGGCACACGATCCCGACCGCACCGGTCGGTGGAGGCTGACGATGGGACTGATCTCCGGACTACTGATGCTGCCCCTCGCGCCCGCCCGGGGCGTGGTGTGGGTCGCGGAGCGGTTGCAGGACGCCGCCGAGCGCGAACTCTACGACCCCGGAGTGATCCGCGCGCAGCTGGCGGCTCTCAACCAGGAGCTCGACGAGGGGCACATCGGGCTGGATGAGTTCGAGGCGCAAGAGGAGAGGCTGCTCGACCGGCTGTACGCGACACAGGCCGGCCGGACACCGACGACAGAAGGTGACCGACATGGATGACCAGGCAAAGGCGGCGCTCGCAGCCGCCGTAGTGGGCGGATATGTGCTGGGCCGGACGAAGAAGGGCCGGCTGGCACTGAGCGTCGCGACCTATCTGGCGGGGCGCCGGTTCGGACTCGAACCCCGCCAGCTGGCGGCCGAAGGAATGCGCAGGCTCGGTGAGGTGCCGCAAGTCGCTGAGTTGCAGGAGCAGTTGCGGGGCGAGGTCCTCGACGCGGGACGCCAGGCGGTGACGGCCGCCGCCAACCGCTCCATGGCCTCCCTGGCGGACGCCATCGGCGACCGGACGGCCCGGCTCACGGCGGCGCCGGACGACGAGGCGGACGAAGAGGACGAGGGCGAGTACGAGGACGAGGGGTCCGAGGAAGAGCCGGAAGGCGAGGACGAGGAGGGCGAGGAGGGCCAGGAGGAGCCCGAAGAGGACGAGGAGTACGAGGACGAGGACGAGGAGTACGAAGAGGACGAGGAACCCGAAGAGGACGAGGAACCCGAAGAGGAAGAGCCCGAAGAGGAAGAGCCTGAAGAGGAGGAGGAAGAGGAAGAGGCGGCCCCGCCGCAGCGCTCCCGGGCGCGGAAGTCTGTCTCCAGGAAGGCGGCCCCGGCCAGGAAGTCGGCGGAGAAGAAGTCCGCCCCGGCCAAGAAGCCTGCGGAGAAGAAGGCAGCTCCCGCGAAGAAGGCCCCGGCGAAGGCTCCCGCGAAGAAGGCCCCGGCGAAGAAGGCTCCCGCCAAGAAGGCCCCGGCGAAAAAGACCCCGGCCAAGAAGGCCCCGGCCAAAAAGGCCGCTCCAGCGAAGAAGGCCGCGGCGAAGAAAACCGCACCGGCCAAGAAGTCCGCTGCCAAGAAGTCCGCCCCCCAGAAGTCTGCCGCGAAGAAGACAGCGACGTCGAAGCGGTCAGCATCCAAGCGCGCCGACCGCCGGAGGTAGTCAGCCATGGCAACGACGGACAAGGACGAATCCGAGGCTCCGGGGGAGTCGGGTATCGACCGGATCAAAGAAGAACTGTCGAAATTCGCCGGCGCTCAGGTCCAGCAGCTCGCCGAAAAGGCGGGCGGCAAACTCAAGGATCTCACTGGCCAGTTGACCGACGCGGCCGACAACGGCGGCTCACTGGCCGCCATCGGTTCCCGTGTGCTCCAGGGCGAATCCCCGGTGAAGGCGTTCGTCTCGGAGAAGGCCAAGGGCGCCAAGGACGCGGTGATGGACAAGGCGAAGAGCGTGCTCGGCGGGGGCGGGGGCGGTGGCAAGGGCAACCGCAAGGCCGGCGGCGGCAAGTTCATGAACATCATCGAAGTGATCGACGTCGGTGTGCCCCTGCGTACCGCCTACGACGCCTGGACGCAGTACGAAGAGTTCAGCGGCTTCATGAAGGGCGTCCAGAGTGTCTCCAAGGGCGAGGACGAGGAAAGCGACTGGAAGGTCAAGGTCGGTCCCTCCTCCCGCAGCTTCAAGGCCACGGTGCAGGAACAGGTGCCGGACGACCGGATCGTCTGGACCTCCGAGGGCGCCAAGGGCAGCACACGCGGAGCCATCAGCTTCCATGAGCTGGCTTCGAACCTGACCCGCATCGTGCTGGTCATGGAGTACTACCCGTCCGGGTTCTTCGAGAAGACGGGCAACCTCTGGCGCGCGCAGGGCCGCCGCGTACGGCTGGACTTCAAGCACTTCCAGCGGTACGTGTCCCTCACCGAGGAAGAGCCCGAGGGGTGGCGCGGCGAGATTCGCGACGGCGAGGTCGTGGTCAGCCACGAGGAGGCCGTCGAGCGCGAGGAGGAGGAAGAGGCCGAGGACGGGGAGGACGAGGACGAGGAGTACGGCGAGGAGGAGCCTGAGGAGGGGGACGAGGAAGAGGAAGACGACGAGGAGCCGGAGGAGGAGGAAGAGGAGGAGGAAGAGGAAGAGCCCGAGGAAGACGAGGACGAGGACGAGGACGAGGACGAGGACGAGGACGAGGAAGACGACGAGGAGGAGCCTGAGGAAGACGACGAGGAGGACGAGGACGAGGACGAGGAAGAGGAGCCGCCCGCCAAGAAGCGCGCGGGCCGCAGGCGCCGGTCCGGGGCCTCGCGGTGACCGACCTCGACTTCCGGCAGGGAGGGCCGCCGGCCAACGGCCCTCAGACCACCAACCTCGCCGACATTCTCGAACGCGTCCTGGACAAGGGCATCGTCATCGCCGGGGACATCAAGATCGATCTCCTCGACATCGAACTCCTCACCATCCGGCTCCGTCTCTTCGTGGCCTCCGTCGACACCGCGAAGAAGGCGGGCATCGACTGGTGGGAGAACGATCCGGCCCTCAGTTCCCGAGCCTCGCGCAACGCCCTGGAGGACGAGAACCGCCGGCTGCGGGAACGCCTCCAGGCCCTCGAACCGGGGACGGACGCGGACGAGAGCCCCGGCCCACGCCCGAACCGAAGCGCCGACAGGGACGACAGGGACGACATGGACGGCATGGACGACAGCAAGGAGACCGGGCAGAGATGACGCATCGCGCCCACCGGGACCGGGCTCCGGGCACCGGTGTCACGTACGTGTTCGCCGTCTGCCGGGGCACCCGTGCCACGCACACGGCCGATGTCGCCGGCCTGGTCGGCATGCCCGGCGGTACGGCCGTCCGGCTGCTGCCCTCCGGGCCGCTTACCGCCGTGGTCCAGACCGTCCCGGCCGCCGAATTCACGGACGAGGTCTGGCAGGCGCGACTCTCCGACCCGCAGGAGATCGAGCGGTACGCCCGGGCCCACCACGAGGTCGTGTCCGCCGCGGCCGCACACGGGCCCGCCGTACCGCTGCCCCTCGCCACGCTCTACCACGACGACGACCGGGCCCGCCGCGCGCTCGACGACGAGGCACACCGCTTCCACCAGGTGCTGAAGCGCATCGCGCACCACGCCGAGTGGGGCGTGAAGGTGTACGAGCCCGCGACCGCCCCCGAGGAAGCGGAACCCGTCACCGCCGGAGGCGGCGGGCGCGAGGCTCCCGCCGCCGGTGCGGGGCTCGCCTACCTGAACCGCAGACGCGGGGTCCAGGAGCGACGCGAGCGGCGCCGGGAACAGGCCCTGTCCGTCGCGGAATCCGTGGACGCCGAACTCCGTGAGCTGGCTACCGCGTCGCGCCGCCTCCGTACGCACGGAGCCGTGCCGGGGGGCGACGACCGAGTGCACGTGCTCAACGCCACGTACCTCGTGGCCGAGCACAGATCGGATGAACTGGGCTCATTGGTAAGGGGCTTGGGCCAGCGGACCGGGGCGCGGATCGAGCTGACCGGCCCCTGGGTTCCGTACTCCTTCGTAGGGGAGGTGTAGCCGTGGCAGCGGCGGAGCGCGCGGTGGTCCCCTGGGACAGCCCGGAGCCCCTGATCGGGCCCATCGGGGTGCCGCTGGTGGACCTGCTGGACCGTGTCCTGGCGACCGGGGTCGTCGTCAGCGGGGACCTGGTGATCGCCATCGCCGACGTACCTCTGGTGCGGGTGTCCCTGCACGCCCTGCTGTCGTCGGTCAGCGCGCGGGTTCCGGCGCCCTGGGCCGACGGGGGGCCGTTGTGACGGGCGCGGGTCGGGCCCCGGGCTCACGGGTCGATCTGGACTCCGAGCAGATGGGGCGGGACCTGGTGGCCCTGGTCCTCACCGTGGTGGAGCTGCTCCGGCAGCTGATGGAACGGCAGGCGATCCGTCGGGTCGAACAGGGCGACCTCAACGACGAGCAGGTCGAGGAGATCGGGACCACGCTCATGCTGCTCGACCAGCGGATGAAGGAGCTCTGCGACCAGCACGGGGTGCGACCCGAGGACCTCAATCTGGACCTCGGGCCGCTGGGAACGCTGCTGCCCCGCGACTGAGTCCGGGTACCTCGAATGGCGGATGGTCGCGGGCGGGCGGAGAGTGAATGAGGGGGCCGCACGGGTGGGAGGAGCGCCCGTGGCAAGCACTCTCTGTGAGGCGGACATGGTCGACATCGAATCTCTGAGCGGAAACCCGACGACGAGCGGCGGGAAGGAAAGCGGCGTGCGTGGCAGGACCACCATCGCCGACGGCGTCGTGGCCACCATCGCGGAGATCGCGATCCGCGAGACCGACGGCGTTCACTCGGTGGGCAAGGGCGCGTCGAAGGCGCTGGGCGCCGTGACGGGCAGGGTGTCCGGGTCCTCGGGCAGGGGCCGGACCGTGAAGGTCGAGGTCGGCGAGAAACAGACGGCGATCGACGTCGACGTGGAGGTGGAGTACGGGGTTCCGATCCATGAGCTGGCCGACCGGATCCGGGCGAACGTGGTCGACGCCGTGGAGACGATGACGGGGCTGGAGGTCGTCGAGATCAACATCAACGTCTTCGACGTGCACATCCCGGACGAGGACGACGAGGACGACGAGGTCGGCTCGGGCGACGCCGGTTCCGGACGAGGGGGTTCCCGCGTGCGGTGAGCCCGGCCCGGCCGATTGTCAGTGGCGGCTGTGAGGATGGGGACACCGGCACGACGGGTGACCGGCACAGCGGATTGCGGGGGACCCCATGGGCGCGTGGGACATCGGCCACTTCGACAACGACACCGCGGCCGACTTCGGCGGGCGGGTCGACGACACGGAGCCCGGGAAGAAGGCGGACGTGCTCCGGGACGTCCTGACCGCCGTCGCGGACACCGGTCCGGAGGACTATGCGGACGGCGGGGAGGAGGCGGTGGCCGCCGCCGCGCTGATCGCCGCCCAGTGCCCCGGGGGAGAGCCCGTCACCACCGCGTACGGCCCGAAGGAGCCCCTGCCGCAGCTCCCCGCCGATCTGCGCCCGCTGGCCGTCCGGGCCCTGGACCGCCTCACCGCGAAGAACGCGGAGCCGCTGGACCTGTGGGCGGACGCCGGTGCGGACCAGGAGTGGCTCGCGGGGACAGCCGCGCTGCGTGCGGTGCTCGTGGGGGCGTGACCTCGGGAAACGCTCAGCGCTTGGGGCTGCCCGCGCGCACGATCCCGTCGACGTCCAGGGAGAGTTCGGCGCCGATGGAGGCGGGCAGTGGGGCCTGCCGGCCGGGGGCGTAGACCTCGTGGCGGTCGTAGCCGGCGGGGAGGGGTTCGGTCAGGACGTGGACGCGGCCGTGCTTGCGGTCGACGATGACGTACACCGGGATCTTGGCCTGGGCGTAGGCGGTGACCTTGTGGCGCAGATCGGTCTGGTAGTTCCCGGAGGTGACCTCCAGGACCAAGCGGAAGCAGGCGGGGTCGTAGCAGTTGTTCTCGATGAGGTGCTCGTCGAAGTCGGCGTCCACGATCGCCAGGTCGGGGATCACGTAGTCCTCGGGGCCACTGGGTAGCCAGAGGCCGATGCCCTGGAGGACATTCGACTCCTCGCCGTGCAGACCGGCGGAGAGGAAGGGGATCATGAGTGTGGTCAGGGCTTTGGCATGCGGGCCGTCCGGGGGTGGTGCCACGGTGACGAGGCCTCCGATGATCTCGACGCGATGCCCCGGAAGCTGCTCGGTGAGACGGTTGGCCGTTTCCAGCAGCGTTTCCGGCTCATCGTCACAGGGGTGCTCGACTGCTGCTGCAGACATTGCGGGCCTCCTGGAATGGGCTGGTGTCGAGAGCATCATCGTAGGGCGGGACTGCCGAAGATCGCGCTTCTGGCATATGCCACCCGGTCGAGTGAAGCAGAGACGGCCCGGCACACCGCGTGGGTGCCGGGCCGTCTCCGTACAGCCGTCGAGCCGTGAGCCGGTAGGAGCTACAGCTTCTCGATCACGTAGTCGACGCACGCCGTCAGCGCCTGGACGTCCGCCGGGTCGATCGCCGGGAACATCGCCACGCGCAGCTGGTTGCGGCCCAGCTTGCGGTACGGCTCGGTGTCCACGATGCCGTTGGCGCGCAGCACCTTGGCGACGGCCGCCGCGTCGATCTCGTCCGCGAAGTCGATCGTGCCGATGACCTGCGAGCGCTTCGCCGGGTCCGTGACGAACGGGGTGGCGTACTTCGACTCGTCGGCCCAGCCGTAGAGGTGGCCCGACGAAGCCGCCGTGCGGCCCGTCGTGAAGTCCAGGCCGCCCTGGGTGTTCATCCACTTCAGCTGCTCGTTCAGCAGGAAGAGGGTGGAGAGCGCCGGGGTGTTGTACGTCTGGTTCTTGAGGGAGTTGTCGATCGCCGTCGGCAGCGAGAAGAACTCCGGGATGTGCCGGCCCGAGGCGTGGATCCGGGCGGCGCGCTCCAGGGCGGCCGGGGAGAACACGGCGATCCACAGGCCGCCGTCGGAGGCGAAGGACTTCTGCGGGGCGAAGTAGTAGACGTCGGACTCGGTGATGTCGACCGGCAGGCCGCCCGCACCGGAGGTGGCGTCCACCAGGACGAGGGCGCCCTCGTCGGCACCCGCGACGCGCTTGACCGGGGCCGCGACACCGGTGGAGGTCTCGTTGTGGGTGAAGGCGTAGACGTCGACGCCCGCCTCGGCCTCCGGGTCCGGGTGGGTGCCCGGGTCCGAGGCGATGACGGTGGGGTCGGACAGCCAGGGCGCGAGCTTCGCGGCCTTGGCGAACTTCGACGAGAACTCGCCGAAGTTCAGGTGCTGGGACTTCGACTCGATCAGTCCGTGCGTCGCGACGTCCCAGAAGGCGGTGGACCCGCCGTTGCCGAGGACGACCTCGTAACCCTCGGGAAGGGAGAAGAGGCTGCGCACGCCGTCCCGTACCTCGCCGACCAGGTTCTTGACCGGGGCCTGGCGGTGGGACGTACCGAGGAGAGAGGTGCCGGTGGCGGCCAGCGCGTCGAGCGCCTCCGTCCGCACCTTGGAAGGACCGGCGCCGAAGCGTCCGTCGGCGGGCTTGATGTCAGCGGGAATCTGGATGTCGGCCACGGGACGGAGCGTAGTCCCTCGGTGGCACGGCACAGCAACCGTGTCCGTCGGATGAGACGCGCGCTCCGGCCCGTGGACGCCCGGGTAAAGGGCGGCCCTAGGTTCGTGTCCGCAAAGTCTCGTCTGGCCCACGACGCCTGGCACGCACTCTCGCGGCGTTGCCGAAATGCCCGAGTAGCTCCGCTACTAGGACACTCCGGCGCCTTGCGAGAGCACGCACCAGACGCCGCGGGCCCCGCCCAGAGGGCGGACGACGATACTTTGCGGACACTCCCTAGGCGTCGTGGCCGAACGGGCAGCCCAGCTCCACCGGCAGTTCGTGCAGGTCGTTCTGGGTCACGATCGGCTTGTTGCGCAGCTCGGCGGCGGGCACCGCCAGCTCCAGTTCAGGGAACCGCTCGTACAGGGCGGGGAGCGCGATGCCCGCCTCCAGGCGCGAGAGCGCCGCACCGGGGCAGACGTGCGGGCCGTGGCCGAAGGCGATATGGCGGTTCGGGGTGCGGGTGGCGTCGAACTCGCCGGCCGTCGGGCCGTACTGCTCCTCGTCGCGGCCCAGCGCGCCGAACGAGACGATCAGCCCCTCGCCCTTCGGCAGGACCCTGTCGCCGACCTCGATGTCCTCCGTCGCGAAGCGGATCAGGACGTGCGAGGTCGGGGTGTTCCAGCGCAGCGTCTCCTCGATCACGCCGTCCCACCCGATCTCCCCGTTCAGCACCTTCTTGCGCTGCTCGGGGTGGGTGGCCAGCGCCTCCACGACGTTGACGATCAGGCTGATCGTGGTCTCGTGCCCGGCGGCGATGATCAGTTGCAGTGTGTTGACGATCTCCTCGTCGGAGAGGTGGTCGCCGTCCTCGGAGGCCGCGATCAGGGCGCTGGTCAGGTCGTCGCCGGGGTTCGCCCGCTTGGAGTCGACGATCTTCGTGAAGAGGGCCCCGAGGTCCGCCATCATCTGCGGGACCTCCTCCGGCGGCGTCTGCGTCGAGAAGAACTTCTCGAACAGCTCCTTCAGCCGGGGGTGGTCCGCCGCGTCCACGCCCATCAGTTCGCTGATCACGTTCATGGGGAGGGGGTAGGCGAACTCGGCCTTCAGGTCCACCGGCTGTCCGGCCGGGAGGGCTGCCAGCCTGTCCAGGCTCGCGTTCGTCAGCGCCTCGATCCCGGCGCGCAGTCGCTCCACCCGCTTCACTGTGAGCGCCTGCGCCACCAGCGTACGGAGACGGCGGTGGTCCGCCCCGTCGACCGTCAGCATCGAGCGGCCCGGGTTGGCCAGGCCGATCAGCGGCCAGTCCATGGGTATCTCGCCGCGCTGCCAGGCGTTCCAGACGTTGATGTCCTTGACCAGGCGGCTGTCGGTGAGCAGCGCGCGGGCCTCCGCGTGGCGGGTGACCGCGTACACGTGTACACCGCCGGGCAGCTCCACCTCGGCCAGCGGGCCGGCGGCCCGCAGCGCGGCGCTCTCGCCGTCGAGGTCGGTGACGAACGGGTCGAGCGCGATGCGGGTCATGCGGGGCCTCCGAAGCTTCCGGGTCTTCCGACGGCGGGGGTGGGTGTGAAGAGCACCGGCAGGTCGGTCAGCCCGCGCAGCCACGGCGACGGGCGGCGGGTGAGCTGCTCGGCGGGGACGGCGAGGTCGACGTCGGGCAGCCGGTCGAGGAGGACCTCGATGCCGGTACGGGCGATGACCTCGGCGGTCTCCTGGGCCGGGAACGGGCAGCGGTGCTCGCCGTGGCCGAAGGAGAGGAAGGCGTTGTTGCCGCCGGTCAGCGTCGAGCCGTCGGTCCGCACCTGCGGGTCGCCGTTGGCGGCGGCGAGGCCGAGGAGCAGCAGGTCGCCGGCGCGGATGTGGCGGCCGCCGATGTGGGTGTCGCGGGCGGCCCAGCGGCCGGCCACGTTCTGGGTGGGGGTGTCCTCCCAGAGGACCTCGTTCATCGCCTCGGCGACGCTGTGCCGCCCGCCCGAGAGCGAGGCGGCGAACCGGTCGTCGGTGAGCATCAGCCGCAGCGAGTTGCCCATCCAGTCGGCGGTCGGCTGGTGACCGGCCGCCATCATCACCATGAGGTCCTGGGCGACCTCCTCGTCGGTGAAGCCGCCCGTGTCGGCGAGCATCCGGCTGGCGACGTCGTCACCGGGCTCGGCGTGCTTGTCGGCCAGCAGCTGGAACATCGACGTGCCGAGGTGCTGCTGTCCGGCGAGCGCCCGCTCCCGGCCGTCGATCATGTCGTTGATCGCGCCGACCAGCGGGTGGGCCTCCTCGTCGGAGAAGCCGTAGATCCTGGCCAGCACGAGGGCGGGCAGCAGCTTGGCGTACTCCGCGATGATGTCGACCGAGCCCTTGGTGCAGAACCGGTCGATCAGCTCGTCGGCGAACTCCTCCGCGTACCGCTTCAGGGAGAACGGGTCGACGCCCTCCAGCGCGTTGCTGATCATCATGGCGCGGACGCTGTGGCGCTCGCCGACCGTGTACAGGATCGAGGGCTGCTTGCGCCCGATCATCGGCAGCAGCGGCCAGTCGTCGGGGATGCGGTCCCACTGGTTCCACAGGTCGGAGTCCCGGCTGAAGAGGACCGGGTCGCCGGTGACCTGGTGCAGTTCGCGGTAGCCGAGGACGAGCCAGGCGGGCACGTCGCCGTCGAGGACGACCGGGGCGATCGCCCCGTGGTCGCGCCGCATGTCCCGGTAGAGCTGAACGGGGTCGCTCTGGAAGCGGGGCCCGGACAGGGGGACGGACCCGTGGGTGACGGGGCACCCGGAGACAGGGGTCACGGGGCGGGCTCCGGGGTCGGGCCGGCCGCCGCCAGGGCCGCCTCGGGGGCGCGGAGGCGGGCGGCGGAGAGCGCGGCGAGGTGTTCGACGAGCGTGATGAGCACGTACTTGCTGGACGAGCGGTCACGCGCGTCGCACTCCACCAGCGGCACGTCCTCCGAGAGGTCCAGGGCCTCACGGATCTGCTGCTCGCTGTGGAGCGGCCCGCCGAAGTCGTTGCACGCCACGATGAACGGTGTGCCGTGGTGCTCCAGGCGGTCGATGGCGTACCAGGAGTCGGCCAGCCGCCGGGTGTCGACGAGGACGACCGCGCCGAGCGTGCCGGAGAACAGCCGGTCCCACAGGAACCAGAAGCGTTCCTGGCCGGGCGCGCCGAAGAGGTACAGCACGGAGCGTTCGTCGAGCGTGATCCGGCCGAAGTCGAACGCCACGGTGGTGGACGACTTGGCCTGGATGCCGTCGAGGTGGTCGACGGCCTCGCCCGCGCGGGTCATGGTCTCCTCCGTGTTGAGCGGACGGATCTCGCTCACGGATCGGACCATGGTGGTCTTGCCGACCCCGAAGCCGCCGACGACAACGATCTTCAATCCGTTGTCGGCCGTCGCGCTCAGGGTGGCGCGGTCAGAGGTTGCGGAGTCCAACGAGCACCTGTTCCAGGATGTCGGGGTCGGGGAGCCGGTCCGCGACACGGGCTGTACGGGGGTGGCGGGCGCTGATCCGGCCGGTGTCGAGCAGGTCGCACAGCATGATGCGGACGATGCTGACCGGCAGGTTCAGGGTCGCGGCTATCTCGACGACGGCGGTGGGGCCCTGGCACATCCGCAGGATCGCGACGTGCTCGGACTGCATCCCGGGGGCCGGGTCGCACTCGGTGACGACGAGCGTCACCAGGTCGAACGCGGCGGAGTCGGAGCGGCTGCGTCCCCCGGTGAGGGTGTACAGCCGGTCCGGGTCCTCGTCGCGGCCCGGTCGGGGGCGGGGTGCCGTCGTCATACGGCCGGGGCCTCGGCGGGTTCGCGCGGCGGCGCGACGAGGTGTTCGCCGAGCTGCTCGACGAGTTCGCTCATGTTGTGGCCGACGAGGCCCACGTCGGAGTCCTCGTCGGCGACGACGGCCAGGTGGGCCCCGGCTCCCGCCTCGACGATGAACAGCACGCCGCCGTAGAACTCGGCCATCGCGGACCGTACGCCGCCGGTGCCGTCGCCGAATTCGATGGACGCGCCGTGCGAGAGGCTCTGGATCCCGGCGGAGATCGCGGCCAGCTGGTCGGCCTGGTCGACGGAGAGCTCGGGGGTGCGGCACAGCTTGAGGCCGTCGCGGGACAGGACGAGGGCGTGGCGGGTACCGGGGGTGCGGTCGAGCAGCCCCTCCAGCAGCCAGTTGAGCTTCTCGTCGGTGGTCGCGGTCATCGGGTGTTGCCTTCCGGGTGCGTGGAGTTGGCTCGTACCGCCTTGCTGAAGGTGCTGAAGCGCGCTGCCTGGACCTTCGGGTCGGTGGTGCGGGCCCGGGGGGTGTCGGCTCCGCCGGGGGTGGCGTTGCCGGTACGGGCTTCGGCGGCGGCCAGTGTGCGGCCGCGGCGGCGCTTGGGCAGGCCGCTCTCGCCGAACGCGGGCACGGCGCCCGTGGACTCGGACTCCGAATCCACCGAGGAACCCGAGGGGTTCGACTCCGCCGCCGGGGTCAGGGGCGTGGAGGCGTCGTCCTCGGGAAGGGACCGGGCCGCGGGGGCGGCGCCGGCGGTGTCCGTTCCGGCGGCCGAGGCGTGCGAGGGCTCCGGCTCGGCGGGGGCGGCGGGGGCGGCGGCCGGGGCCGCGAGAGCCTGGGCCGGGATCGTCGGCGTCGGGGCGGTCGAGCGGGAGATGAGGTCCTGGGGGAGCATCATCAGCGCGCCGGTGCCGCCCCGGGCGGACGGCCGGAAGGAGACGGTCAGCCCGTGCTTGCGGGCCAGCCGCCCGACGACGGCGAGCCCGAGGCGGGTGCCGGAGAGGTTGGTGAGGTCCTGGTTCTCCGCGGAGACCGCCCTCTCGGCGCGGCGCAGCTGCACCTCGCTCATGACGAGCCCGCTGTCCTCGACGGTGATGACGATGCCCGCCGGGACCTCCTCCACGTACACATGGACCTCGGCGGTGGGCGGCGAGAAGTTGGCAGCGTTGTCGAGGAGTTCGGCGAGCGCGTGCATGACGCCCTCGGCCGCGTGACCGGCGATGGCGACATCGCTGGTGGAGTGCAGGCGGACCCGCTGGTAGCTGCCGATCCGGCCCATCGCGCCGCGCAGGATCGACTCCATGACGATCGGCTTCGCCCAGCGTCGGCCGGAACGGGCCCCGGTCAGCACGGCGATGGAGTCGGCGAGGCGGCCCGCCTGGGCGGTGCGGTGGTCCAGGTGGAGCAGGTCCCCGAGGACGGACTCGTCGGAGTGCCGGTGCTCCATCTCGCGGAGGTCGGCCAGCATGCTGGTGGCCAGCGCCTGCATCCGGCCCGCCGCGTTGGCACAGGCGGCGACGGCCGCGGAGCGCTCGGTCTCGGCGCGGGTGGCACGGGCGGTCAGCCGGTCGACGGAGACGGCCAGCCGGCCCTGCTCGGCGGCGGCGGCCGCGGCGATCCGCTCGTTCTCGGCGCGGGCGTCGGCGACGACCCGGGCGGTCTCGGCGGAGGCGGCGCCCTTGATCCGGGCGGTCTCCGCGGTGAAGCGCTGGGCCTCGACGGCGGAGGCGGAGACCAGGCGCGAGGTCTCGGAGGTGAACCGCTGGGCGTCGGCGGCCCGCAGGGAGCGCAGGGTCCGCGCGGTCCCCAGGGTGTGGACGGTGACGGCCACGCAGACGCTCAGCAGCACGGCGGCTGCGCCCGCGCCCCAGGCCAGCGGGGTCCGTACCGTGTCGGGGGCCGCGGCGACGCCCCACAGGGTCAGCGTGCCGGTTGCGGCTGCCGAGATCAGCAGGGCGAGTGCGGTGGGCCGGTGTGAGGGGCGCAATCGGAGTCCTCGGTGGCGGACGGTGCGGGACGGTATGAGGCGGTGCGGAACGGTGCGAGGTGGTGCGGGACGGTGCGAGGCGGTGCGGGACGGTGCGAGGTGGTGCGGAACGGTGCGAGGTGGTTCAAGCGGTGCGAACCTGGTGAAATCGACCAGTCGAATTCAGGACAGTTCGGCACGGTTATGGGCGATCATGCACAACTGGAGCTGCCAATTCCTGCGCAAGTCTTGGTCACTATAGGAGACTTGACGGTCTGTTTGGGAAGATCTTGTGGGCTTTTTTGTACTGCTTACGTGCTTTGATCCTGGCGCATCCCAAGAGTTCACCTGACGCGGCGGCATGCTGAGACCATGGCCGAACAGCATCGACCGCATACCGACATGCCCCCGGCTTTCGTCGCGGCGCTCCGCTCCGCCGTACGCGGCACGAGCGACTTCGGGGCCGCCGCACGGGCGCTGACGACGATGGACGCCTCCAACTACCGCCGGGTCCCGCTCGGTGTGCTCGCCCCCCGCGACGCCGACGACATCGCCGCCGCCCTGGCCGTCTGCCGGGAGCACGGGGTGCCGGTGGTGGCGCGCGGCGGCGGCACCTCCATCGCCGGACAGGCCACCGGCACCGGACTCGTCCTCGACCTCACCTGCCATCTGCGCACGATCCTCGACCTGGACCCCGCCGCCCGCACCGCCGTCGTCCAGCCCGGCGTGATCCTGGACGACCTGCGGGCCGCCGCCGCACCCCACGGCCTGACCTTCGGCCCCGACCCCTCCACCCACAGCCGCTGCACCCTCGGCGGGATGATCGGCAACAACTCCTGCGGTGCCCACTCGGTGGCCTGGGGCACGACGGCGGACAACGTGGCGAAGCTGTCGGTCGTCCGCTACGGGGGCGAGGCCCTGCACCTGGAACAGGGGAGCGGCGAGGGGCCCGAGGGCGTCGGCGCACTCGTCGCCGCCCACCTCGGCCTCCTGCGCACCGGCTACCCCGACCTCCCGCGCCGCATCTCCGGGTACGCGCTCGACGCCCTGCTACCCGAACACCCCGGTGGACCCGACCCGGTCCGGGCGTTCTGCGGCAGCGAGGGCACCCTCGGCATCGTCACCGAGGCCACCGTCCGCCTGGTCGAGGCCCCGCGCGCCCGCGCCCTGACGGTCCTCGGGTACGCCGACGAGTCCGCCGCCGCCGACGCCGCCCCGGGCCTCCTCCCGTACCGCCCGCTCACCGTCGAGGGCATGGCCGCCGACCTCGTCACCCGCTCCGCCGGGCTGCCGCGCGGGGCCGCCTGGCTGTTCGTCGAGACCGGCGGCGACACCCCGGCCGAGGCGAGGGCGCACGCCGAACGCGTCCTGCGCGGGGCCGACGCGGTCGACGGGGCGGTCGTCACGGACCCGGCCGGGCAGCGGGCCCTGTGGCGGATCCGCGAGGACGCCGCCGGAACCGCGACCCGGATGCCCGACGGCACCGAGGCCTGGCCCGGGTGGGAGGACTGCGCGGTGCCGCCCGCCCGGCTCGGCGCGTACCTCCGCGACTTCCGGGCCCTCCTCGCCGAACACGGCCTGCGCGGCACCCCGTACGGCCACTTCGGCGACGGCTGCGTCCACGTCCGCGTCGACTTCGACCTGATGACCGACGCCGGGGTGGCCCGCTTCCGCCGGTTCTCCGAGGAGACGGCCTCTCTCGTCGTCGCGCACGGCGGCTCCCTCAGCGGCGAGCACGGCGACGGCCAGGCGCGCGCGGAACTGCTGCCCCGGATGTACGGGGACGAACTCGTCGCCCTCTTCCACCGGTTCAAGGACCTGTGGGACCCGGACGGCGGCCTGAACCCCGGCATCCTCGCCCGCCCCGCCCGCCTCGACGAGAACCTCCGCTTCGCCGCCCTCCCGAAACGCCCGGTGGACGTGGAGTTCGGCTACCCGCAGGACGGCGGGGACTTCGCGGGCGCGGTCCGCCGCTGCGTCGGCGTCGCCAAGTGCCGTACGACGGAGGCGAGCGGCGCGGGCGTCATGTGCCCGTCCTTCCGGGCGACCGGCGAGGAGGCCCACTCGACCCGGGGCCGGGCCCGGCTGCTCCACGAGATGCTCGCGGGCGAGGTCATCACGGACGGCTGGCGCAGCGAGGAGGTCCGGGACGCGCTCGACCTGTGCCTCTCCTGCAAGGGCTGCCGCAGCGACTGTCCGGTGGGCGTCGACATGGCCACGTACAAGGCGGAGTTCCTGCACCACCACTACCGGGGCCGGCTGCGCCCCGCCGCCCACTACGCGATGGGCCGCCTGCCGCAGTGGCTGCGCCTGGCCCGGCCCTTCGCCCGTCCCTTCAACGCCCTGGCCCGGCTGCGCCCCCTCGCCGCGCTCGCGAAACGGCTGGCCGGGATCGCGCCCGAGCGCACGATCCCGGTGCTCGCGCCGGAGACGTACAGCCGGTGGCTGCGCCGCAGGCAGGGCAAGGGGACGTACATCCTCTCCACCGACCGGGTGGTGGCGCTCTGGGCGGACACCTTCACCGAGCACCTGTCCCCACAGGTGGGCCGGGCGGCGGTCCGGGTCCTGGAGGAGGCGACGGGGCGCACGGTGCTGCCGCCCCCGCGCGGGCTGTGCTGCGGCCTCACCTACGTGTCGACGGGCCAGCTCGACGCGGCCCGCCGCGTGATGCGCCGCACCCTGGACCGGCTCCACCTCCCGCCCGGCCACCCGCTCGTCGTCCTCGAACCGAGCTGCGCCGCGACGCTCCGCACCGACCTGCCCGAACTCCTCCCCGACGACCCGCGCGCCGCCGAACTGGCCACTTCGGTACGGACGTTCGCCCAGTACCTGGAGGAGTACGCCCCCGACTGGAGCCCGCCCCGACTGGACCGCCCGGCCGCCGGCCAGACGCACTGTCACCAGCACGCCGTCCTCGGCGACGCGGCGGAACGCCGGCTGCGCGAACGGATGGGCCTCACCGGCGAACTCAGCGGCGGCTGCTGCGGCCTCGCCGGGAACTTCGGCTTCGAGAAGGGCCACTGGGAGGTGTCCGTGGCCTGCGCGGAGGAGCGGCTGCTCCCCGCCGTACGGAACGCGGAACCCGGTACGGAACTCCTCGCGGACGGCTTCTCCTGCCGCACGCAGCTCGACCAACTGGCCGGGCGGCGGGCCCGGCACCTCGCGGAGGTCGTCGCGGAGACCATCGAGGAGCCGAGGCCGGGGGGCGGCGTCTAGGCCCCGGCTAGGCCCCGGCCGGGCTCAGTGCGTCGCGCCCCGGGCGACGATCTCGCGGGCCAGCGCGGCCAGCTCCGGCAGGGCGGGGTGGCCGGGGGCGTCGCGGCGGGCAAGGAGGACCGGGACGCCCGGGGCGTCGTCGAGCGGGACGTAGGCGACCCCCGTGTGCGGGTGCAGGGTCGCGGTCGAGGCGGTGGACACCCCGCTGCCGCGGCCGGCGGCGATGGCGGTGAGCCAGTCGTCGGTGTTCCCGACGGTGACGGTGGCGGCCGGCCGGGCGTGCGGCGGCCACAGGCCGGCGGTGGTGGTGCCGGAGACGGTGTTCAGGACGACGGGGCCCTCCGCGAGATCGGCGAGGGCGAGCGAGGCCCGCACCGCGAGCGGCCCGTCCGCGGTCACCGCCGCCACCCGGACCTCGGTGAACAGCACCTCGGCGACGAGCCCCGGCGCGTCCACGGGCCCCCGCAGCAACGCCGCGTCGACCTCGCCCCGGGTCAGACCGGCGGTGCGGTCGTCGATCCGGAGCAGTTCCAGCGGGGTCCCCGGGTGGCGCTCCTGCCAGGCCCGCAGCAGGGGCGTGGTGTACGGCCCGAACGCGGACCAGGCGTGCCCGAGCCGCAGCGGCCAGGTGCGCAGCCGGCCGGGGTCGAGGGCCTCGTCGAAGGCGGTGACCGCGGCGGCGGCCTTGTCGCGGAAGGCGACGCCGTCGGGGGTCAGGGCGAGGTGGTGGGTGGAACGGTCGACGAGCCGGACCCCCAGGTGCCGCTCCAGCGCCGCGAGGGTGCGGGACACGGCGGGCTGGGTGAGCCGGAGACGGGCGGCGGCACGCGTGATGTTCAACTCGTCGGCGACCGCGAGGAAGGCCCGCAGATGCCGGAGTTCCACGGGGCGGCCGGTGAGGGGCGCTTCGTTCATGCGTGGGGAGCATAACGGGAGCTTGATCGGCATTTCACGGAACGCGCGGGTGTCCTTACGGTGAGGGGACGCCGTTGACGGGACAGTATGCCCTGCCCTACCGTCCAGTCCATTACAGTGTACTGAGCCGTCTCGTCCCCGTTCTCTCGGAAGGTCCCTCGTGAACGACCAGCGCAGCGCCGCCGAACCGGCCGCCGCAGCCGTCGCCGTACCCGAAGCGGTGACGGCACTCGAAGGCGCCGGAGCGGGTACGGACGCCCCGGGAGGCGTGGGCACGGGCGCGCCCGACGGGCGGACCGGGGCCGACCGCCGGGCGGCGCTGACGCCGATCGTGCTGGTGGTCGCCGGCGGCCTGTCCGTCCAGTTCGGCTCGGCCGTCGCGGCGCTCCTGATGCCGAAGGCGGGCGCGCTGGGCGTCGTCACCCTGCGGCTGGCGGCCGCCGCTCTGATCCTGCTGGTGATCTGCCGCCCGAAGCTGCGCGGCCACTCGCGTGCCGACTGGGGCACGGTGCTCGCCTTCGGCGTCGCCATGGGCGGCATGAACACGCTCTTCTACCAGGCGCTGGACCGGATCCCGCTCGGCATCGCCGTCACCCTGGAGGTGCTCGGCCCGCTGGCCCTCTCGGTGTTCGCCTCGCGCCGCCTGATCAACCTCGTGTGGGCGGGCCTCGCCCTCGTCGGCGTCGTCCTGCTGGGCGGCGGCGGCTTCGACCGCCTCGACCCGGTCGGTGCGGCGTACGCCCTGGGGGCGGGGGCGATGTGGGCGGCGTACATCGTGTTCAGCGCCCGCACCGGCCGCCGTTTCCCGCAGGCGGACGGGCTGGCGCTGGCGATGGTGGTCGCCGCGGTCCTCTCACTGCCCCTGGGCATCATCGAGTCCGGCGCGAAGCTCACGGTCCCGTCCACCGTGGCGCTCGGCGCGGCGGTGGCCCTCCTCAGCTCGGTCCTCCCGTACACCCTGGAGCTGATGGCGCTGCGCCGGCTGCCCGCGCCCACGTTCGCCGTGATGATGAGCCTGGAGCCGGCCATCGCCGCCGGTGCGGGCTTCCTGATCCTGGACCAGGCCCTCTCCACCACGGACGCCCTCGCCATCGCCCTGGTCATCGGGGCCAGCGTCGGCGCGGTGCGCAGCCGGACGGGCTCGCGCCGCGAGGGGTGAGCCGCGGTGGGGCGACGCGGCTGAGCCCTCAGCCGTCGGCGGGCAGGATCCGGAAGGCGTCCAGCCCGGGAGTCAGGGGGGACATCGCCCGGAAGTCGCGCTGGTCCAAGGTGAAGATGCGGTCCGTCCGGTACCGGTCGGCGAGGACCACCCCGACCGCGTCGGCCAGGTCGAGCCGCAGGCCTTCGTACTTCTGACGGACTTCCTGGGCGGTACGCAGGTCCGCGAGCCTCAGTTCGGCGAGGCGGTACTGCCCGTCGTCCATACGGGAATTCAACGCCTCCATCACCTGCATGGCCGCCGGGAATCCCAGGTCGCGATGGACCAGGTGGTCCAGCTCGGTGACGACCAGGGGGGAGATGGCGAGCCTCTCGTTCTCCAGGACCCTGGCCGCCTCCGAGTGCTCCGCCTGTGCGGCGTCGAAAGCGGCGTAGAGAGCTGAGGTGTCGGCGACGATGATCAACGACGTGCGGCCCGTTCTTTGATGTGTTCGTACACCGAGTCGTCCATCTCGTCAGGCGTGAGGGAGCGTCCGCTGTCGAAGACGGGCAGTTCCCTGGTGCGCTTCGGCCGCTCCGCGCTGTCCAGCAGCAAGGCGATGCTCCGCCGGATGAGCTCGGCCTTGCTGACGCCGGTCGCGGAGGACTCGGCATCCAGTCGCACTTCCAGTTCTTCCGGAAGGTACACGGTCGTCTTTATCATGCTGCCGATTTTACCACCCTGCCCTACGTAGGGCAGGGTGGTGCTGCGGGGGCCCCGGGCTGCCTGGGGAGTCCCGGCCCTCGTTACCCGGCCCTGTCACCCGGCCGCCGGGAACGGGAAGCGGACATCGGTCAGCCGCTCCGACACCTCCCACAGCCGCCGCCCGGTCGGGGCGTCGACGGCCGCCGGGGCGAGGGGTACCCGGGCCGGCCCGCCGCGCAGCTCCCCGGGGCCGTCCGGACCGATGAGCTCGCCGCCCCGCGCGTCCGGGGCGGTCGCCGCGTAGAGCTGCGGAAGGGCGCCCGCGCCGGGGGGCTGGGCGAGGGGCCGCAGAACGCGGCCGAACAGCAGCTTCACCAGGCCGGTCGGCCCGCTCGTCTGCAGGTTAGTGGCGGTGTAGCCCGGGTGTGCCAGCAGGCTCCGGACCGGGCTGCCGGACGCGGTCAGTCGCCGGTGCAGCTCGTGCCCGAAGACGGCGTTGGCGAGCTTCGACCGGTCGTAGAAGGCCATCGGCCCGTAGTCGCGTTCGCCGTTCAGGTCGTCGAAGTGCAGGCGCGCCTTACGGTGGTTGACCGAGGTCACCGTGACGACGCGCGGGTCCCGTCGCCCGGCCGCCAGCAGGTCGAGCAGCAGCCCGGTGAGCGCGAAGTGGGCGAGGTGGTTGCAGGCGAACTGCAGCTCGTGCCCCTGCGCGCTGGCCGTGCGGGGCGGTGCCATCACCCCGGCGTTGTTGACGAGTGTGTCCAGCCGCGCGTGGTCGGTGTGCAGGGCGTCGGAGAACGCCCGTACGGAGTCGAGGTCGGCCAGGTCCAGGTGGCGCACCTCCAGCGACGCGTCCGGCCGGTCGGCGGTGATGTCGGCGACGGCCCGGCGCCCCTTCTCCTCGTCGCGCACGGCGAGGACCACGTGCCCGCCCCGGCGGGCGAGGGCCCGGGCGGTCGCCAGGCCCAGCCCGCTGTTGGCCCCGGTGACCACGGAGACCCGGCCGGCCTGGTCGGGGATCTGCTCGGCGGTCCAGCGCGGCTTCTTCTGCTTCCCGTCCTGTTCTGTCATGCGGCACACGTTGTCGTGAGTGTCACTCGGTGTCAAGACGATACTCGACGTCAGGAAGATACCGAGTGTCAGACATGGCATGGCGCTACAGTGGTGGGTGTGAGCACCCGCCCCGCAGTGACCATGGCCCAGCGCAAGCGTCAGCTCGTCACGGACGAACTGACCGAATCGGCGCTCCAGTTGATGGCGCGGGAAGGGTTCGACGCGGTCACGGTCGACGCGATCGCCGCCGCCGCCGGCGTGTCCAAGCGGACGTTCTTCCGGTATTTCGCGTCCAAGGAGGACGTGGTGGTCCAGTTCCTGGCCGACATGGGCACGGGCATGCGCGCCGAACTGGCCGCCCGCCCCGAGGCCGAACCCCCCTCCGCGGCCCTGCGCCACGCCGTCTGGGTCGCCATGGCGGCCTGCGCCGACGGCGCCGAGCACTCCGGCCGGGCCCTCCGGGTCGTCCAGCTGATCCTGCGCACACCCGCCCTGCGCGCCCGGTTCCTGGAGCACCAGGCCCAGTGGCGCGACGACCTCGCCGTGGAGACGGCCCGCCGCCTCGGGCTCGACCCGGAGGCGGACCTCACCCCGCGCCTCGCCGCCGGGGCCGCGCTCGCGGCGTTCGACACCGTGCTGCGGCGCTGGAGCGACAGCGACGGAGTCGAGGACCCCGCCGCGCTCACCGACCGGGCCTTCGCCTTCCTCGCCCCGGCGCTGGACACGGCCGGGGCGCCCGGCGCTTCCCGGTAGGGGCCCGCGCGCCGCGCGGGTTCAGTGCGAGCGCCTCACCAGTCGCACGGCCGGCCGAGCTCGGTGATGGAGTCGGCCAGCTCGGCCGGACGCCCGGGCCACCCCGTCCGGTGCCAGTGCTCTATGCGCCAGGACAGCCGCCGGGGCCACAGCGGGGTGGCGGGCAGGTGTTCCACCGGTATCCAGACCGGGGTGCCGCCGTAGTTGTCCAGCGTCTCGGGCCGGCCGATCTCGCCCGTCGCGGACACGGTGAAGTAGTGCTCGCGGCGTCCGCCCTTCCAGACGCGCGCCACCTCGGGCCCCACGGTCCCGGCCAGCCCGGTCTCCTCGTCGAGCTCGCGCACGACGGCCGCTTCCGGGGTCTCGCCCGCCTCGACCCCGCCGCCCGGGATCTCGTAGTACGGCGCGCCGTCCTCCTCGAAGCGGATCAGCAGCATGGCCCCGTCACGGATGACGATCGCCCCGGCCCGCACCCGTACCGGCGCCACCGCCGCGGGATCCTCCAGGGCCACCGGGCCCTGCGGGGGCGTGCCTTCCGCCCAGGCGCGCAGGACCCTCTCCGCCGTCCCGGTGGGCCGGATGCGCGCGTGCACGGCCTCCGCCAGGGACAGGGCGGCGCGCGGCGCACCGGGATCGCGGGAGCGCCCGTCGGGAAAGACGTAGTGCAGGCCCTCGGCGTCGTACCGGGGCTCCAGGACCAGCTTGTCGGAGTCGAACCGGACGGTCACCGCGCGAGGTTCGGCAGTCATCGACGGAGGCTAACAGCGCACCACGGCCGGCGGCTGCCGGAATGCCCTCGTCCGGGCAGGGCCGGACCTTACAGTCGCCGGATCGGAACAGCTGCCGGATCGGAACAGCTGCCGGCTCGGGACGGTCACCGGATCGAGTCCCGGTCCACGCCCATCGGCCAGGAGGCCCGCCATGGAACCGTCCACCACCCACCCAGGCACCGGCGAACGCCACGACCTGCTGGCCATGGTCGTCGACCAGCGCACCAACTTCCTCTACACCGTCGCCGGACTCACCGATGAGCAGGCCCGCGCCCGGTCGACGGTCAGCGAGCTGACCCTCGGCGGACTCGTGAAGCATCTCGCGGCGACCCAGCGGAGCTGGCTCTCCGTGATCGACGGCACCGCCGCCCCCGAGGTCGGCTGGGCCGACCTCGACCCGAACGGCAACCGGATGACCGACGACGAGACCCTCGCCGCCCACCTCGACGCGTTCCACGCCGCGGCGGAGGCCTTCGACCGCGCTGTCCGCGAGGAGCCCGATCTCGACCGGGAGGTCACGCTGCCGCGATACCCCTGGTCACCGCCGCAGCCCCTCGTCCGGACCGTACGGCACGTACTGCTGCACGTGTTCCGCGAGATCGCCCACCACAGCGGTCACGCCGACATCGTGCGCGAGGCGCTCGACGGGGTGAGCACCACCGAACAGATGGCGAAGGCGGCCATGGGCGGCGAGTGACGGGCGGCCGGGGTGACGCGATGCGCGTCACCCCGCGCACCCCGCACACCCCGGGCAGAAAATCATGCAAGCACGCTTGATTGTTTCCTGGTGCGCTGCCATGCTCCTGGGCACCACACCCGGTCCCGAGGGGAGCGCACGTGTCCGCTGTCGTAGCCGTGATCGACGATCTGCGCGAAGAGAGCGACGAACTCGACGCCCTGGTAGGGGAGTTGGGCGCGCCCGGCTGGCGCGGGCCGACCCCGGCCGAGCGGTGGACCGTGGCCCACCAGATCGCCCACCTCAGCTGGACCGACGAGGTCGCGCTGCTGGCGGCCACCGAGCCGGACCGGTTCGGGGACGAGGTGGTCAAGGCCCTCGCCGCGCCCGAGACCTTCGTCGACGAGGCGGCCGAAGCCCTGGTCGCCGCCCATGACCCGGACGCCCTGCTCGCCCGGTGGCGGGAGGGGCGGCAGCGGCTCGACAAGGTCCTGAGGGACGCCCCGGCCGGCACCCGGATCCCCTGGTACGGGCCGCCGATGAGCATCGCGTCCATGGCGACCGCCCGGCTCATGGAGACCTGGGCGCACGGCCAGGACATCGCCGACGCCCTCGGGGTGACCCGGGCCCCCACCACCCGGCTCCGGCACGTGGCGCGGATCGGCGTCCGGGCCCGGAACTACGCCTACGGGGTACGCGGGATCGCCGCGCCCGAGGAGGAGTTCCGCGTCGAACTCCACACCCCGGACGGCGAGATGATCACGTACGGACCGGAGGAGGCCGCCCAGCGGATCACCGGCCCGCTCCTCGACTTCTGTCTCCTGGTCACCCAGCGCGCCCACCGGTCCGACCTCGCGGTCACCGCCGAGGGACGCGAAGCCGACCAGTGGCTCTCCATCGCCCAGGCGTTCGCCGGCCCTCCCGGACCCGGCCGCCCGCCCCGCGCGGAGCGGGACGGTCACCGGTGAGCACCGCTCCCGGCCCCGCGCCCCTGCGGATCGGCAACGCCTCCGGCTTCTACGGCGACCGCTTCGACGCGCTGCGCGAGATGCTGACCGGCGGCCCCCTCGACGTCGTCACCGGCGACTACCTCGCCGAGCTGACCATGCTCATCCTCGGCCGGAGCCGCCTCAAGGACCCGGACAAGGGGTACGCCACCACCTTCCTGCGCCAGTTGGAGGAAGGACTCGGCCTCGCCCACGAGCGCGGGGTGCGGATCGTAGCCAACGCGGGCGGCCTCAACCCGGCCGGACTGGCCGACGCCGTACGGCAGTTGGCGGAGAAGGTCGGCGTTCCCGTCACCGTCGCCCATGTCGAGGGCGACGGTCTGCCCGTCCCGGACGGGTTCCTCACCGCCAACGCCTACCTCGGTGGCTCCGGGATAGCCGCCTGTCTGCGGGCCGGGGCGGATGTCGTCGTCACCGGCCGGGTCACCGACGCGGCCTTGGTCACCGGGCCCGCCGCCGCCCACTTCGGCTGGGGCCCGGACGACCTGGACGCGCTCGCCGGCGCCGTGGTCGCCGGGCACGTCCTGGAGTGCGGTACGCAGGCGACCGGCGGGAACTACGCGTTCTTCCGCGAGCACGACGCCCGCCTTCTTTGCCGCCCCGGCTTCCCGCTCGCCGAGATCCACGCCGACGGCTCCTCGGTCATCACCAAGCACGACGGCACGGGAGGGGTCGTCGACGTCGGCACCGTCACCGCCCAACTCCTCTACGAGACCGGCGGGCCCCGGTACGCGGGCCCCGACGTCACCGCCCGCCTCGACACCGTGACGCTGACCCCGGACGGCCCGGACCGGGTCCGTATCGACGGCGTACGCGGCGAGGCCCCGCCGCCCACCCTCAAGGCGGGGCTCACCCGGCTCGGCGGCTGGCGCAACGAGGTCGTCTTCGTCCTCACCGGCCTGGACATCGAGGCCAAGGCGGACCTGGTGAAGGACCAGTTCGCCGACGCCCTGGCACGGGCCGGCGGGCGCCCGCCGGCCGAGGTGCGCTGGGAGCTTGCCCGGACCGACCGTGCCGACGCCGACACCGAGGAGCGGGCCAGCGCCCTGCTGCGGCTCGTCGTCCGCGACCAGGACGCCGACGCGGTCGGCCGGGCCGTCTCCGGGGCGGCCGTGGAGCTGGCCCTCGGCAGCTACCCGGGCTTCCACGTCACCGCCCCGCCCGGAAAGGGCGCGCCCTACGGGGTGTTCGAGGCCAGGCCCGTACCGGCGGCGGGCGTCGAGCACACCGCCGTACTCCCGGACGGCCGCAGAGAGGTGCAGGAACCCCCCGCCCGCACCCGGGAGTTGGCCGAGCTCGACGCGCCGCCGCTCCCCGAGCCGTATCCCGTCGGCACCCCCACCCGGCGCGCACCCCTCGGCCTGATCGCGGGCGCCCGCAGCGGCGACAAGGGCGGCGACGCCAATGTGGGCGTCTGGGTGCGCGACGACGACGCCTGGCGCTGGCTGGCGCACGAGCTGACCGTCGAGCGGCTGAAGGAACTCCTGCCGGAGACCGCCGCTCTGAGGGTCGTGCGCCATGTGCTGCCGGGCCTCCGCGCCCTGAACTTCACCGTGCACGGCCTCCTGGGCGAGGGCGTCGCCGCCCAGGCCCGTTTCGACCCGCAGGCCAAGGCGCTGGGGGAGTGGCTGCGGTCCCGGTCGCTCCCCGTCCCCGTACCGCTGCTGGAAGGCGTCCCCCTCCCGGAGGTGACCGCATGACCGTCCTGCCCACCGGGCTCGACACCAACAGCCCGGAATACGAGACCAATCGGGCCACCATGATGGAGAAACTCGCCGAGTTGGAAACCGAGCACGCCAAGGCGCTCGCGGGCGGCGGCGAGAAGTACGTCGCCCGGCACCGGAAACGCGGCAAGCTCCCGGCCCGCGAGCGCATCGAACTGCTCGTCGACCCCGACACCCCGTTCCTGGAGCTGTCGCCGCTGGCCGCCTGGGGCAGCGATTACGCGGTCGGCGCCTCGCTCGTCACGGGGATCGGGGTGGTGGAGGGCGTCGAGTGCCTCATCACCGCCAACGACCCGACCGTGCGCGGCGGGGCCTCGAACCCGTGGACGCTGAAGAAGGCCCTGCGCGCCAACGAGATCGCCTTCGCCAACCGGCTCCCTGCCATCAGCCTGGTGGAGTCGGGCGGGGCCGACCTGCCGTCCCAGAAGGAGATCTTCATCCCGGGCGGGGCCCTCTTCCGTGACCTCACCCGGCTCTCCGCCGCCGGAATCCCCACCGTGGCCGTCGTGTTCGGCAACTCGACGGCCGGAGGCGCGTACGTCCCCGGCATGTCCGACCACACGGTGATGATCAAGGAGCGGTCCAAGGTCTTCCTCGGCGGACCGCCCCTGGTGAAGATGGCGACCGGCGAGGAGAGCGACGACGAGTCCCTCGGCGGTGCCGAGATGCACGCCCGCACCTCCGGGCTCGCCGACCACTTCGCCGTCGACGAGCACGACGCGATCCGACAGGCACGACGGATCGTCGCCCGGCTCAACTGGCGTAAGGCACACGCTGATCCGGGCCCCGCCGAGCCGCCGAAGTACGACGAGGACGAGCTGCTCGGCATCGTGCCCGGCGATCTGAAAGCGCCCTTCGACCCGCGCGAGGTCATCGCCCGGCTGGTCGACGGCTCGGACTTTGACGCGTTCAAACCGCTGTACGGGACGAGCCTGGTCACCGGCTGGGCGCGGCTGCACGGCTATCCGGTCGGGATCCTCGCCAACGCGCAGGGTGTTCTCTTCAGTGAGGAGTCCCAGAAGGCCGCCCAGTTCATCCAGTTGGCGAACCAGCGCGACATCCCGCTGCTCTTCCTCCACAACACCACCGGCTACATGGTCGGCAAGGAGTACGAGCAGGGCGGCATCATCAAGCACGGCGCGATGATGATCAACGCGGTCGCCAACTCGAAGGTCCCGCATCTGTCGGTCCTGATGGGGGCGTCCTACGGGGCCGGCCACTACGGCATGTGCGGGCGCGCCTACGATCCGCGCTTCCTCTTCGCCTGGCCGAGCAGCAAGTCCGCCGTCATGGGGCCGCAGCAGCTCGCCGGGGTCCTGTCCATCGTCGCCCGCGCCTCCGCCGCCGCCAAGGGGCAGCCGTACGACGACGAGGCGGACGCCGGGCTGCGGGCGATGGTGGAGCAGCAGATCGAGGCGGAGTCGCTGCCGGTGTTCCTGTCCGGGCGGCTGTACGACGACGGGGTCATCGACCCGCGCGACACCCGGACCGTCCTCGGCATGTGCCTGTCCGCGATCCACACCGCACCGGTCGAGGGCGCCCGCGGCGGCTTCGGCGTCTTCCGGATGTGACCGCCCATGAGGCCCACGAGGAACCTTCCGGATGTAACCCGCCCATGAGGAGTGACGTGATCCAGACCCTGCTCGTCGCCAACCGGGGCGAGATCGCCTGCCGGATCTTCCGTACCTGCCGTGACCTGGGCATCACCACCGTCGCCGTGCACTCCGACGCGGACGTCGGCGCCCTGCACGTACGGGAGGCCGACCTCGCCGTACGCCTGCCGGGCGCGGCCCCCGCCGACACGTATCTGCGCGGCGACCTCGTCGTGGCCGCCGCGCTGGCCGCCGGGGCGGACGCCGTGCACCCCGGGTACGGCTTCCTCTCCGAGAGCGCCGCCTTCGCCGCCGCCGTGCAGGACGCGGGCCTGGTGTGGGTGGGCCCGCCGGTGAAGGCCATCGAGCTGATGGCGTCCAAGACCCGGGCCAAGGAGCTGATGGCCGGGGCGGGAGTCCCGTTGCTGGCCCCCGTGGACCCGGCGACGGCCGGGGAGGACGACCTGCCGCTGCTGCTGAAGGCGGCGGCGGGCGGCGGCGGACGCGGCATGCGGATCGTCCGCGCACTCGGCGCACTTCCGGGCGAACTGCTGGCGGCCGCCGCCGAGGCCGCGTCCGCCTTCGGGGACGGCGAGGTCTTCGCCGAGCCGTACGTGGAACGGGGCCGGCACGTCGAGGTCCAGGTGATGGCGGACGAGCACGACACGGTGTGGGCGCTCGGCACCCGGGACTGCTCGCTCCAGCGCCGCCACCAGAAGGTCATCGAGGAGGCCCCCGCCCCGGGCCTGGACGACGCCCTGCGCACCCGGCTCCACGAGGCGGCGGTGGCGGCGGCCCGGGCGGTCGGCTACCGGGGCGCGGGGACCGTGGAGTTCCTGGTCTCCGCCGAGGGACGCCCGTACTTCCTGGAGATGAACACCCGCCTCCAGGTCGAACACCCGGTCACGGAAGCCGTGTTCGGGCTCGACCTGGTCGCGCTGCAACTGCGGATGGCGGAGGGCGAGCCGCTGGAGCCGACGCCCCCGTCGCCGTCGGGTCACGCGGTCGAGGCCCGGCTCTACGCCGAGGACCCCGCCCGTGACTGGCAGCCGCAGACCGGCGCGCTCCTCGCACTGGATGTGCCGGACGCGCCGGGCCTGCGCCTGGACACCGGGTACACCGGCGGCGACACCATCGGCGTGCACTACGACCCGATGCTCGCCAAGGTGATCGCCCACGCCCCGACCCGCGCCGGGGCCGTCCGGCTGCTGGCCCGCGGACTGGAGCGGGCCCGGATCCACGGCCCGGTCACCAACCGCGACCTGCTCGTACGGTCGTTGCGCCACCCGGACTTCGCTGCGGCACGCCTGGACACCGGGTTCTACGACCGGCACCTGGCTGCCCTGACCGCCCCGGCCCCCGGCCGGAACCCGGCGACGGCCGCCCTCGCCGCGGCCCTGGCGGCAGCCGTCCGCACCACCGCCTCCGGCGGCCCCGCCCCCACCCGCTTCGGGGCCTGGCGCAACGTGGCATCGGGGCCGCAGGTCAAGCGCTACCGGAGCGAGCCCGACGGGACCGAGTACGAGGTCGCCCACCGCACCCCGCGCACCGGCGTCCCGGAACCGCACGACGCCCCGGGCGTCCGGGTCCTCGCCGTCACCCCGGACCGGGTCACCCTCGAAGAGGGCGGTGTGGCACGGCACTTCACGGTCACGGCGGACCGCGACCGGGTGTACGTGGACACCGGGGCCGCCTCGTACGCCTTCACCGCCCTGCCCCGCTTCACCGACCCCGCCACGCACACCGAACCGGGCTCCCTGCTCGCCCCGATGCCCGGGACCGTCGTCCGCCTCGCGGAGGGCCTGGCCGCCGGGGTCCCCGTCGAGGCCGGGCAGCCGCTGATCTGGCTGGAGGCGATGAAGATGGAGCACCGCATCCTCGCCCCCGCCTCCGGCACCCTCACCGCCCTGCACGCCGCCCCCGGACTCCAGGTCGAGGTCGGCGCGCTGCTCGCCGTGGTCCAGGAGGACCCGGCCGCCATCCCCGTACCGGAGGAGACCGCATGAGCACCGCCCGCACCGCCGCCGGCACCGTCCTCGAAACCGAAGAGCACCAGGCCCTGCGCGCCGCCGTCGCCGCCCTCGGCAAGCGGTACGGGCGCGACTACATGACCACCGTCATCCGCGAGGGCAACCACACCGACGAGCTGTGGGCGGAGGCCGCCAAGCTCGGCTACCTCGGGGTGAACCTCCCCGAGGAGTACGGCGGCGGAGGCGGCGGCATGGCCGAACTCTCCATCGTACTGGAGGAGTTGGGAGCGGCCGGCTCGCCCCTCCTCATGATGATCGTGTCGCCCGCGATCTGCGGCACGGTCATCGCCCGCTTCGGCACCGACGGACAGAAGCGGACGTGGCTGCCGGGCCTCGCCGACGGAAGCCTCACCATGGCCTTCGGTATCACCGAGCCCGACGCCGGCTCCAACTCCCACCGCATCACCACCACCGCCCGCCGTGACGGCACGGGCCCGGACGCCGACTGGCTCCTCACCGGCCGCAAGGTCTTCGTGTCCGGCGTCGACATAGCCGACGCCACGCTGATCGTCGGCCGCACCGAGGACGCCCGCTCCGGGAAGCTGAAGCCCTGCCTGTTCATCGTCCCGCGCGACGCCGAGGGCTTCGGCCGGAACCAGATCGACATGGAACTCCACGCCCCCGAGAAGCAGTTCGAGCTGGTCCTGGACGACGTACGCCTCCCGGCCGACGCCCTGGTCGGCGACGAGGACGCGGGCCTCCTCCAGCTCTTCGCGGGACTCAACCCCGAACGGATCATGACGGCCGCGTTCGGCATCGGCATGGGCCGCTTCGCGCTCGGCAAGGCCGTGGAGTACGCCCGTACCCGCCAGGTCTGGAAGGCCCCGATCGGCTCCCACCAGGCCATCGCGCACCCGCTCGCCACCGCGCACATCGACCTGGAGCTGTCGCGCCTGATGATGCAGAAGGCGGCCCGGCTGTACGACGAGGGCGACGACGTCGGGGCGGGCGCGGCGGCGAACATGGCGAAGTACGCGGCGGGCGAGGCGTGCGTGAAGGCGGTCGACCAGGCCGTGCACACCCTCGGCGGCAACGGACTGACCCGCGAGTACGGCCTCGCGTCCCTGATCACCGCGTCCCGGGTGGCCCGGATCGCCCCGGTCAGCCGCGAGATGATCCTGAACTACGTCTCGCACCAGACGCTGGGCCTGCCGAAGTCGTACTGAGCCTTTCCCGATCCGCTTCCGTCCGACCTCTCCCCATCCCTCCCCCACAGGGGTGATTCTGACCCTCCACACCCGCACGGCGTCCCGCGCCGCCACCCGGGCGGCGCGGGCATCCGCGACGACAGGGGACCGCCATGGTGTTCCGCAGCGAGTACGCAGACGTACCGGCCCTCGACACGCCCATCCACGACGCGGTCCTCGGCGGGGCCGCCGGGTTCGGTGACACCGTCGCCCTGATTGACGGAACGAACGGCGCCTCCCTCACGTACGCCCAGCTCGACGGCTTCCACCGGCGCATCGCCGCCGCGCTCGCCGAGGCCGGTCTCCGCAAGGGCGACGTCCTCGCCCTCCACAGCCCGAACACCATCGCCTACCCGGCGGTCTTCTACGGGGCCACCCGCGCCGGGGCCTCCGTCACCACCGTCCACCCGCTGGCCACGCCCGAGGAGTTCGCCAAACAGCTCGCCGACAGCGGGGCCACCTGGATCGTCACCGTCTCCCCGCTCCTTCCCGCCGCCCGCCGGGCGGCCGAACTCACCAGCGGCATAAGGGAGATCTACGTCTGCGACCAGGCGGAGGGCCACACCTCCATCCTGGACATGCTGTCCTCCACCGCCCCCGAGCCTACGATCGCCATCGACCCCGGCGAGGACGTCGCGGCGCTCCCGTACAGCTCCGGCACGACGGGCACGCCCAAGGGCGTGATGCTGACGCACCGCTCGATCGCGACCAACCTGGAGCAGCTGAGACCGTTCATCCCGATGGGCGAGGGCGACCGCATCCTGGCGGTGCTGCCGTTCTTCCACATCTACGGCCTCACCGCCCTCATGAACGTCCCGCTCCGCTGCGGCTCCACCGTCGTCGTCCTGCCCCGCTTCGACCTGGCGCAGTTCCTGGAGGCCATCCAGACGCACCGGATCACCGGCCTGTACGTGGCCCCGCCGATCGTGCTGGCCCTGGCGAAGCACCCGCTGGTCGGGGAGTACGACCTCTCCTCGCTCCAGTACGTCGTCAGCGCCGCCGCCCCGCTCGACGCCGACCTGGCCGCCGCCTGCTCGGCCCGCCTGGGGGTGCCGCCGGTGCGGCAGGCGTACGGGATGACGGAGCTGTCGCCGGGGACGCACGTGGTGCCGCTCTCCGCCGAGCGGCCGCCGCCGGGGACGGTCGGCAAGCTGCTGCCGGGTACCGAGATGCGGATCGTGTCGCTGGCGGACCCGGCGAAGGACACGGAGGAGGGGGCGGACGGCGAGATCCTCATCCGCGGCCCCCAGGTGATG
Organism: Streptomyces sp. NPDC091287; assembly: GCF_044768525.1. Classification (NCBI taxonomy): domain Bacteria; kingdom Bacillati; phylum Actinomycetota; class Actinomycetes; order Kitasatosporales; family Streptomycetaceae; genus Streptomyces; species Streptomyces sp. NPDC091287. The sequence goes on from NZ_JBIVUV010000005.1 coordinate 118,826, forward strand.
AAGGGCTACCTGGGCCGCCCCGACGCCACCGCCGACATGATCGACGCGGACGGCTGGGTGCACACCGGGGACGTCGGGCGGGTCGACGCGGACGGCTGGCTGTTCGTCGTCGACCGGGTCAAGGAGCTGATCAAGTACAAGGGCTACCAGGTGGCCCCCGCCGAGCTGGAGGCCCTGCTCCTCACCCACGAGCACCTCGCGGACGCGGCGGTGATCGGGGTGTACGACGCGGACGGCAACGAGGTCCCGAAGGCGTTCCTGGTCCGGAGCCCGGCGGCGGACGGCCTGACGGTGGAGGACGTCCTGGCGTACGTCGCCGAACGCGTCTCCCCGTACAAGAAGGTGCGGCAGGCCGAGTTCGTCGAGGCGGTGCCCCGGGCGGCGTCCGGCAAGATCCTCCGGCGCGAGCTGCGCGACCGGGAGAAGACGGAGGAGAAGTGACCCTGATCGACAGGCTCTGCGACCGGGGAGTGGCGACGCTGACCCTGGACTCGCCGGCCAACCGCAACGCGCTGTCGGCCGCTCTGGTGGGCGAGCTGCGGGAGTCGCTGGCGCGGTGCGCCTCGGACGACACCGTACGGGCGGTGCTGCTCACCCACACCGGCACGACGTTCTGTGCCGGGGCGGACCTCAAGGCGCCGCCGGACCCGGAGGCGTTCGTGGCCCTGATGCGGGAGATCGTGGCGCTGCCCAAACCGGTCGTGGCCCGGGTGGCGGGCCATGTCCGGGCTGGCGGCCTGGGCCTGTTGGCGGCGTGCGACATCGCGGTGGCGGGCCCGGCCTCGACCTTCGCCTTGACGGAGTCCCGCCTCGGCCTGGCCCCGGCGGTCATCTCCCTCACCCTGCTGCCCCGCCTGGACCGCACGGCGGCGAACCGCTACTACCTCACCGGTGAGCGCTTCGACGCGGCGGAGGCGGCCAGGATCTCGCTGGTCACGGTGGCCGCCGAGGACGTCGACCAGGCACTCGTCCCCATCCTGGACGGCCTGCGCCGAGCCTCGCCGCAGGGGCTGGCCGCATCGAAGGAGCTGGTCACGGCTACCGTGCTGAGGAGCTTCGACCAGTACGCCGAAGACCTCGTCGCCCGATCCGCCGCGTTGTTCGCCTCCGACGAGGCGAGGGAGGGGATGACGGCCTTCCTCGAACGACGGGACCCGGCATGGGTGCGGTGACACCTTCCAGCCCTTTGAGATCCGCTCACGCGCCGAAGCAGGACCGCAGCCGGGCGACCCGGCAGCGGCTCCTGGAGGCGGCGGTGGCCTGCCTGGCCGAACACGGTTGGGCGGGCTCCACCGTCTCCGTCGTCGCCGAGCGGGCCGGCGTCTCGCGCGGCGCGGCCCAGCACCACTTCCCGACCCGCGAGGACCTGTTCACGGGGGCGGTGGAGTACGTCGCCGAGGAACGCTCCGCCGCCCTGCGCGCGCTCCCCGTCCAGGGCCGCGCCGCGGTGGTCGCGGCCCTGGTCGACCTCTACACCGGCCCCCTGTTCCGGGCCGCGCTCCAGCTCTGGGTCGCCGCCTCCAACGAGGCCCAGCTCCGCCCGCGCGTGACGGAACTGGAGGCGCGGGTGGGCCGGGAGACGCACCGGATCGCCGTCGAACTCCTGGGCGCCGACGAATCCCGGCCCGGAGCGCGCGAAACGGTCCAGGGCCTCCTGGACATGGCCCGCGGCCTCGGCCTCGCCAACCTCCTCACCGACGACGCCGCCCGGCGGGCACGGGTGGTGGCGCAGTGGGCGGCGCTGGTGGAGGAAGGGCTGAGGTGAGAGCCCGGACGGGGCTCCGGGGCGTCCTCAGGAAGCGGCCGGGGTGGCCGGCTCCTGGGAGGCGCTGCCGTCGTAGACGTGGTCCGGGGTGGCGATCTGCGTGACCGCGCGGGCGAGCAGAGTGGACGGCTCCTGGCCATCGCTGAGGGAATCCGTGTTGATCATGATGACCATGGTGGCCTTCTGCGCGGGCAGGTAGACGGTGACGGTCTCGTACCCCGGCAGGGAACCGTTGTGCCCGATCCACCCGTCGGCGTCGAAGATCCCCAGACCGTAGCTGAGCCCCGGGAAGCCGGTCGGCAGGGTCTTGAGCCGCTGCGCCTGGGTCGCGGGGCTCAGCAGCTCCCCGGTGGCGACGATCTTGGCCCAGCGGCGCAGGTCGTGCAGATCGGAGATCATCGCCCCGGCGGCCCATGCCCAGCTGGGGTTCCAGTCCGTGGCGTCCTCGGTCTCGCCGCTCAGCGTCTGGTCGGTGTAGCCGCGGGCGTGCGGCTCGGGGAACTCGGCCCCGGTCGGGAAGAGCGTGTTGTGCAGGTGGGCGGGGCGGAGCACCCGCTCGTGGATGACCTGGCGGAGCTCCTGACCGGTGACCTTCTCGATCACCAGGCCGAGCAGGACGAGGTTGGAGTTGGAGTACTGGAACTCCGCACCCGGCTTGAAGGTGTTCTTGTGCTTCATGCCGTACGCGAGCACGCCCCGCGGGGTGAACGAGCGGTACGGATCGCTCAGCAGGTCGTGCACGAAGTCCGCGTCGGCGGTGTACGGGAACAGGCCGCTGCGCATCCCGGCGAGCTGGCGGAGCGTGATCCGGTCGCCGTTGCGCACGCCGGAGACGTAACGGGAGATCGGGTCGTCCAGCTTGACGAGCTTGTCGTCGACGAGTTGGAGCAGCGCGGTGACCGTGAACGTCTTGGTCTCACTGCCGATCCGGATCCGGGTGTCGGCCGACATCGGCTCACCGGTGACCTTGTTGGCGACGCCGTCGGCGTGGACGTAGCTGCCCTTCCCCGGCATCCACAGCCCGACGACGGCGCCGGGGATACCGGCCTGCTCACGGACGTCCGCGATGGCCTTGTCCAGCCTGGCGGTCAGCTCGGGACCGAGACCGCCGGGCGGACAGTCGTCCTGGCCGTGCCGGTCGTGTCTGCCGAGATGGTCGTTCCCGTGGTGCTGAGCGTGCTGATCGTGCCGGTCGAGGCCTGCGGCGTGGACCGCCTGGGCGGGAGCCACGGCCATCGGGGCCAGTACGGACGCCGCGAGCAGCATCGCGGCGTACAGACGTCGGGTGGGGGATCGTCGTCGCATGGGGGGCCTCTTCCGGACCGGGAGGGGGGAGGGGAGCGGAGCGACGGCAACGACACCACCCGGCCCCCGGACTCCGTACCGCATCCCGGCCGCGCCCTGCGAAGTCCACTCGTTCGGAGCCGCGCGGCACGGAGCCCTCGGGGCCTTCGGGACGGGCGGCGTTGAGGCCGTCGGGACCGGCGTCGGGCGGCGTTGGGCCGGTGTCAGCCGGAGTCGGACGGGGTGCGGTCCCGGGGCTCCTCACCGGCCGGAACCGGCGTCGCCTGGTGGTAGTACATCCGCCACGACGCCTCCCCGGCCCGCCTGCGCCACAGCGAACTCCGGCGGGCCCGGTCGCCGCCGATGACGGTCTCGTACGTGAGGTGCACCAGCCCGGGCCCCAGCACCACTCCGGTCATACCGGAGGGCTCGTAGCGCGGGCTGTCCGCGCCTCCGCCGTCCAGGTCGGGGAGGGCGATGAGCATCTCCTCGTACGTCCACCGCCTTCCGGAAGCCCCGATCTCGACGAACTCCGGGTCGAGCAGTGTCTCGGCGATGGACCGGGAGAGACGGACGGCGGGGTCCATCAGCCGCAACTCGCCGTCGATCGCCGCACTCACGTCTTCGTGTTCCTGACTCATTCGGCCATCGTCGCCGACGAGGAGGCCCGGGCGGGCGTCATCCGTCCCGGACGCCGTGAGCGTCAGGAGAGCATGGCGGCCCGGTCGGACGCACTCCGCAGGACGCAGAACTCGTTGCCTTCGGGATCGGCGAGGATCGCCCAGCCCGAACCATCGGGATTTCGGTGATCGCCGACGAACGTGGCGCCGAGCTCCAGCAGCCGTTCCACCTCCTGATCGCGCGAGGTCTCCGGGCGCAGGCACAGATGGAGTCGGTTCTTGATCGTCTTGGCCTCGGGCACCTGATTGAAGTGCAGCACCGGGCCCTCCGCCAGCAGCACCTGAGCCTCCCGGACACCCGGCCTGTCCTCCGGGTGCAGCGGACGCCCTGTCACACCGCTCCAGAACCGGGCCAGCTCATAAGCATCCGCACAGTCGATCGCCACGTTCTGCACTACCGAAACCATGCGCTCCAGCCTTCCTGATCTCCACGCCGAACGCCACCGAGCTGTGCCCATTCCTCGTGCGCGAGCAGCAGTCCGTTCGCTGCCGCCGATGAGGCCCTCACTCCTCGGCGGGGCGGCGGTAGGTGTTGATCAGGACGCCGGACGGTGTCGGCCGCATTGCGGTGAGGGACAGGCGACGAGGGCTCCTGCCATCGGCGAAGAGCCGCTTCCCACCGCCCAGGAGGAGAGGGAAGACGAGCAGCCGGTACTCGTCGACGAGGTCGTGCTCGCTCAGGGTCGCGAGCAGCTCTCCGCTGCCCAGCACCACCGTCTCGCCCCCGGACGCGGCCGTGATCCGCCTGATCTCCGCCACCGGATCGGCCCCGAGGAGGGTGGAGTTCGCCCAGCCCAGCTCCTTGAGCGTGCGGGAGGCGACGTACTTGGGCATCGCGTTCATCGCGGCCACAGCGGGGTCGTTCAGGTCGGCGTACGGCCAGGTGGCGGCGAAGATCTCGTAGGTCCTGCGCCCCAGGAGCAGAGCGCCGGCACCGGCCGTGGCCTCGCTCATGAACCGCTCGACCACCTCGTCGACGTACGGCAGCACCCAGCCGCCCTGATCGAACCCACCGTCCCGATCCTCGTCGGCCGAGAGGACCGACTGCATGACGCCGTCCAACGAGACGAAGTTGACCACGACCAGCTGACCCATGTGTTGCTGCTCCTGTCCGTGCGCGCGGTTGCCTTTGTGCGGTTGCTCTCATCGATGCTGACCGCACGCGGGACCGGGACTCATCGGTCACGGCGTCGCGGGTTACGGCTTCCTTCACACAGTGCGGTGCATGCCCACCGAGGCCGGTGCGGTCTCGCGGAAGCCGAACTTCTTGTAGAGATGCCGGGCGTCGCCGTCGGCGATGAGGGAGACATAGGCGCCGGTCGGGGCCCGGCGCTCCAGTTCGCCGATCAGCTCGGCCATGATGCGCTTCCCGAGCCCACGCCCCTGATGTTCGGGGAGGACACAGATGTCGACGACCTGGAAGAAGCAACCGCCGTCGCCGATCACCCGCCCCATACCGACCGGTTCACCGTCGTGGCGGACCTGAACCGCGTGCCAGGTGTTCGGCAAGCCCAGCACCGCTGCCTCGGAGGGCATCGCGCTAAGTCCCGCCCCGGGGCGCAGCCGCAGGTAGGTCTCGACGGTAGGCAGCTCGACGGACAGTTCGTAAGGGTCATAGCTCATCTGCATGCATTACATGCTAAGGGAGTCCGGCAGGCGCCACCCGAAACGGGTGGTGTGCGGGGGGCGACGGAACCGGGTAACGTCTTTGTCATTCCAGACGCCGATTTACGAGTGAGCGCGTGATGGGCCGCCGCTGACGTCCTGCCGACGTCGCCGCCCGTCCCCCACCGGTGAATCCGTAGATCACTTCACATCACTACCGGGAGAACCCGTGACCGTGAGCAAGAACATCAACAACCCTGTGGGCCAGGGTGGCGGCCAGCGCAAGAAGTTGTCCCGCGCCGAACGGCAGAACAACGGTCCGCACCGCAATCTCGACCGTCGGAGCGCCGCCGACCAGAAGGCGGAGCTGGTGCGCAAGATGCGCGAGAAGACCGGCGCGGCCGAGGGCACGGGGCAGTCGGGCGACGACACCGCCCAGGGCTGACGCACCGCCGCCGCAGCGGCACCGGACGGGGGCAGGGCGGCACCGCACGGGACAGGGCGGCACCGGACGGGGCAGGGCTTTCTGCGCCCGGCGGCCACCGAGTGATCGTTCGTCTTCGCGCGGCGTTCTGACTGAACGCCGCATTCCGATTGTTCGGCGCACCGGGGAAACGTAGCGTCGCGATCATGGGATCACCGATCGGAAACACCACCGACCAGGCGCCGGCGAACCCGGCCGCCACCGATGACATGCTGGCCACTCAGCCGATCGGCTACTGGAGCGGCCTGGCCCATGCGACCGTCACGCGGCATCTGCGTGACGCGATGGCCAGGATCGACGTCACGCAGCCGCAGTACTGGGTACTCAACAGCGTGAACGGCGGCGGCCCCGCGGCGCCGAGCCGCGAGGAGGTCGTTGACCGGCTGACGCACCTTGCCGACGGGCCGCACGAGATCGCCAGGGTCGTGGACCAACTGCTGCACCGTGCGTGGCTCAACCTCGAACTGCATGATGCCCGGGTCGGGTTGGTGTACGGGGCTCCAGCCCGGCAGGGCCCTCGGGGCAGCACGGGACGGGAGTCCTCGACCGTGAGCGCGGGCCGCTGGATGCGAGGGGCTGATTACCTCGGAGGTAATTGATGCCCTCCGTGAGGCCGCCTACCTTCAGCCTTGTCCGGAGGCCCCACGGAGGGGCCGCTTCCATCCGGGCAACTCCCTGGTGCACGAGAGGAAGACGACCATGACTTCGACGCAGTACGACGGGGTTACCTCCTACGCGAGGGCGACGGGATCCGACGGTTTCGCGAGGCTGGCGCTCAAGCTGGACGCGGTGGTCACCGGCCTCAACGGCATCGCGTACCTGGCACTCGCCACGGTCCTCGACTCCTTCTTCGGCGTCACGACGGCAGTCCAGTACCCGATCGGGGTGTTCCTGCTCCTCTACTCGCTGGGAGTGCTCGCCATCGGGACGCGGAAGGAGATCAACCGCACGGGGCTGGCGGCGGTCATCGTGGCGAACCTGCTGTGGGTTGTGCTGAGCCTGGTGGTCGTGATCTCCGGTGTGCTGTCCCCGACCGGCGTCGGCACGGTCTGGATCGTGCTGCAGAGCCTGACCGTCGGCGGCTTCGCAGCCCTCCAGTACGTCGGGCTCAAGCGGATGTGAGCGGGATCTTGAAGCCACGAGCAGCCGGTGGCACGCTCTCCCCCCATGATCGATGAATTCGCGAAGGACAACCTGCACAGGAGACTGCGACGGGACCGTGCGGCGCTGCTCTGGAAGCTCGACGGCCTGTCCGAATACGACGCCCGCCGACCTCTGACAGCGACCGGGACCAACCTCCTCGGCCTGGTCAAACACGTGGCCACCGTCGAGGCCAGGTACTTCGGCGAGGTCTTCGACCGCCCTTCCCCGGAACGGCTGCCCCGGTGGCAGGACCACGACGGCAGCGATCAGTGGGCGGCCGAGGACGAGACCCGCGAGCAGATCATCGGGTTCTGCCGGCGCACGTGGGAACACTCGGACGCGACGATCGACGGGCTTCCGCTCGACGCCCCCGGCCACGTGCCGTGGTGGCCGCAGCCTCACCACAACACGAACCTGTTTGCCGTCATGGTCCATGTCCTCGGCGAGATCAACCGGCATACCGGGCACGCCGACATCCTGCGCGAGGGCATCGACGGCCGGACCGGGGTGCGCGCCGAGCACGAGCAGCGGATCGACGAGAAGGCCAGGGCGGCCTACTGCGCGAAGATCGAGCGGGCCGCCAGGACGGCCGCACCGATCAAGGCCTAGGAAGGCATCTCCATCGGTAGGGGCGACCTGGCTGGTGGGGCCGGACGCCTGCCGAATCGGGCGCCGGAGCTTGACCCTGCTGCGAGACTTCCGGCATGGATATGGGGCGTGAGTCGCGGTGGGAAAAGGATGCGATGTCGGTGGAGATCGCCTTTGCCCTGGTGACCGCTGCTGCCCTTGCCGCGGCGGTCTTCGCCGTCGCGCTGACCCTCACTCTCGTCTTCGACCTCTCCGATGCTGCGTCCAAAGGCGTACGGACTGGGGGAGCCCTGGCCGGAGGGGCGGTCGGAGTATGGCGTCTGGTGCGGGTGCTGTATCGCTTCGACGTGGAGCGCCGTAAAGGCCACTGACGGCAAGGACCGATCCGTAGCCCGACGACGGCATGCTGTCCTGCCGGCGCCCCCCGCGTAGGTGCCGCCGGCTGTCGCAGGAGAAGACGCCAGCCCCGCCGGGTCTCGTCGCCGGTGGTGGGCCCGACCAGCTCGGCTTCGCCTCCGTACGCGTTCTCCAGTCACAGCCGGGCCTTGGCCACCGCCGCCTGTAGGCGGCGGTGGCGTACCACGGCAAGGAGGATCGCCGCGGCGAGCGCGTAGCGAAGGGCCTGGCCGCTGAGGACGGGGTAGTCGGCGATCGTCGCCGAGACGGCCGTCGAGGTACCGACGAGCAGCATCGCGACGGCGGCCCCCGCGGCGGGAACCGTGGAGGAACTCATGCCGCGTGCTCCTTCGGCTGCTCGACGGTGCCCGCGGGGCTGAGGACCTTGCGGGTGACACGCTCGGCGAGGGCGGCGACCAGAGTGCGCGGCCGGCGCGGCAGCAGGTGTGCGGCCAGGGCGTTGCCGAGTCCGGGGGTGACGTAGCCGCGGTCGCGGTCGAGTGCGCGCAGAGCGGCCCGTACGACCGGTTCCGGTGTGGTCATCGAGCCGTTGACGGCCGCCCTGCGGGTGCCGATGGCCTCGAAGAAGGGGGTGTCGACCGGGCCGGGGCACAGAGTGAGTACGCGGATGCCGCGCCCGCGGTACTCCTGGCGCAGGGCGAGGCCGAAGTTCAGTACGAAGCCCTTGGCTGCGCTGTAGACGGCGAAGTACGGGGAGGGCTGGAAGCCCGCGGTGGAGGCGACGTTCACGACCGCGCCCGTGCCGTGCCGCAGCATGGCGGGGAGCAGTGCGTGGGTGAGGCCGACGAGCGCGACGACGTTGACCATCAGTTGGTCGTGGTCGCGGTCCGCGGCGATGTCCTCGAAGCGGCCGCACGTGCCGAATCCGGCGTTGTTGACCAGCAGGTCGACGCTCAGGCCCCGGGCGGCGACGCTGTCGGCGATCCGCTGGGCCGCCTCGGGCTCGGCGAGGTCCTGGACCAGGACGTGGGCGCGGATGCCGTGCTCCGCGGCGAGGCGCTCGGCGAGGGCGGTGAGCCTGTCCTCGGAACGCGCCACCAGGACCAAATCGTGCCCGCGGGCGGCGAGCTGCGCGGCGAACTCCGCCCCGAGTCCGGATGAGGCACCGGTGATGAGCGCTGCACTCTGCACGGGGGGTCTCCTTCGTCCGTTGAGTAGATAGGGCAAGAGAGTATCCAATGACCCGTTAATTGCAACAGTGTAGATGCAGTTAAATCTGTTACGGCCCAGTGGTGTAACGTTTCGACGGTCACGTAGAGGAGTGGGAGGCGCCATGGGTGAGACAGCGGCACGGCCCTTGCGAGCGGACGCGGAACGCAGTGTGCGCGCGATTCTGGAGGCAGCCGAACGCGTCCTCTCGGTGGATCCCGGCGCGTCGATGGAGCAGATCGCGACTGCCGCGGGGGTGGCCAGGACAACGATCCACCGGCGCTTCGCCCATCGGCAGGTATTGATCGACGCCTTGGCCGCGTCAGCCGCCCGCCGACTCGTCCAAGCCGTGGAGGACGGCAGGCCGGACACCGCCCCTCCCCTGGTGGCACTCCACCGGATCACGGCCAATGTGCTGGAGGTGAAGGGCGCCTGGGCGTTCGCCCTGGAACTTCCGGCCGATCCCGGCAGCGAAGCGGCCACCCTCCACGAGGACATCGGCCGACGCTGCATCACCGTGCTGGAACGAGCCCGGGCGGAGAAGCTCATCGACGAGGCGGCCGACCTCCACTGGCTGCGGCGGGTCTACTACGCGCTCCTCGGGGAGTCACTGCGCGGAAGCCCGGACGACACCGGCATCGACACCGACACCCTCGCCGCCCGCATCATCGACACCTTGCTGCACGGCGCGGGCCCACGCGCCTGAACCGGCCGCCTACCGGTCACTCACCGTCGCCAGCGTGGCGCTCCCCGCACGAGAGACCTGGTCAGGGTGCGGTACATCGCTCCGGGTTTCGTGGAGTCCGGGTGGCGGAAGGCGGCGACCTTGAGTCGACGGATCTCGTCGCGGTGGTGTGCGATGTCCCGGGTGCGGTGGACCAGCGGGATGTCGGCCCAGGGCAACTTCTTGACCTGGGCTAACAGGCCGGGGTGGTTCTTCTTGACGATGGCGAGGTAGTGGGCGCCGCGTCGGCGGAGGTAGGTGCCGTGGGCGTGCTGCGTGTGCGGGGCATCGCCGGTCAGGACCGTGTGGGTCAGGTCGATGGTGTCCAGCAGGGGTGCGAAGGCGGGGATCTCGTTGCTCTTGGAGTCGACCTGCCGCTGGGCCGAGCCCACGCCGTGGTGGTCATCGCTGCCAGGAGTTGGATCGCCGTGGTGGTGGCGGTGCGTGAGCCGCGGATGGTCTTGCCGTCGACATGGTGGGGTAGCCGTTCCAGCCCGGAGGGCGTGGGAGATGTTGGAGAGGCAGGCGCGGTCTCGCTCGGTTCTCATGGGTCTCGACAACCACATGGTCACCGGCACCGTGCCTGCACTGTTTCCCGGACCCACCCGCCACGAACAGGGGCGTGACGTCACGTCACGGACGGGACCGGCGAACCGGACCAATCCTCTTTCCTGGGCGGCCAGTTGCCTGTGGCTTGTAGGGCCATGTATTCCTCTGTCGGCGGGAATGTAGGGGCGAAGTGCGCGGCGGATCGGTCGTGCGGGACCACGATCACGGCAGAGAAGGGGGCCTGAGTGAAATCCCCTGTTTCGATGTGCTCCTTGAAATCGAAGCAAACGGTCCAGCCGTAGTCGAAGAGAATCGCTGATTCCGGAAGTACCACCACGGAATCTGCCTTGTCTGGATAGGCAGTTCTCTTGAGGAACTCAGCTGCCGCGGTGATCGCTTCGTTTTTGGTTACCATCCAGGAAGCTCCATTGCGATAGGGGATCTGCCCGATGACGTCGTCGAGCAGACCCTCGCCCTGCTCCACCAGTTCAAACGGCTCGCCTGAACCGCTGGGCGGGAACCATCTCGACGACGCGCTCGCGGCAGCACTCACGTCAGGGACGACACACCCGCAAGGGTAGACCGCGTTCTCAGGGGGCCTTGAGCAAGTCACGGAGGGCGGCGACGTATGCCCCGATGTCGCGGGCGCCCGCCGCTGCCTCGGTGGTACCGACCGGGGAATCGGCCGACCCGGAGTGGTGGGCGGCGCGGCAGGGGCGGCAGAGTCCGTCGGGGAGGGCCTCGGGGCGTCCGGGGGCCCCGCAGTCGGTGCACTCCACCAGGACGCGGCGGGCGGGCGCGTCGGGCGGGGCGTGCTCGGCCGGAAGCCGGGGCGGGATCTTGTCGGCGAGTCGGCGGCGGACGAAGCCGACCGGGGAGTCGACGCGCGCGGGGAGCCCTGCGGTGAGGGCGGCGGTCAGGTAGTCGGCGTCGACACCCCGAGCGAGCCACTCCGCAGCCTGCGCCTCCAGCGCGGCGCAGTCGTCGGTGGAGAGCCCCAGACGGTGATCCGTACGGCCGAGCCGGGCCAGAGCGAGGTAGGCGGGAGAGCGGGGAGGTGTTGGTGCCGTCGAGTCCGTCGAGTCCGTTGGGCCTGTCGGTGCCGTCGCCGGAGAAGCGGTCTGGGCCGAGCCCGGCGCGGGTGCCGTGTACGGAGGGTCGGCCGGAGGGCGCTGGTGCGGTACGGAGGTGGGGGCCGGGGCCTCCGCAGGCTCTGCGGCCCCCGGGGTGGCGTCCGTGCGAGGTGGCTCCGGCGACTCCCGGACGGCTTCTTCTCGGGACCCCTCCGGCAGCGCGGGAGGCGGCGGGGCGTCGACCGGAACCCAGGGCGGCGGAGGGGCGGTGGCGGAAGAAGCCGTCACTTCGGGTGCGGGATGGGCGGCCAGGGCGGCCTGTTCCGTCGCGAGGTACGCGTTCCACCACTCGTTGTCGCGGGCGGTGCGGGACCAGAAGGTGCGGAAGACCCAGCGGGTCTCGTCGCCCGCGCCGATCGGGCACCGGACGCGCCGTAGGTGCCCGGCGACGGACAGGCCGGTCAGGGACGTGGACACGGCCTGCTGACCGTAGAGCGGGAGCTGTTTGGCCAGGGTCTTCACGCTCATCGCGGCACCCTCGGGGAGGTGGTCGATGAACCCGGCGACGTACCGCTCGCGGGTCGGCAGGAGAGCGAAATCGTGCTGTGTACGGGCCTGTTGGTCCGGCGCGGAGCGTTTGCCGTAGCCGGGCTTGGCCATCGGGTACGCGGCGGAGAGTGCGGGGGCGGGCAGGGCGGAGCTAGTGTGCTGGGTAGCCACGGGATCGACTTTCTCTCGATCGTGCGGTGAGACCCCGGCCTGGTGCTTCCAACACCGCGTCGGGGTCGCTTGGTTCTCGCACCGTAAGCAGTGCGGACGGTCCGCTGCAAGCTGCCGCGAATAGTCATACTTGCTGGCCGTCACGGGGGTGGGGAGGTGAGGGAGGTTTTCCCAACCCCCTCTTCTAGCGGCTTCACCCGCCCACGATCTGAGCTATACGGCCGCTCGCTGATCTTGTTCTCGGCGGAGCACGGGCCGGGGCGGTGGAGGTGGGCCGGGGCTCGGTGGCTACTCTCTCTCCGTCGACCCGGGGCGAAGGGAAGCAGTCTGTGCGAAGCGCCGTCGTGACACCCGAGGGTGGCCGGATCCGCTGGGTCGAGCTGCCGGGACAGGAGCCGTCGCGCGTCTACGTCCATGGTCTGGGCGCCACGTCGCCGGCCTACTTCGCGGAGGTGGCTGTTCATCCTCTGCTCGCCGGACGTCGATCGCTGCTGATCGACATGCTCGGACATGGCATCAGCGATCGGCCGACGGACTTCGACTACACCCTGGAATCCCACGCCGATGCCCTCGCCGCAGCCCTGACCGGCGCGGGTGCCACGGGCGCCGAGCTGATCGCGCACAGCATGGGGGGCTCGGTGGCTGTCGTCCTGGCCGCCCGACACCCCCAACTGGTCTCCCGCCTGGTCCTGGTCGACGCCAACCTCGACCCGATTCCGCCCTCACCCGGCTCCACGGGCAGCAGCGGGATCGCCGCGTACTCCGAGGAGGAGTTCCTGGCGGGCGGCTGGCAGGAGATTCGGGACCGGGCCGGTTCCCACTGGTGGTCCACGATGCGCCTGGCAGGCCGGGAAGCCCTGCACCGCAGCGCGGTCCACCTCACCCGAGGCACCACCCCCACCATGCGCGAGCATCTGCTGGACCTGAAGATTCCCCGCACCTATCTGCTGCCCGAGTCCGACGGCCCGCTCCCGGGCGCCGACGCGCTCATCGAGGCCGGGGTGTCCGTGATCCCGATCCCGGACTGCGGGCACAACATCATGCTGGACAACCCGGAGGGCTTCGCCCGCGCCACCGCGGCGGCGGTTGGCGAAGCCCTCCACGTCCTCACTCCTCGCGCAGGCTCATGACCAGCTCGCGGGGCAGCCCATGGGTGTCGTGGAGGTAGTGGAAGTCCTCCTCGGTCAGCGGTCCTTGGAACCGGGGCTTGGCGAGCACCCCTCGGCCGCGCTCCAGGAGCCCGCGGAACCGGTGCTCCTCTTCGAGCAGCATCCGGAGCACGTCGCCCGGGCGCAGGTCCTGCCGGAAGTGGTCCAGGGTGTGCTCGACCAGTTCCTCCGGCAGGTCCCCCACGCTGTGCGAGGGATCTTCGCGGCACAGCAATGTGAGTACCCGTCGTACCAGGCGGCGCAGCACGTAGCCACGCCCCGTGTTGGCCGGGCGTACGCCGTCGCCGAGTACCACGACGGCCGAGCGCAGGTGGTCGCAGACCAGGCGCAGGGACGGTTCGTCCAGCGGCCAGAGGGCGGGCACAAGGCGGCGCCAGGGGGTGAAGACGTCGCAGTCGAAGACGGACGACTTGCCCTGGAGCAGGGAGGCCAGCCGCTCCAGGCCGAGGCCGGTGTCGACGTTGCGCTGGGGGAGCGGGACGAGGGAGCCGTCACCGAGCCGGCGGTGGGTCATCGTGACGTGGTTCCACACCTCGACCCAGCGGTCGTCGCGGGTGGGCGTCGACTGCGGCGGGCCTTCGCCGGTCCACAGGAAGATCTCCGAGTCGGGGCCGCAGGGGCCGGCCGAGTCGTTGGGCCACCAGTTGTCCTCCACGGTGAGTTCCACGGGGACGCCGAGGCCCTGCCACAGGTCGACGGAGGCGGTGTCCGGCCCGGTTCGGCCGTCACCGGCGAAGGCGGTGGCGTGCAGCAGACCGGGATCGATGCCCAGGCCCTCGGTGAGCAGCCCGTACCCCCAGTCGAGACTGAGCGGGCCCCCGTAGTCGCCCAGCGACCAGGTGCCGAGCATTTCGAAGACCGTCAGATGGGTGGCGTCCCCGACCTCGTCCAGGTCCGTGGTGCGCAGGCAGCGCTGTACGTTCACCAGCCGTCGGCCCAGCGGGTGGGGGCGGCCCTCCAGATACGGCGTGAGCGGGTGCATGCCGGAGGTGGTGAAGAGTACGGGGTCGCCGTCGGGCGGCAGCAGGGTCGAGCCGGTGATGCGGCGATGGCCGCGCTCCTCGTAGTACTCGACGAACGTGCTGACCAGCTGGTCCGTACGCATGGGTGTGGCTCCTTCGCGTCGCAGCGGGGAGGCACCGGAGAACGGGACCGTTCGGTCACCCGGCCGGGGCCAGAGGCGCCACGGCACTGCCGACGGACCGTTTCCGGTCGCCGGGGGGAGAGTGAAGGTCAGGCGGCGGCAACCGGCGAGCTGGTCGCTCGCGCGGTCGCGGTGGTGCTGAGGCCGGTGACGTTCATGCGGCCGAGCCTAGCTCGCCCCGGCCACTGGGGCACGTGAATTCAGCGGGGGTAGCTCGCCCCGGCCACCGGGGCACGTGAATTCAGCGGGGGTAGCTCGCCCCGCCCACCGGGGCACGTGCATTCAGCGGGGGTGGGGAAGGGCGGGAGATGGGTGCCCGTGCCGTTGGCGGGCGACGGGGCTCAGGTCCTGCCCTCGGCCGGCCCCCGCTCCGGTCCCTGGCGGGCCCTCAGGTGGGCCCGCTCGCCCTGGTGGCCGAAGAGGACCAGGAGTTCCACCGTCCGGTCGTCGTCGGGGCCGAGCCAGTGCGGCACGTGGGTGTCGAACTCGGCGGCCTCGCCCGGCTTCAGGACCAGCGTCCGTTCGCCCAGGATCAGCCGCAGCCGCCCGGCCAGTACGTACAGCCACTCGAAGCCCTCGTGGGTCCGCAGGGTCGGCTCGGTGTCCGGGCCCGGCGGGATCAGCAGCTTGTGGGCCTGGACGCCGCCGGGGCGGCTGAGCGGTACGTAGGTGAGGCCGTCGCGGGTGACCGGGCGGAGGTGGATGCGCGGGTCGCCCGTGCGGGGCGCGCCCACCAGTTCGTCCAGCGGTACCGCGTGGACCTCCGCCAGCGGCAGCAGCAACTCCAGCGTCGGCTTGCGCGTGCCGCCCTCCAGGCGGGACAGGGTGCTCTCGTTGATCCCGGTCCGCTCGGCCAACTCGGCGAGGGTCATCCCGTGCCTGCGCCGCAGGTCGCGGAGGCGGGGGCCCACCGCGGCCAGGACGCCGTCCTTGGTGTTCCCGGGCGTCTGTCCTGCTGCGTCTTCTTCGGCTGCCATGTCTGCCAGGTTGCCGAAACGGCATGGGAGCTTGCAAGGGCGGCAGGCCGCAGCGCACCTTCCTGTGCAGCGGGGCGGCTCGTCCGGAGCGGCCTCCACGGGCACGAAGGGAACAGCCATGAGCAGCGACACCACCGGCGTCACCGACTCCGCCGCCTTCTGGGAGAACCACTACTCCGGCGTCGACGCACAGTGGGGCACCCGCCCCAACGCCGTCCTCGCCGAGGTCGTCACCGCCCTGGCCCCCGCGCCGGGCGGCGGCGGACGGGCACTGGACCTGGGCTGCGGGCACGGCGGCGACGCGCTCTGGCTCGCCTCGCTCGGCTGGGACGTCACCGCCGTCGACGTCTCGTCCACCGCCCTGGGCCGGGTCGCCGCCGGGGCCGCCGCGGCCGGGCTGACCGACCGCGTCCACCCGAGCCGGCACGACCTGGCCCGGACCTTCCCCGACGGGACCTTCGGCCTGGTGACCGCCAGCTATTTCCACACCCCTGTGGAGATCCCCCGCGAGCAGGTGCTCCGGCGCGCCGCCGAGGCCGTCGCCCCCGGCGGCCTGCTCGTGCTGGTCGAGCACGCCTCGCTCGCCCCCTGGTCCTGGCGGGACGGCCACGAGGACGTACGCTTCCCCGCCCCCGACGACGTACTCGCGTCCCTGCGGCTCGGCGACGGGTGGCGGACCGAGCTGTGCCACGCGCCCCGGCGGAGCGCCACCGGGCCCGCCGGCGAGACGGCGACCGTGACCGACAACGTCATCGCCGTCCGACGCGCCGAGACCCGGGACTGAGGCGCCCACCCGGACCGCCGCGGCCAAGAGGCCGCGTTCGGGCGTGGCAGGCGGACATCCGCCGGGCCCGGGTCAGGCAGGAGCGAGTTCGGCTGCCCCGAAGGAGACGCTGAACCGGGCGCACCAAATGCTCACGCCGGTGAACTCGTCGAGGTCGACGCCGGCCGGCAGGGCGTAGTTCTGGTCGCCCTTGTTGCCTTTGAGCTTGCCGAGGCTCTCGTACGCGCCGTCGTCGAACACGCTCCAGCCCGCCCTGCCCGCCTTCACCGGAGCGTCGGTGATCCAGACGTGCAGATCGGGGCCGTTGCTGGTGTCCAGGCCCTCCAGGCGCAGAGTGCGCGAGCCGTCGGGCAGCCGGACCACCTTGACCGTGCCGGTCGTGCGGTGCTCGTGGCTGATCAGCTCACCGGTTGCCAGGGTCTCCGGTCCCGGCGGCGCCGTGGACCGGGAGGCGCCGGGGGAAGGCGGCGCGGTCTCCGGCGGGGCGGTGGGGACGGCCAGTTCCTCGCGTACGGTCTCGTCCTGCCACAGCTTCCAGGGCTGGAACCAGTACAGTCCCGCGCTCACGGCCAGCGTGGCGGCGACCAGCGCGCCGGCGAGCACCGGCCCGCGCGATCGCCGTCGCTTCGGAGCGTCCGCGCGCTGCGGATCGTGCGTGGTCATGGTTGCCTCTCTTGGGGCCTGCCGGGTGTCGGGTGCGGGCCGTAACCCGGTGTGCATCGGGACGGGAAGGACGCCCGCGCGCCACCGGACCCAGTAGACGCGCCCGAACAGGGACCACCAGGGTCTTCGTATGCCGACGACGATTCCCGGGTTGTCGCCTTCCCGGTAGTGCAACACCTTGTCACCGACCCGTAACGCGACGGGTGCGGGCGTCCCCGACACCCGAGCCGGGGGCGTCGGGGTGGCGCTGTGGCAGGGGTCGTCGGCGCCGCTGGACTCGGTGAGGGGCATGGAAATCACCCTACGAAGGTGAAGTGGGCATAACGGACTTCCAGTTCTTACGAAAGCGGAACGTCGACGGCTGGACCAGGGCCGAACGCACCGGTCGCCGCCGACCGGTGCGAGGCTGGGACCATGCAGACACCATCGCCGGACGCCGGGCTTCGCGTGCTCGTCGGGGACGACGGCCCGACCGTGGCCGAGGCCGTCGCGGGACGCCCGGGCCGCGTCGGGTACGAGGTCACCCGCGCCGACGACGGACCGGCGGCCCCGGAGTGCGCCGCGCGGCACCGGCCCGGCCGACCGGGGCACTCGACGACGACCGAAGGCTGACGGACCCGTGCTGGACATACTCATCATCGCCCTGCTGGCCTTCCTGGGCGCCGCGGTCGCCGGTCTGCTCGGCGCCCTGGCGCTGCGGCTCCTGCGCCACCGTTCCCTCGTGGTCACTCTCGCCGTCGTCGCGGCCGTCGCGGTCCTCGCGATGCTGCTCGGAACCCTGGCCGTGGCCTGGGAGATGTTCCTGTCGCCGCACGACCTGAACGTGATCGTGATCGTCGTGGCGATGGCGGCCGTGGTCTCGCTGGCCACCGCGCTGCTGCTCGGCCGCTGGGTGGTCGCCCGCAGCCTGGCCCTGACCGAGGCGGCCCGCTCGTTCGGTGACGGTGGCAGCTTCGCCGCGCCCGCACGCGCGGCGACCGCGGAACTGATGGCGCTGAGCGCGGAGCTGGAGTCCAGCAGCGCCAAGCTGGCGGAGTCGAGGGACCGTGAACGTGCCCTGGAGGCGTCACGGCGAGAGCTGGTGACCTGGATCTCGCACGACCTGCGTACCCCGCTCGCCGGTCTGCGCGCCATGTCCGAGGCACTTGAGGACGGTGTGGCCACCGACCCCGACCGCTATCTGCGCCAGATCCGCTCCGAGGTCGAACGCCTCGACACCCTGGTCGGCGACCTCTTCGAGCTGTCCCGCATCCACGCGGGTGCCCTCGTTCTGAGTCGCGCCCGGATCTCCGTCTACGACCTGGTCGCCGACGCCATGGCCGGGGCCGACCCGCTCGCCCGGGAGCACGGAGTGCGCCTGGTCGGCGAGGCGGTCGACCGGGTGCCGGTGGAGGTCGACAGCAGGGAGATGAGCCGCGTCCTGGGCAACCTCCTCGTGAACGCGATCCATCGCACTCCCTCCGACGGCACGGTCGCGGTGGCCGCGCGGCGCACCGACGGTGGTGTCGTCCTGTCCGTCACCGACAGGTGCGGCGGTATCCCCGAGGATGAGCTGCCACGCGTCTTCGACACCGGCTGGCGCGGTAACCACGCCCGTACGCCGCCGGCGGGAGCAGGGCTCGGCCTGGCCATCGTGGCGGGCATCGTCGAAGCCCACCAGGGGCGGGCCGCCGTACGCAATGTGACGGGCGGCTGCCGCTTCGAAGTCACCCTGCCCGCGGCACGTCCTCGGGGGTGGCCGCCGGAAGCTCCGCCACCCGGTCCTCCGCCCCGATGTTCCGGGTCTGTTCCGCCACCCACTCGGGGCTGATCGCCGGAGTCCGGCCCGGGGCCGGGTCGTTGACGAACAGGCAGAACGGGTGGCCCACCGGGTCGAAGAGCACCCGTACGTCGGGCTGCGGCTGGAACTCCGCAGGTGTCGCGCCCTCCGCCACCGCATGGGCCACGCCCGTCTCCAGGTCCGTCACCTCGAAGTCCAGGTGCAGCATCATCAGCTGGTCGCCGGGGGACGCGGGCCAGACCGGAGGCACGTAGGCCTTCTCCGTCTGGAAGCCCAGGCCGGAGCCGCCGCCGGGCGGGAGGAGCTTTACCCAGCCCGGCTCCTCCTGCACCGGCTCCCACCCCAGGAGGCGGCGGTAGAAGTCAGCCAGCTCCGCCGCGTCCGGGGCGTCGAGCACCGTGCTGGAGAGGGTCAGGGACGGTCGGGGGGTGGTCACGGTGAGCCTCCTCGCTCCGGAGATGAGCCGGAGATGAGCCGGGGATGAGCCCCGGGGATGAGCCGGGATGAGCCGGGGACGTGCCGGTACGCATACCCCGTACCGGCGCGATCACCAGCCGCGAGCCCCCGCGTCCGTCCGCCCCCTCACCCGGCGATGTCCGCGTACCCCTCGATCTCGCGCGGGTTCCGCGTCCCCGGGCCGATGTACGTCGCCGACGGGCGCACCAGGCGGCCCGTGCGCTTCTGCTCCAGGATGTGCGCCGACCAGCCCGCCGTACGGGCACAGGTGAACATCGACGTGAACATGTGCGCCGGGACCTCCGCGAAGTCCAGCACGATCGCCGCCCAGAACTCCACGTTCGTCGCCAGGACGCGGTCCGGACGCCGCGCGTGCAGCTCCTCCAGCGCCGCCTTCTCCAGCGCCTCCGCCACCTCGTAGCGCGGGGCGGCCAGCTCGCGGGCCGTGCGGCGCAGGACGCGGGCGCGGGGGTCCTCGGCGCGGTAGACGCGGTGGCCGAAGCCCATCAGGCGTTCGCCCCGGTCCAGGGCCTGCTTCACGTACGCGCTCGCGTCGCCCGTACGCTCGATCTCCTCGATCATGCCGAGGACCCGGGACGGGGCGCCGCCGTGCAGCGGGCCCGACATCGCGCCCACCGCACCGGACAGTGCGGCCGCGACGTCCGCGCCCGTCGAGGCGATGACCCGGGCCGTGAACGTCGAGGCGTTCATGCCGTGCTCGGCCGCCGACGTCCAGTAAGCGTCGACCGCCTTCACGTGTTTCGGGTCCGGCTCGCCGCGCCAGCGGATCATGAACCGCTCCACCACCGACTGCGCCTTGTCGATCTCGCTCTGCGGCACCATCGGCCGCCCCTGACCACGTGCCGACTGGGCGACGTAGGACAGCGCCATCACGGCCGCCCGCGCCAGGTCGTCGCGGGCGGTCGCCTCGTCGATGTCCAGCAGCGGCTTCAGACCCCAGACGGGGGCCAGCATCGCCAGCGCCGACTGCACGTCGACCCGGATGTCACCGGAGTGCACGGGGAGCGGGAACGGCTCGGCGGGCGGCAGCCCGGGGTTGAACGCCCCGTCCACCAGCAGGCCCCACACGTTTCCGAACGAGACATGGCCGACGAGATCCTCGATGTCGACCCCGCGGTAACGGAGCGAACCGCCTTCCTTGTCCGGTTCGGCGATCTCCGTTTCGAACGCGACGACTCCCTCAAGACCGGGTACGAAGTCGGACATCAGGCGGCTCCCTCAGTTCGGCGGGCGGCGGGCGGGCGGCAGACCCGGTTCGGCGGCCGTGGCGTACGGAGTGTGCATGTACCCGAAGGCGCGTGCGTGTACCCGGGAGGCCGCCGCTGTGCGAAGACCACAGGGGCCTGCCCCAAGATATTGGCGGGTTCCCACGGAGCGGGGAAGCGTGACATCCGGCACAGGACTCCATTTCGGCGGTGCGTGGTTACGGGCCCTCCCCGCCGGGCACACTCCGCCGCTGCGGCAGGATGGGCCTGTGCCCACACCAGAAGATTCCTGGGGATCCCTCCCCGACGATTGCACCACCGATCCGGCGGCGATGCGCGAGCAGTACCGCTCGGAGGACTTCACCGAGCGCGACCTCAGCCCCGATCCGATGGACCAGTTCGCCCGCTGGTTCCGCCAGGTCGCCGTCGGCGGGGTGCTGCACGAGCCCAACGCGATGATCGTCTCCACCGCCGCCCCGGACGGCCGCCCGTCCTCGCGCACCGTGCTCCTCAAGCAGTACGACGACCGGGGCTTCGTCTTCTTCACGAACTACGACTCCCGCAAGGGCCGCGAGCTGGCCGCCAACCCGTATGTCTCGCTGCTGTTCCCCTGGCACCCCATGGCCCGCCAGGTCATCGTCACCGGCACCGCCCTGCGCACCTCCCGCGAGGAGACCGTGGGTTACTTCCGCACCCGCCCGCACGGCTCCCAGCTCGGCGCGTGGGCCAGCGCCCAGTCCACCGTCGTCGGCTCCCGCGAGGAGCTGATCCGCCGGTACGAGGAGCTGGCCGCCCGCTACCCCGAGGGCGAGAAGGTCCCGGCCCCGCCGCACTGGGGCGGCTTCCGGGTGGTGCCCGAGACGATCGAGTTCTGGCAGGGGCACGAGAACCGGCTGCACGACCGGCTGCGGTACGTGAGGGAGGGCGACGAGCCGGGCGCCGGAAAATGGCGCGTGGAGCGGCTCTGCCCGTGATCCGCACCCCGCGGGCCCTGAGGCGTGCGGGAGGTCGTGAGAGGGCCGGCCGGAAAACGCAGAAACCCGCAGGCTCTGGTTCCTCCGTGCACAGAGGAGCCGGCCGGACTTACCGGCGAGCCTGCGGGTCGGTGACTGCTTGGGATTGGCCGGCGTCCGGCCATGCACTGCAAAAGAGTGCGACGACGGGCGTCAGCCCGCAGTCACCTCACGAGTCCGAGAAGAAATCACTTCCGGAACACCTCCTTTCCTGTGTGCCCACAGACTAGGAGCGTCCCGGATCCCGGTTCAAGCTATTTATCCGGCGACTTCTCCTCGCCCGTCCGACCGCCCCGTTCTAACCGCCTGCCCCTTCACCGTCTACCCACCGGTTTTCCCACCGGTGCTCGTCAGGCCCAGTGCTCCCCGGGCCTTCCGCAGGTCGACGAATGTGAACCCGGTGGCCTCCCGTCCGTCCTGCGCCGGGGTGGCGCTGCCGTCCTGGACGACGAGCAGGCCGCCCGGGTACCGGCTGCCGAGCGGTTCGGATCGCACCGCCGCGCCGTCGCAGACCTCGGACCCGTCCAGCGTCGCCGAGGCCGCCGTCACGCGGAAGCCGCCCGCGTACCGAGGGATGGCCCGGTTCTCGCGGCCGGCCCCGTTCTCGCGGCCGGTCCGGATGGCGTAAGCGGCGAAGGTGTCGTCACCCTGGCTGGAGGCCAGCAGATAACGGTCGCCGTTCCGCTCGGGGAGCAGGGTCAGCCCCTCCACGTCGGCCGAGATCCGGGTGCCGCCGAAGCCCGGGTCCTCACCGGGGGCGCACTCCTCGCTCTCCTCGTCGTACGTCCCCGGCACGCCGTACTCGCGGACCTTGTCGACCAGCACCGGCTTCCCCCGCAGGTCGGCGGGGATCCGCCAGATGCCCACGTCCTCCTGGCCGGCGTAGAGCGTGCCGTCGGCAGGGTCGACCACCATCCCCTCGACCTGGGGCAGTTCGCCCGGTTCGCCGCACGGCGTCCAGGACGTGCCGTCGGGCAGCCGGAAGGCGGAGGGCAGGTCGAGGCTCCGGACCTTGCGGTACGCCACGGTGCCGGACCGGGTCGGGAGCAGTTCCAGCAGCGCGACCGAGGTGCGGTTGCGCCGGCTGGCCAGGGCGTACGAACGGCCGCTGCGGCGGTCCGTCCAGGTGGCCAGGCCGTACGCCGTCGCCTGCTCGTCGACCTCGTCCTGATCGGCGGAGAACACCCGGGGCGCGGCCGGGTCGGTGACGTCGGTCAGCGGGCCGCCCGGCCGGGACGGGTCGATGCGGTGGATACGCAGCCGGTCGTGCCCCCGGTCGGAGGTGACGGCCAGGTCCGCCGTCCCGCCCGGGGACAGCCGCAGTCCGTGCACCAGGTCGACGTTGTTGAAGCGGCCCGGGGCGTCGTCGGGGCCCGGCGCGGCGGGCGCGGGCAGCGACTGCACCAGGCGGGCGTCCAGGTCGTAGACCCGCAGCCCGCCCTCCTTGGCGGTGGCGATCACCAGGCTGTCGTCCGGGGCGGCGGGATCGCGCCAGATCGCGGGGTCGTCCGCGTTGGCGTTGCCGCCCTGCTCGTCGTCGTACAGCGTGGCGGTCTCGGCGCGCGGGGTGACGGCGGGGAGCGGCCCGGGGCCGTCCTGCCGGGCGGCGGGAACCAAGGGCGTGGCGGGGACCAGGGGCGCGGCGGGTGCGGGCGCGGCGGCGACGAGTGTCGCGAGCGCGGCGCAGACAGCGAGGGCGGTCGTCGTCGCCGTCGCCGTCGGACGTGCGGTGCGGAAGGGCGTCACGGAGGAGCTCCTTGCGGTCGAGGGTCGGAGGAGCGGGGCCGGGGGCGGCGGGGAGAGGCAGAGCGGGCGGGCGGGGCCGTGCGGGCGGGCAGGGCTGTGCGGGCGGGCGGGGCTGTGCGGGCCGGGAGCGACCGGGGCCGCAGCGTGCCGAGATGCCCGAGGCGACGCCGAGGCGACCCGAGGCGTGCGAAGACGACCCGAGGCGTACCAAGGCGGGTGCGAGGGCGGGTGCGAGGGCGACCCAAGGATGGGCGGGGCCGGTGGACTCCGTGTGACGTCGTCACCACGCACCGCCGTGCCGCCGGTGAACTCCCCACGCCGGAGGGCTCGACGTGGACCGGCCGCCTTCGCGGTGTGGCGCGAAAGCGAGGGGAAACGATCGGGAGTCCACCGGTGGGGAAACGATTTCGGCGAAGTTGATGTGTGCTGGGTCACGTTCGAGTTGAATGGTCTGACGTGCAGCAATACACGCGGCGACGCGTGGGAAAACGGCCGACACGTGTCGCGGGGGGTGCGGAGTGGGTGCTTTCAGCAGCAGCGGGACCACCGACGAGCTCGGGCCGGACGAGGATTCCGGCGGCGGGCCGCCCGGGCGCTCCGCGGACCCCGGGTCCCCGGCCGGCGAGGGCGCGGCCCCCGGTGAGCCTCCCGGGTCCGAACTGCTGGCGGCTTTGCTCGACGGCATGGACGCCGCGCTCTGCGCGTTCGACGCGGCCGGCACGGTCACCCACTGGAACCGCGAGGCCGAACGCGTCCTCGGCTGGACGGCGCGCGAGGCCGTGGGACGTGCCGGCTTCGCGGGCTGGGCGGTGCGCAGGGCCGACGCGGACGAGGTACGGGCGCGGCTGATGTCGGCCATGGACGCGCCGGGGCGGCAGGTGCACGAGTTCGCGCTGCTGCGCAAGGACGGCGGCCGGGTGCTGGTGCGGACCCAGTCGGCCGGGGTGCGCGGCGCGGACGGGAAGCCGGCCGGGGTCTACTGCGCGTTCAGCGAGGTGCACGCCCAGATCGACCTGGAGCGGGCCATCGCGCTGAGCGAGGCACTGCTGGAGGACGCGTCCTGGGGCGTGGTCCTCGTCGACGTCGACCTGCGTCCGACGGTCGTCAACGCGTACGCGGCCCGTGCGCTCGGCGGGGGCCGCACCGCTCTCCTCGGCCGTCCGCTCGGCGAACTGGTGGTCCAGGGCGTCGAGGAGCTGGAGGCCGCCCTGCACCATGTGCTCGCCGAAGGCGCCCCGACCGCCCCGGCCGAGCTGTGGGTGACCCTGCGGACTGCGGAGGGCGAACGACGCCGGTGCTGGCGCAGCGGGTTCCTGCGGCTGGCCTCGCCGCTGACGGAGGAACCGGTCCCGCTCGGGGTGGGGTGGCTGTTCCGGGACGTCACCGCCGCGAAGCTCGCGGAGCAGGAGGCCGACCGGCTGCGGTTCCGGACGAGCCAGCTGCACCGGGCCGCCCGTACGGCCTCCGAGTGCGAGGACCCGATGGAGGCGGCGACCTCCCTGCTGGACTACGCGCTCGCCGGGTTCGCCGACCACGTCCTGGTCGACCTGGTGGCGGGCGGCCCGACGGCGGACGGGCGCCTGGTGCGTACCGCCGGAACCCCCTCGGACGGGCCCGGCCCGTGTCTGCCGGTCGCGGGCGGCTCCACCCCCGTCCGCTACGGCCCCGGCCACCCGGCCCTCCAGGCAGTCGAGCGCACCGGCTCGGTCCGTACGAGCGCGGGCGCCGGGGTCTCCGGAGGGCAGGCCTGGGCGATCGAGCGCCGCTGGCCCGGGGATGCGGCCCACGCCCTGTGCACCGTGCTCCGGAGCCGGGGCCGGACGCTGGGCGTGCTGACGTTCCTCCGCACGGCGCACCGGTCCGCCTTCGAGCGCCCGGACGCGGCGTACGCGGAGACGGTCGCGGCCCGGGTCGCGGGAGCGGTCGACCTGGCGCAGGTGACGGCGGGGGCGTAGACGGTCTCCCACCGCACGCCGCCACCGGCCGGCCAGGTCCCTCGTAGCCGTCCTCACGCCGCGTGCAGCGCCAGGGTCGGGGAGAGGCGGGACGCCCGGACCGCCGGATACAGGCCCGCCACCGTGCCGATGACCAGCGTCGCGCCGAAGCCGCCGCCGACCGCCCACAGCGGGACCACCCAGGGCAGCCCGCCGGAGTGCGCGTACACCCCCGTCGCCGCCGCGCCCAGTGCCACGCCCGCCAGGCCGCCCAGGCCGGACAGCATCAGCGATTCCGTGACGAACTGGATGCGGATCTGTCCCCGGGTCGCGCCCAGCGAGCGACGCAGACCGATCTCGTACCGCCGCTCCAGGACCGAGATGATCATGGTGTTGGCGACTCCGACGCCCCCGACGAGCAGGGCGATGCCGCCCAGACCCAGCAGCAGGCTGCTGAACGCCCCCTCGGTCGCCGCCTTCGCACGGAGCGCCGCCGAAGGATCGGTGACCTTGACGTTCTGCGGGTTCCGCGGGTCGACCGTCGCCGCCATCACCTTGCGTACGTCCTGCACGGCCGCGTCCGTCGAGCGCTCGTACACCGACGTCGGGTGGCCCTCGAAGTCCAGCAGGCGCTTCGCGCCCTCCCAGCCGACCAGCGCGGAGCGCTCGATCTCCGGGGCGAGGGGGAGCGGGGCGAGGATGCCGACGACCGTGAAGTTCCGGTCGCCCAGCCACACTTGCTGCCCCGGGGCGGTGATGCCCAGGCGCTCCGCCGACACATGGCCGAGGACGACGGAGGGGTAGCGTCCGGTCGCGGCGTTCAGCCAGCTGCCGCTGCCGACCTCGCCGCGCAGTACGCGGAGCAGGTCACCCGTCGTCGCCTTGACCGTGATCCCGCCCGTATCGCCCTCGTCGATCTTCTCGTTGCGGCGTACGGTCGCCTCCAGGTCGGCCGTCGCACCGACGTCCCTCACGCCCTTGATCCGGCCCACCATGCCGACCGACTCCTCGGGCAGCTCCACCTCCTCCCCGGCGAACATCGACTCACCCGGGGAGGCGACGAGGAGGTTGGTGCCCAACTTGTCCAGTTCGCGCAGCAGTTGTGCCTGGCTTGAGGCGGAGATGCCGACCACCGAGATCATCGTGGCGATGCCGATGGCGATGCCCAGCGCGGAGAGCACCACGCGCATCGGCCGGCTGCGCAACCCCGCCGAGCCGACGTGGGCCACGTCCCTGGGGCCCAGCCGGGCTGCCTTCAGTCGGCCCCTGCCCGCGCGGCTCACAGGCCCGCCCCCGTCACCACGGACGGTACGGAAGAAGGATTCCGTACGTCCGCGACCACCTGGCCGTCCCGGATCCGCACTTCGCGCGGCAACTCCCTCGCGATCTCCGTGTCGTGCGTGATGACCGCGATCGTGGCCCCCTCCCGGTTCAGCGCCCGCAGCAGTTCCATCACCGCCGCCCCCGACTCCGAGTCGAGCGCCCCGGTCGGTTCGTCGGCCAGCAGCAGCGCGGGCTCGCCGACCACGGCCCGGGCGATGGCGACCCGCTGCTTCTGGCCGCCCGACAGCTGGTGCGGCTTGTGGTCGAGGCGGTCCGCGAGCCCGACCCGGTCCAGGGCCTCGGCCGCTCTGCGGCGGCGTACGGAGCGGGAGAGGCCGGAGTAGAGCAGGCCTTCCGCCACGTTGTCCCGGGCGCTGACGCCCGGCACCAGGTGGAACGCCTGGAAGACGAAACCGACGTGCTGGGCCCGCAGCGCGGAGAGCCTGCGGTCCGAGAGCGCCGCCACGTCGTGGCCCGCTATGTGGACGGAGCCCGCGGTGGGGCGGTCCAGGGTGCCGATGATGTGCAGCAGCGTGGACTTGCCGGAGCCCGAGGGGCCCACGATGCCCAGGAGTTCGCCCTCCTGGACGGTGAGGTCCACCCCGCGCAGCGCGGCGACCGGGCCCGGGTACTCCTTGGTGACGCCGGAGAGGGCGACGACCGTACGAGAGCCGGGGCCCGTGTCCGTACCGACGTAACGGCTCATATCTTCGGCACCCCGACCTTCGCGCCCTCGCGCAGACCGCCGCCGGACACCTCGACCCGGCCCTCGGCGAACATGCCGAGCTCGACCTTCACCTCACGGACCGTGCCGCCCTGGACGACCTGGAGGCCGAAGCCGCCGCCGGGCAGGGCGAGCAGCGCGTTCACCGGGACGGTCAGGACGTTCTCACGGGTCTCGCCCGTCAGGTTCACCGTGACCGGCGACTGGTCGAAACCGCCGACCTCGTCCGGATCGTCGAAGGATACGGTCAGGGTGACCTTGGGACTGTCGTCCTGCGGATCGTCGCCCGGCTTCGCGGTCCGACCGACCGAGGAGACCTTCCCCGGCGCGGTCGTGCCGTCCGGCAGGTCCACGGTGACCTTC
Organism: Streptomyces sp. NPDC091287; assembly: GCF_044768525.1. Lineage (NCBI taxonomy): Bacteria > Bacillati > Actinomycetota > Actinomycetes > Kitasatosporales > Streptomycetaceae > Streptomyces > Streptomyces sp. NPDC091287. Next base: position 146,309 of record NZ_JBIVUV010000005.1, read on the forward strand.
GTGCCCACCTTCGCCAACTGGCTCTCGGCCACGTCCAGCAGGAACGTCACGATGCGCTCGGAACCGGTCGTTTCGAGGACCGGGGCGCCGGGCTGGGCCTGTTCGCCCACGCCCGCCCCGATGCTCTTGATCCGGACCTTCCCCGGGGCGAACGTGATGTCCGCAGGACCGACCTTCCCGGCCTGCTTCGCGTCGTGGGACTTCTGCCAGCGCTTGACGGCCGCCGCCGTCAGCTCGGTGTACTCCTCGTCCGGGGTGAAGCCCGTGTAGCCCAGCTCCGCGAGATTGCGCTCCAGCTGCTCCACGTCCCGGCCCTTGTCACCCGCCTCCAGCGTCCGGTACATGGGTCCGGAGCCGTACATCAGGCGCACCGGCCGACCGTCGATCTCGTACAGCCGCTCGTTGCGCTCCACGGCCGAGCCGGTGCGCGGCGTCCAGGTCATGGTGCCCACCGCGCCCGCGTTGATCTTGCGCTCCTTGTCGTAGCCGAGCGTCCCGTCGGCCTGGGCGCTGTCGCGCAGATCCCCGCGCTCGACCGGGGCGGTGGCCGGGGGCAGCCCGGGGTTCTTCGCCTCCCCGCCCTCCTCCCGGCCGCCGAGCTGGGTGAGTGCGAGGGAGCCGGCGGCCACGGCGAGGACCACCGCTGCTGCCGCCACGGCCCGTCCCCGCCTCATCGGCCGACGCTTTCGCACGCCTTGTTGGCCTTCTCGAACTTCTTCATGTCCTTCGGCTTCAGCGCGGGCGCCGCCTGCATCGCTCCGCCGTCGAACTTGGGGTCGGGCATGTCGAAGCCGTTCTTGCGCATGCACCGGGCGAAGGCGACCATCTTGTCCTTCTCCGCCTGCGTCAGCTCCTTGGCCCCTCCGCCGACCGCCTTGTCCTCGCAGGCCTTGAACGCCTTCTCCATCTCCTTCTTGTTCATGGAGCCGCCGTCGATGGTGATGCCGACACCGTCCTGGCCCGGCTTCGGCTCGGGGATGTCCAGGCCCTGGTCACGGAGGCACTTTCGGTGCTCCAGCGCCTGGTCCTCCTTCGTCTTCTTGCTGCCGGAGGCCGATCCACCGTTCTTCGTGCCGCTGCCGTCGCCGGAGCACGCGGTGGCCGTCAGAGCGAGGGCGGCGGCGATGACACAGGCGGTGGCGATGCCGCGGCCCCGCGAACGCGCGGCGGTCCGGCGGGAAAGGGTCTGGTCCATGGGGGCTCCTCGTCGGTTGCTGACAGGCCGGTTACGTCGGTCACGTCGGCCCGAGCGTGCGCGAGGACGCTGTTTCGTTTCTCTCAGCCCGGATGCTTACACCGACGAAACATCGCTTTCGGGTACACAGGGCCCATGCGCGTGCTGGTGGTGGAGGACGAGGAATTCCTGGCGGAGATGATCGCCGAGGGGCTGCGCCGTGACGCCGTCGCCGTGGACATCGCCCCCGACGGGCGGGCGGCGCTGGAGAGGCTGCGGTTCGGCGCGTACGACGTGATGATCCTCGACCGCGATCTGCCGGGACTGCACGGCGACGAGGTGTGCCGCCGCGTCGTCGACCTGCGCCTGCTGACCCGGATCCTGATGCTCACCGCCGCGGGGACCGTACGGGACCGGGTGGCCGGCCTCGGGCTCGGCGCCGACGACTACCTGACCAAGCCGTTCGCGTACGACGAACTCCTCGCCCGGGTCCTCGCCCTCGGCCGCCGCGCCCGCCCAGCCCTGCCGCCCGTCCTGGAACGGGCCGGACTGAGGCTGGACACCGCCCGCCGCCAGGTCTGCCGCGACGGGCGCTTCCTCTCCCTCTCCCGCAAGGAGTTCGCCGTGCTGGAAACCCTGCTGCGGGCCGAGGGCGCCGTCGTCAGCGGTGACGACCTGATCGAGGAGGTGTGGGAGGAGGACACCAGCTACCGCACCAACGCGGTCCGCGTCACGCTCTCCAAGCTCCGCGCCAAGCTCGGCGCGCCCCCGGTGATCGAGACGGTCCCGGGCGCCGGCTACCGCATCGGGGATACCCCCGAGGCGGGTACGGGGAGCGACCGGTGAACAGCGAGCGCGCCCGTATCGCCGCGCTGTACGGCGGCCTGCTGGTCATGGCCGGCGTCCTGCTCATGGCCATCGTCTACCTGCTGGTCAGCGAGGGCGTGTACGCCAGCATCGGCACCGCCGTGGCCCCGGCGGTCCCCGCCTCCCGGATGGACGCCTCCGTCACCGCCCCCATGCTGCCGTCGTCGGACTGGGCGCGGGCCACGACGCTCGAACCCGGCCAGATCGCGGTCGCGCGGAAGGTCAGCACCGCCGCCGGGGACGCCGCGCTCAGCCAGTTGCTGACCGTCTCCGGGGTCTCCCTTGCCGTCTACTCCGCGCTCTCCGTCGCCCTCGCCTGGTGGATGGCGGGCCGGGTGCTGCGGCCGGTCGGCGTCATCACCGCCCGCGCCCGCCGGCTGTCCGGCAGCAACCTGCACGAACGCCTCGCGCTGAAGGCTCCGCCCGGCGAGCTGAAGGAGCTGGCCGACACCTTCGACGGGATGCTCGACCGGATCCAGGAGCTGGTCGCCGCCCGGCAGCGGTTCGCCGCCAACGCCGCCCATGAGCTGCGCACCCCGCTCGCCGTGCAGCGGGCCGCCGCCGAGATCGGGCTCGCCGACGATCCGCCGCCCGAGAAGGTCGCCTGGATCCGGGACAAGCTCATCGACACCGCCACGAGCAGTGAGCGGCTCATCGAGGGGCTGCTGCTCCTCGCGGTCTCCGACGAGGGCCTGCGGCGGCGGGAGCGGGTCGCCCTGGACGAGACCACCACCACGGTCACCGAGGCGCTGGCCGCCGAGGCGAAGGAACGGTCCATCAGCGTCGAGGTGACGGCCCGGCCGGTGACGGTCGAGGGCGACGCGGTCCTGCTCGACCACCTCGTGCACAACCTGGTCGCCAACGCGCTGCGCCACAACCACCCCGGCGGGACCGTACGGGTCCGGGTCGGGCCGGACGGACTGGAGGTCGCCAACACCGGGCCCGTGGTGGACCCGGCGACCGTGCCGCTGCTGTTCGAGCCGTTCCGCCGTGCGCGGGCCCGCCGCCACGCGCCCGGCGAGGGCGCGGGCCTCGGGCTCTCCATCGTGGCGTCGGTGGCACGGGCGCACGGCGGGGACGCCGGCGCGAGCGCCAACCTGGGCGGGGGGCTGACGGCCCGGGTCGTGCTGCCGACGCGCCCCCCGGAGGCCCGGGCGCAGGGTCGGGACACCGGGCGGGTCCCGGCGGCAGGGGCTCAGTGGCGGTAGAAGATCCGGTCCCGGTACTCCGTCATGACCCGGCCGTTCCACTCGTGGCCGCCGTCGACGTTGCCCGAGCGCAGCATCGGCGGCTCGATGCCCCGGGCCACCAGCTGCTCGACGGCGGCGGCCAACATCGCCTGCATGATCGCGCTGGTCACCACGGTCGAGGCGGGGGCGAAGGGGGCGTCGACGCCGGGGGCCGTCAGCTCCGCGTCGCCGATCGCGATCTTGCTGTCCAGGACGATGTCGCAGTGGTCGCGCAGGAAGCCGCCCGAGGCGTGCCGGGAGCGGGTGCTCTCCGCGTACGCGACCGAGGTGAGGCCGATGACCTTCAGTCCGAGGGCGCGGGCGTTCTGCGCCATCTCGACCGGCAGGGCGTTGCGCCCGGACAGCGAGACGATCACCAGGAGGTCCCCGGCGGTGGCGGGGCTGGAGTCCAGGACGGCCGAGGCGAGCCCGTCGACCCGCTCCAGCGCCGAGCCGAGCGTGGCGGGCATGACGTCCACGCCGACCACGCCGGGCACGGTGAGCAGGTTCATCAGCGCCAGGCCGCCCGCGCGGTAGACGACGTCCTGGGCGGCCAGTGAGGAGTGGCCCGCGCCGAAGGCGAAGAGCCTGCCACCGGACTCGACGGTGTCCGCGACGGCCGCGCCGGCGGCGGCGATGTTGTCCGCCTCCTCGTCCCGCACCCGCGTCAGCAGGCCGATCGCCGCATCGAAGAACTGACCGGCCAGCTTGCTGTCGCTCATCGGGGGAGCCCTTTCGACGGGGGATGGGGCGGTGCGGGAATGCCGGTGCCGCCGATCACGTTGCGGTCTGGACCAGTGGACTGTCAATAGCGCCCTGTGGCCCCGGCCGCACGCATTTCCCCCGGATTCCTCCCCCGCCTTCCTCCCGTCTTCCGCCGGGGCGGCACGGTTGTCGGCGCTATGCGTCAGAATTGGTGCAGGGCCATCGCACGACGTTTTCTAGTCACAGCATCGAGGGGCACGAATGTCCGGACTGATCGACACCACGGAGATGTATCTCCGCACCATCCTCGAACTGGAAGAGGAAGGCGTGGTCCCCATGCGCGCCCGCATCGCCGAACGGCTGGACCAGAGCGGTCCGACCGTCAGCCAGACGGTGGCCCGCATGGAGCGCGACGGACTGGTCCAGGTCGCGGGGGACCGCCATCTGGAGCTGACCGAGGAGGGCCGCCGCCTCGCCACCCGCGTCATGCGCAAGCACCGGCTCGCCGAGTGTCTGCTCGTGGACGTCATCGGCCTGGAGTGGGAGCAGGTCCACGCCGAGGCCTGCCGCTGGGAGCACGTGATGAGCGAGGCGGTGGAGCGGCGGGTGCTGGAGCTGCTGCGTCACCCGACCGAGTCGCCGTACGGGAATCCCATCCCGGGCCTGGAGGAGCTGGGCGAGAAGGCCGGGGCCGACCCGTTCCTGGACGACTCCATGGTGAGCCTGGCCGAGCTCGACCCGGGCACGGAGGGCAAGACCGTGGTCGTGCGCCGGATCGGGGAGCCGATCCAGACCGACGCCCAGCTGATGTACACGCTGCGCAGGGCCGGGGTGCAGCCCGGGTCCGTCGTCAGTGTGACCGAGTCGCCCGGCGGGGTGCTGGTCGGCTCCAGCGGGGAGGCGGCCGAGCTCGACTCCGAGGTCGCCTCGCACGTCTTCGTCGCCAAGCGCTGACCCGGCTTCCGCCCGTTGCTGACGCGTTCGTCGCCCCGTATCGGCCCGGTGGCCGACCGTGTGTCGGTCGCGGCAACACAACCGTGATGTGTGCTTGCCGATTTCCGTCCGGAACGCCAGCGGCCGGACGCGTCACATGCCAGGCTGAGGCCAGGCAGAGGACCTGAGGGTGTCGGCCGGCTCCGGCCGGCACGGTCGGGGAGGGAGCAGGGAATGCGCCCGTCGTACCAACACGCGCACCGCACGGTGCCCGGCGCGCTTCTCAACGCCCTGAGGAATGCCCTGAACCCGGCAGGTGCGGGGCGGTTCGCGCTGCGGCCTGCCATCGTTGTCGAAAGTGTCGGGCGCGGTGCCAGGACAGGGGGCGGCCCCGGCGTCCGAAGGCGCCGGGGCCGTTCCTCCCCTGTGCTGACCTGGAGCCCCGAGCTCTCAAGGTCAGTTCCCGCGGGCCCCTGTCCCCGAGCGGCCCGCCTCCCGCTGAAGATCTCCCCAGGCCGGTCGGCATCAATCCTCAACGGGTGTCACTCGAACGTGGGGTCTTCGGTGGCGGAGCCTCATTTTCGAATAAGAGTTCGATAGCCTGGCGGGGTGCGACCACACGGTGATCGAGGACCAGAAGGGGGTGCCAGGACTATGGTGCGGCGCATCGATGTGACCGGAACCGACGGCGTACGCCTCGCGGCATGGGAGTTCGCCGATCCGCCCAAGGGGCGCGCCGAAGCGGACACCGCGCCCGGGGTCTTACTGCTGCACGGGCTGATGGGCCGGGCCTCGCACTGGGCCCCGACCGCCCGCTGGCTGTCCGAACGGCACCGCGCGGTCGGCCTCGACCAGCGGGGCCACGGCCGCAGCGACAAGCCCGCCGACGGCCCGTACACCCGCGACGCCTACGTCTCCGACGCCGAGGCCGCGATCGAACAGCTCGGGCTCGGACCCGTCACCGTCGTCGGCCACGCCATGGGAGCGCTCACAGGCTGGCAGCTCGCCGCCAAACGCCCCGACCTCGTCCGTGCCCTCGTCGTCTGCGACATGCGGGCCTCCGCCCTCGGGGCGGCCTCCCAGCGCGAGTGGAGCGACTGGTTCGACTCCTGGCCGCTGCCCTTCGCCACCCTCGCCGACGTACGGAAGTGGTTCGGCGAGGACGACCCCTGGGTGGAGCGGCCGAACCCCTCGCGCGGCGAGTTCTACGCGGAGGTGATGGCCGAGCGGGAAGACGGCTGGCGCCCCGTCTTCTCCCGCCACCAGATGCTCCGCACCCGCGCCACCTGGGTCTTCGACGCCCACTGGGAGGAGCTGGCCCAGGTCCAGTGCCCCGCGCTGGTGCTACGCGGCCTCGACGGGGAGCTGGGCCGCGCCGAGGCCCAGGAGATGGTCCGGGTCCTGCCCCGCGGCCAGTACGCGGAAGTGGCGGACGCGGGCCACCTCGTCCACTACGACCAGCCGGAGGGCTGGCGGGCCGCGGTCGAACCCTTCCTGGAACAGCTGAGGGCTGTCCCGTAATCCGAGGGCAACCGGGACGACCGCGAACCGGTCTCCCCGTAGCCCCGGCGGATCGGACCGGAACCGGCCGGACCGGCGGACCTGACCGGCCCGGCAGCCCTCGGCCCTCAGCCCTTGCTGACCGCCGCCAGGATCTCCGGCAGCCGGGCCGCCGTGCGCCGCGCGGCGATCCGCAGCCCCACCCACCCGACGAGCGCCCCGTACACGAGCCCGCCCGGCACCAGGAGCCACAGCGCGTCGTGGTGGTCCGTGACGTGCATCCAGACGGTCGGCGCGATCACCGGCGCGGCCAGCAGCGCGGCGGCCACCATCCCGCCGAGGATGGAGATCCAGGCCAGGCCGCCCTGCCCCGGCACCACGTTCTTGAACGCGCCCTCCTGCGGAATCGAGTACGGGAACAGCGCCGAGGCCACCGCGCCCGTCGCCAGCATCGAGCCCAGCAGCGCGAACGACAGGCCGAGCGCCCCCGGCAGCGCCTGCCAGTCGCCGATCACCGCCGCCGTCACCGCACAGACGAGCAGCGTGAACGGCAGGGTGAGCAGCAGCAGGACCAGCGCCCGCGCCCGCAGTTCGACGTACGCGTCCCGGGGCGAGGAGATCGTCAGCGCCACCATCCAGAAGGCCGAGGTGTCCTGGCCGAACTGGTTGTACATCTGCATGCCGAGCATCCCGGCGGCGAAGCACGCGAAGTAGACCGAGCCGGTGCCCTGGACCGCGTTGAGCAGCGGCACGATCGCCCCGACCGCCAGCGCCGTCACCCAGGCCGCCTTGGTCTTCGGGTCCCGGGCCACGTACCGCAGGCTGCGCTGCATCACCGTCGCGGTGCGGCCCTCCGGCAGCAGCGCCGACAGACCGCCCCGGCCGGACTCCTTACGGGCCGGCTCGGCCGCCGCCAGGGTCGAACCGTCCGGCGAGGTCATCAGCCTCACCAGGGTCCGCTGCCACATCCACATCAGCGCCGCCAGGGCCACCACCGTGATCAGGAGCTGGGCGACCGCGACCCCGTACGCGCCGTCCGAGGCCGCGTCCACCGACGCCACGGCGGAGGCGCCGGGCAGCCAGCGGACCACGTCGCCCGCCGGTTCCAGCGTGGACAGCCCGCCCGCCCGACCGAGCCGCTGCGCGCCGAAGTTGACGAACTGGATGCCCACCGCGATCACCAGCCCGCTGAGCACCGCGAGGTCGCGGCCCTTGCGGGAGTTCAGCAGCCGGACGTTGGCCGTGGCCACCGCCCGGGACAGCGCCACGCAGAGCAGCATCGTCAGCGGGACCGCGAGCACCGCGAACACCACGCCCGCCGCCCCGTGCGCCAGCGCGATGACCGAACCGACCACCAGGCACAGGGTGAACAGCGGGCCGATGCCGATCATCGAGGACACCAGCAGGGCCCGGATCAGCGGCTCCGGCCGCAGCGGCAGCATCACCAGCCGGGTCGGGTCGAGGGTGTCGTCACCGCTCGGGAAGAACAGCGGCAGCACCGCCCAGCCGAGCGCCACGACACCGGTCAGCAGCACCACGACGGTGCCCGCGTGCGCGTTGCCGCGCAGCAGCACCAGGCCGAGCACCTGACCCGCGGCGAGCAGCAGCGTGAAGACCAGGGAGGTGATGAACACCGCCTTGCGCCCGGAGGACTGCCGCAGTCCGTTGCGCAGCAGCGTCAGCTTGAGCCGGACGAAGACCGGGGTCAGGCCCGTCGTCGGCGCCGCGGGGACGGCCGAGGTGACCGGGGCGTCCAGCACGCTCATCGGGAGCCGCCCAGCCAGTCGAGGGAGTCGCCGGCGTCCCGGCCGCCCGCGCCGACCAGTTCGAGGAAGGCGTTCTGCAGCGAGGGGGCGTCGCCGCGCACCTCGGCCAGTGTGCCCTGCGCCTTGATCCGGCCCGCCGCCATCACGGCGACCCAGTCGCACAGCGACTCGACCAGCTCCATCACATGGCTGGAGAAGACCACGGTCGCCCCGGACCGGGTGTAGCGCTCCAGCACCCCCCGGATGGTCTGCGCCGAGACCGGGTCGACGCCCTCGAACGGCTCGTCCAGGAAGAGCACTTCGGGGTTGTGGAGCAGGGCCGCCGCGAGCCCGATCTTCTTCCGCATGCCGGTCGAGTAGTCCACGACCAGCTTGTGCTGCGAGCCCGCGAGATCCAGCACGTCCAGCAGCTGGGTGGCCCGCTTGTCCACCTCGTCCCCCGGCAGGCCGCGCAACCGCCCGTTGTAGGCGAGCAGTTCACGCCCCGAGAGCCGCTCGAACAGCCGCAGCCCCTCCGGCAGCACCCCGATCCGGGACTTCACCTCGACCGGGTCCGTCCACACGTCGTGGCCCGCGACCTCGATCTTTCCCAGGTCGGGCCGCAGCAGCCCGGTGACCATCGAGAGCGTCGTCGTCTTGCCCGCCCCGTTGGGTCCCACCAGGCCGATGAACTTCCCCGCGGGCAGCTCCAGATCGATCCCCGCGACGGCGACCTGATCCCCGAACCGCTTCCACAGCCCCTGTACGCGGACGGCGGGCCGCGCCTCCTGGGCACCGCCCGCCGCGTCTGTCTCCGCGTCTGTCTCCACGCCTGTGTTCGTACGTGCATCTGCCCGGTCCGGCATGGCACAGCCTTTCGATATCCCCATAGATGGGGACCACCCTACGAAAGGGCTGACCGGGGCCCCGGGAGACGCCGTCCGGGCTCTTTACGGAACGCGCGTACGGGCGTCGGCCGCCTCGCGTGCGCAGGCGTACGCCAGCGGGGTGATCAGCTCGTCCACATCGGGCAGCCAGCGGTTGGCATGGGTGGGCTTCCGGGCCCACTGCACGGCACCCCGGGCGCCGACCCGGGTGGGCGGTGCGGCGACGTAGTGGCCCTCGCCGCGGCCGGTCAGGTCGATCGCCTCGGCGTTCCAGCCGAGCCCGCGCACCAGCTCGGAGGCCTTGGCGGCGGCGCCCGGCAGCACGAAGAACAGCATCCGGCGGTCGGGTGTGCAGGTGACCGGGCCCAGCGTCAGGTCCATCCGCTCCATCCGGGCCAGCGCCAGGAACCCCGCGGACTCCGGGACCTCCAGCGCGTCGAAGCTCCGGCCGGTCGGCAGCAGCACCGAGGCGCGGGGCTGCCTGCTCCACATGCGCCGGGCGGCGGCCCCGCTGCCGGTCGCCCGGCCCGCCCAGTCGGGTCGGTCCGCGTGGGCCCCCGGCAGGGCGCAGCCGACGTCGCCGCACGAACACCGCTCCCCGCCGCCCACCGCCTCCAGCCAGGTGCCGGGGAACACGTCCCAATGGCGCTCTTCCGCATACCGCACCGCGGCGTCGAGCAGATGCTCGCCGCGCTGCTGAGGGACCTGCGCGGCTTCCGTGACTCCCATGGGCTCTTCCACGCCCAGCACAACTCCCGCCGTCACCTGGGGTTACGGCCTCCCCTGAACCGGGGCCCGGCGCATTGACCTCGCACGCGGGGCGCATCGGTGCACGGGCGGGGGCGCGCGTGAGGCGTCGCACCGAAGGGCGGGTAACCACCTCCAGGACCGCCGCCCAGGGCCGCTCCCGGACCTCCGTGACGGTGCAACGCGCCATGGCCGTACCGAATGCCGATGGAATATGCGCATTTCTTGAGTATGTGACGGGCAGTGATCCCTTCCACCGATCACTGCACATAACCGATGTTTCAGGGGGACATATGGCTGCAAGGCCTCTCGTAGCCCGCCAGCCCAACGAACGGCTCCAGACGCTCATCCAGGAAGCCGCCTGTTCCAACGCGGGCCTGGCGCGCCGCGTGAACATGGTCGGGGCCGAGCGGGGTCTCGATCTGCGCTACGACAAGACCTCCGTGGCCCGTTGGCTGCGGGGGCAGCAGCCCCGGGGCCGGGCGCCGGGGATCATCGCCGAGGCGCTCGGCCGCAAGCTCGGCCGTACGGTCACGATCGACGAGATCGGCATGGCCAACGGCAAGAACCTGGCCTCCGGCGTCGGCCTCCAGTACGCGCCGACCGTCGCCGGGGCCGTCGAGCAGGTCTGCGAGCTGTGGCGCAGCGACGTGGGCCGCCGCGATCTGCTCGCCGGGTCGGCGGTCGCCGCGTCCGCGCTGGTCGAGCCCAGCCGGGACTGGCTGATCTCGGGCCCGGACGCACAGGTCGAGCGGACGGCGGGGGCCCGGGTCGGGATGTCCGACGTCGAGGCGGTGCGGGCGATGACCACCGCGCTGACCGACCTCGACCACCGCTTCGGCAGCGGCCATGTGCGGCCGGTGCTCGTGCACTACCTCAACAGCGTGGTCTCCGGCCTGCTTTCGGGGGCGTACCGCGAAGAGGTGGGGCGGCAGCTGTTCGGCGCGGTGGCCCGGCTCGCCGAGCTGGGCGGCTACATGGCGGTCGACACCGGCCAGCCCGGCCTCGCCCAGCGCTACTACATCCAGGCGCTGCGGCTCGCGCAGGCGGCGGGCGACCGGGCGTACGGCGGCTATGTGCTCGCCGCGTCGATGAGCCATCTCGCCGCCCAGCTCGGCAACCCCCGCGAGATCGCCCAACTGGCCCGCGCCGCGCAGGAAGGGGCCCGAGGGCATGTCACGCCCCGCGCCCAGGCGATGTTCTACGCGGCCGAGGCCCGGGGGCACGCGCTGCTCGGGGACGCCAGGACCTGCCACGCGGTGTCGGGGCGGGCGGTCGCCGCGCTGGAGCAGGCGGGCCCGGAGTCGGGGGACGACCCGGTCTGGATCGCGCACTTCGACGCGGGGTATCTCGCGGACGAACTGGCCCACTGCCACCGGGACCTGGGGCAGCCGGAGCAGGCGGCCCGGCGGGCGAAGGAGGCGCTGGCCGCGCTTCCGGAGACCCGGGCCAGGCGCCGGGGCATCGCGCTGGTGCTGCTGGCCTCGGCCCAGGTGCAGCAGCGGGAGGTGGAGCGGGCGTGCCACACGGGCACCCGGGCGATGGAGCTGCTGGCGACGGTGCGCTCCAGCCGGGGCGCCGAATATCTCGACGACCTCCAGCAGCGGCTCACGCCCTACGGTGAGGAGCCAGCGGTGCGGGAGTTCGGCGAGCGGCTGGAGCTCCAGGCGGCTTGAGGACACGTGGTCGCCGATGCGGTCCGGGCCGTGTTCGTGGCGGTCCGGCCGTTAACAGCGTCGCGGGGCGGCGGGGTGTTACCGGCCCTGTGAAGGGGTCGTGAGGGGCACCACGCGCTTGGCGGAGGCGGGTGACCACCCGATAGCGTGAGCCGACGGTTCCGTAGGTTCACACGTAGGAGTCCTGGTGACGCAGAGCGGACAGGGCGGCGAGCACGAGCTCCCCGCCGCACGACCCGCGCACGAGGGTGTCGTGCTGCCTGCCGACGGCGGAGCCCCCTGGACCCCCGGGGCGGCGCCCGGGCCCGGGCAGGGCGGGCAGCAGGGCGAGCAGGCGGCGCCCGCGGGCGGTCAGCCGTGGGGCCGGCAGTGGGGGCCGCCGGAACCGCAGCAGCAGCCGGACGGGGGCTACGGCTACCCGCCCGCGCAGCCCCTGCCGCCCGCGCAGCAGTCGCCGGGCCCGGAGGCGTACCAGTCGGGCCCGGAGGCGTACCAGCAGCCCGGGGCGTATCAGCAGCCTCAGCAGCCGGGTGCGTACCAGCAGCCTCAGCGGCCCGGCTCCTACCAGCAGCCTCAGCAGCTGCCGCAACAGCAGTCCCAGCAGCAGCCCGGCGCGTACCCGCCGCAGTACCCCCAGCACCAGCAGCAGCACCAGCACCAGCAGCACCAGCAGCCTCAGCCTCAGCCGCCCCAGCCCCAGCCGTACGCGCAGCCGCTGCCGCCGGAGGCAGGGCCGGGTGCTCAGGGCGGGCAGGGTGTTCCCGGCGGTGACGCGGACGCCACGCAGTACATCGCGCCCGTCCCGGGCGGTCCCGGCCCCGTGGGGCCCTCGCAGGGCGGCGGGGACGCCGACGCGACCCAGTACATACCCCCGGTGCCCGGAGGGGCCCCGTACGGGATCAGGCCGGGCGCGCCGGGGGACCGGCAGCCGCCCGCGGAGTTCGACAACCTGTTCCGTTCCGAGGAACCCGCGGGCGCCACGCAGCAGATGCCGCAGTTCGACGCGGGGCAGCAGCCCCCGTCCCCGTACCAGCAGCAGGGCTATCAGCCCCAGCAGCACCAGCAGCAGCCCCAGCAACCCCACCAGCCCCAGCGGCAGCCCCAGGGCGGCCAGTTGCCGCCGCAGGCGCCCGGGGGCTACCAGTCCGGCCTCCAGGGCTTCCAGGGCCGTGCGGAGCAGGACGGGCCGGTCCCGCAGCAGAGCGGCGACGCCCCGCGTCGGCGGTCCGCGCATGTTCCGCTGATCGCCGCGGTCGTCGTGGGCTGCGCCGTCATCGGACTCGGCGCGGGCGCGCTGCTGAGCGGCGGCGACGATTCCGGTGAGGACGACAAACAGCCGGTCGCCTCGCAGAGTTCACCGGTCACGGAGCCCACCGCCAAGGCGGCGCCCGATCCGGCGAAGCCGCAGGCCGAGGCGCTGGACAAGCTGCTGGCCGACAGCAACAACAGCCGGGCGGCGGTGATCAGCGCGGTCGAGAAGATCAAGTCCTGCAAGGACCTGGACCGGGCCGACGCCGACCTCAAGGGCGCCGCCCAGCAGCGCCGTGACCTGGTGACCCGGCTCGAAGGGCTGTCCGTGGACAAGCTCCCGCAGAACGCGGAGCTGACCGCCTCGCTGAACCGGGCGTGGAAGGCCTCGGCGGCGGCCGACGAGCACTACGCGACCTGGGCGCGGCAGGCCAAGAAGAACAAGTCCGTCTGCAAGGGCGGCCAGGCCCGGTCGACGAGCGAGACGGCCAAGGCCAACCAGCAGAGCGGGGTCGCCACCCAGGCCAAGCGCGAGGCGTCCAAGCTCTGGAACACGATCGCGGCGAAGTACGGCCTGACCAAGCACGGGTTCACCGAGCTCTGATCCAGCCGGGAGGCGCTAGGTCGTGTCCGCAAAGTCTCGTCTGGCCCACGACGCCTGGCACGCACTCTCGCGGCGTTGCCGAAATGCCCGAGTAGCTCCGCTACTAGGACACTCCGGCGCCTTGCGAGAGCACGCACCAGACGCCGCGGGCCCCGCCCAGAGGGCGGACGACGATACTTTGCGGACACTCCCTAGCTGCGCGGGGCGTCCGTCAGGGCGTCCGAGACGTCGACGAAGCCCTTCTTCTGGGCGGTGAGCCGGCCCTCGCGGACCACTTGGAACGTCACCTTCGTGTTGACGATGCGCGGGTAGCTCAACGTGCCGACCAGGTCCTCGAAGCGCCAGCGGAGCGTCGGGGTCAGGCCGCCGGTGTCGACCTCGACGCCCCGGTTGAGGGTGGCCACGACCCGGCCCGGGGTGACCTTCTCGTCGTCGATCGCCCGGACGGCCGCCCGCAGCGCCGTGTACGCGATCCAGGTCGTCTGCACGGCGGTGTCGTCCGGGTCGATGCGGTTGTCCCCGAAGGCGTACTCACCGATCACCTCGCGCATCTCCTTCCAGCGCGCGTTCCTCGCGTCCGGGTACCAGCCGGTGACGTAGGCGCCCTCGAAGGGGCTGTTCGGGCCGCCCGTGCGGTCGATGAGCGGCTGGCTGACGCTGCCCAGCACGGAGGAGATCCTGACCTGCTCGCCGTCCGGCTCCAGGCGGCGGAAGGAGTCGAAGAACGTCTCCGTACGGGCGCCGAGCACCGCCGTCACACAGCCGCCGTCGGACCGTTCCAGCGCCTGCGCGGCCTGCTCGTCGTAGGACGTGGCGTCCAGCGGGGCCAGGATGTCGGTGGAGGCGGGCCGGTCGGCGGCCATCAGCCCGTTGTTCAGGAGCGGCGGCATGCCGTCGCCGCCGATCGAGTCGGGCCGCACCAGCGAGACCCGCTCGCAGCTGCGGCTCAACTGCTGTCCGTGACCGGCCAGCAACGCCGGCTGGCCACCGTTGACGGGGTACGAGAGGTAGCTGCTGAACTCCTCGGTGGAGGCGCCGTAGCCGCCGATGTACGGGACGCCGCCCGCCTCCAGCGCCGGCATGAAGCTCTGGCCGTGGCGGCTGTACGAGCCGACGACGGCGGCCACCTTCTTCTCGACGGCCTCCCGCGCGCACCGCTCGGCGCCCAGCGGGGTGTCGGCCTCGTCGCAGACGACCACCTTCAGCTCGCGTCCGTCGATGCCGCCGGTGTCGTTGACCCAGCGGGCGTACGTCTGCGCCATGGCGGGCACCCCGGCCATCTTCACCGCGTTGATGTCCTCCGACCGGTCGGGCGCCCACGTCATCACGGTGACGGGCTCCCTGGACCCCCCCGAGGCTCCAGGGAGCACACCGCAGCCGGACAGCAGCACCGCCCCCGCCGCCGCCGCGCTGATGACGCCCGGGAAGGGGCGGGAAAAGGTGGGGCGTCGCCGTCCGGTCATGGACCTGAACCCTTCCGGGCACCGGGTAACTGCGCGGTGTGCCGTTCTCAACGCGCGGTGACGTCCAGGTGAATTACGGGGGCCTGTGCGGGGGCGCGGTGAAGGAACGTACGATCGACGACCGTGCAGCAAGGTTCGGAGAACTCTTCCCGTCGCGGCCGTCGCTCCTCCACCATGGGCGGCATGCCGCTCACTGACATGCCGTGGTGGCGCTGGCGCACCAACGTGCGCTCGGCGCTGCACATGCTCTCCGACCCCGCCTTCCACCACGAGTGCTGGCTCGCCGGCCGGGAAGGGTACGGGGACGTCACCGACGCCGTGTACCGCCTGGTCGAGGACACCTGGCTCGACAACTGGTCCGCCGAGAAGTACGTCGGCACCATATTCAGGGACTCCGCCGAGGCCGCCGCCGTGGACGCCGCCGCCCTGCGGGTGCTGCGGATCATGCACCAGGTCGGTGCGGACGCCCCCGTCTCCGCCTATCTGGAGCACCACGGCTGGCCCGAAGCCGTCCACGCGGCCCGCGAGGCCCATGTGATGCTCGCCACCAACGACGCGGAGGATCCGGACATACCGCCCCGATCGCTGGATGTCATCCGCATGATGACCAGGGCCGCCTGACCACGGGGCGGGTGTGGCACCCTACGAGGATGACCGCGCCGCAGCCCGCCCCCTCCGCCGCCTCGGACGCCGCCGCGACCGAGCAGTACGTCCTCACGCTCTCCTGCCCCGACAAACAGGGCATCGTGCACGCCGTGTCGAGCTATCTCTTCATGACCGGCTGCAACATCGAGGACAGTCAGCAGTTCGGGGACCACGACACGGGTCTGTTCTTCATGCGCGTCCACTTCTCGGCCGACGCCACCGTGACGGTGGACAAGCTCCGCGCCAGCTTCGCCGCGATCGGGGAGGCCTTCCGGATGGAGTGGCAGATCCACCGGCCCGCGGAGCGCATGCGGATCGTGCTGATGGTCAGCAAGTTCGGCCACTGCCTCAACGACCTGCTGTTCCGCTCCCGCACCGGAGCGCTGCCGGTCGAGATCGCGGCCGTCGTCTCCAACCACACGGACTTCGCCGAGCTCGTCGCCTCGTACGGCATCCCCTTCCGGCACCTCCCGGTGACGAAGGACAACAAGGCGGAGGCCGAGGCGCGACTGCTGGAGCTGGTCCGCGAGGAGGACGTCGAGCTGGTCGTCCTGGCCCGCTACATGCAGGTCCTCTCGGACGACCTGTGCAAGCAGCTGAGCGGCCGGATCATCAACATCCACCACTCGTTCCTGCCGAGCTTCAAGGGCGCCAAGCCCTACCACCAGGCGCACGCGCGCGGGGTGAAGCTGATCGGCGCGACCGCGCACTACGTCACCGCCGACCTCGACGAGGGCCCGATCATCGAGCAGGAGGTCGAGCGCGTCGGTCACGGCGTGACGCCGGACCAACTGGTCGCCATCGGCCGGGACGTGGAGTGCCAGGCACTGGCGCGCGCGGTGAAGTGGCACGCGGAGCGGCGCATCCTGCTCAACGGCCGCCGTACGGTGATCTTCGCGTAGGACCCGGCGCCGTTCGGCGGGCCCTACAGCCGGCTGAGCGAGGCCGTCGCGAACAGCACGTCGCGGATGGCCTCGCGGTCGCCCTCCTGGCCCGCCGCCGCTTCCACCGGCGAGATGTGGCCCGCGGCGAGCCGGCAGAACTCGACCCCGTCCAGGGCCACCTGCGCCACCGTGCGCTCGGGCGAGCCGAGGGCGGCCGGCGAGTCCAGCGGGATGTACCAGTCGCCCCCGCCGTGGCCCTCGATCTCCAGATGGACCGAGCGGCCCGGCGCACCGGCCGTGACGAGCTCCTTCGCGGGCCCGGCCAGTCCGGCGCGGCGGCGTCCCGCCATGGCGGCCGGAAGCAGCCGGGCCGCCAGGTCGATCATCCGGTGCAGATGGGCCGCCGTCGGGGCCTGGTACGGATAGTCGACGGCGTCGGCGATGTCCCCGCCGTGCACCCAGCACTCGAAGGCGCGGTCCAGCAGCGCGTCCGGGAGCGGCAGGGCGAAGGCCCCGTAGGAGACGGAGGTCTCGGCGACGTTCCGCCCGGCGAAGGACGCCGTGCGGATCAGCTCGTGGCTCTGGGCCCGCCAGGGCTCGCGGACGGCCCGGGTGGGCGGCCGGTGCGCCGCCGACCAGTACCTCTCGGTGCGCTCGGAGGGGCCGAGCAGCGCCTCGCCGCCGCCGAGCGGGTCGTCGAGGCCGAGCGCGGCGGACAGCAGCCCGTCGACCGCCATCAGATGGCCGATCACCCCGGCCACCGTGGTCCTGCGGGTGACCTCGCGCTCCTCCTCGAACCACCGCAGGCGCACCGGCGCGTGCCACTCCGAGTCCCCGATGTCGCGGAGCAGCGCGTCGAGCCGGGCGGTCTCGGCGTCGTACGCGGCGGCGTACTCCGGCACCGGGATCCGGGCCGGCCGACGGCCCAGGCAGCCGTCCATCACCCGGGACCGGAGCGACGGATCGAGATCCAGGGAGCCGTCGGTGTGCAGCAGCCCCACCGCGTCCCGCAGCCGCAGCGCCTCGTCCGCGCACGGGGCGCACACGGTGAGGTGGTCCTCCACGGCGGCGGTCTCCTCGGCCGAACAGGCGGACAACGCCCAGGCGCCGAGGAGGGCCTTGAGGACCCGGTGGGGGAGGTCGAGGCCCGAGGCGGAGGCTGAGGCGGAGACGGAGGTCATGAGCGGCTCCGGGAGGGCCTGTCCGGGGGCGGCCTCTTCCGGGGCGGCCTGTTCCGGGGCGGCCTGTTCCGGTCCGCCCTCTTCCGGCACGGACTCCAGGTCGAGGTCGTCCGCCGCCCCGCGCGGGCCCGGTATCCGGCGGGCGCCGCGCACCTCCTCCTCACGTCCCTCGCTCTCGCGTCCGTCGCCGCTCACCGGACCCGTCCGTAACCGGGTGGCGAGGCCCCTTCGAGCGGGCGGGCGTTCGCCGTGGAGAGCAGTTGCAGCCCCAGCCTGAGCCGACGGCGCGCCTCGTCCTCGGTCACCCCGAGGTCGGCGGCCGTCTGCCGGTAGTCCCGGCGATGGACGTACGCCAGCTCCAGGGCCTGCCGCAGCGGCGCGGGCATCGAGGAGACGATGTAGTCGGCGCGGGCGGCGGCCGTGGCGCTGCGCACCCGCCGCTCCAGCTCCTCCGGGTCGGGCGCCGCGCCCTCGCCGTGCTCCGCCGCGTACGAGGAGACCGCCGTGCGGCGCAGCCGCTGGACGGACTGGCGGTGGGTGAGGCGGGCCACCCACGAGCGCATCGAGCCCTGCTTCGGGTCGTACGCCTCGGGGTTCTCCCAGATCTGGGCGAAGACCTCGCGGGTCACCAGGTCGGCGGCGTCCTCGTCGTCGAGCATCCGGTGCGCCTGGCTGTGGACGAGGGCCGCGAACCGGTCGTAGAGCTCGCCGAGCGCCGCCGCCTCACCGCAGGCCAGCCTCTGCTGCATCCTGCGGTCCCAGCGGGGTGCTGTCTCCTTCGCCATGAACCCCCCAGTCCCCGGCCCTGTCCACCCGACTCCGTGATCCACCCTGTGCCCGTGAGGACCGAATGTAGTCCGCCGGGCGGGCGGTGCACGCGCCTTTGCGGCAACTCTCTTCCCGCGGCGCGTGGCCGACGACGGTAGTCGATTTTCGGCCCGGATGCCCGTGCTGTCCGCTCGCTGTCGGCTTGCTACCCGCTCTGAGCAGCGGAAACGGTCCGAAGTGCTCCTTTCACCGGAAATCTCCTGGGCGTCGGTCGGCGCGCCGGTGTTTCATGGGGGTGCGGTTGGGCAGCCGCGAGGAGGAACGGAAACTTCCGGATTGCCGGGAGCCCCGGAACGAGAGGTCCAGTCGCGTGACCCTGAAGGTGGACGAGGCGGAGCAGGGCTCCTGGACCGTGCTGCGCATGAGCGGCGAACTTGATCTGGTGACCTCACCCGTCGTGCGCCAGTCCGTCCACGAGGCGGTGGCGGAGGGGCAGCACGATGTGGTGCTCGATCTGTCCGAGGTGTTCTTCTGCGACTCCAGCGGCGTCGGTGTACTGATCGCCTCGCGCCGGCTGATGAAGTCCTGCGGCGGCCGGCTGCGGCTGATTCTCCCGGCCCGGGGCGCGGAGGACGGTTCGCACGTCAACAAGGTGCTCGGGGCGCTCGGGGTGCGCCGGCTGTTCGACGTCTACCCGGACGCGCGGTCCGCCACCGACGAGGAGTGCAGGCCGCTGAGCGCCTGAAGCGGCTGCCTCCGATGCGAGGTTGTCACACAGGAGGCGCTGCTCGGTGACACGTGAGCGTCCCGGGCGTCGTACGCTCCCCGCATGGACAGCGCAGAGTACGAGCGAAAGATCGCGCACCGCTTCGCAGCCTTCGACCAGGACGGCAACGGCTATATCGACCGTGCCGATTTCAACGCCGCGGCGGCCCGTCTGCTCACCGAGTTCGGTACGACGGCCCGCTGCGACAAGGGCCAGGCGCTCTACACCGGTGCCGAGGCCTTCTGGCAGGGCATGGCGGGGATCGCCGATGTGGACGGGGACCAGCGGGTCACCCGTGAGGAGTTCGTGGGCGGGGCGGTGAAGCGGCTCCGGGACAATCCCGGGCGGTTCGCCGAGATCGCCCGCCCGTTCCTGCGGGCGACCATCGCGGTCGCGGACGGCGGGAACGACGGCAGGGCGTCGGTGGCGGACGTGGAGCGGGCGCTCCGGGTCCTCGGGGCCAGCGGCGAGATCGCGGGCATCGCCGCCCAGAGCCTGGACACGGACCGGGACGGCCTGATCGCGGAGAGTGATGTGGTGGCGGCGTTCGCCGTGTACTTCACGGTGATCGAGCCGGACGCGTAGTGATCCCGGGCGTTACGGGGACGGCCCACCGCTCCCGTGACGCCCGCCGCCCTCGCCCGTGACGCCCGCCGCCCCCGTGCCGGCTGTGGCACCCGGCTCCGCCCGCCTCGTCGGCCTCACCCGCCGAACCGTTCCCGCAGCCGGTACTTGAGCACCTTGCGCAGCGTCTCGTTGCGGGGCAGTGCGTCGAGGACCTCCAACTGCTCGGGCACCTTGTGGACGGACAGTCCCGCTTCCCGCAGATGGGCGGAGAGCGCGGCCAGGGTCAGGGGCGGTGCGCCCGGCGGCTGTTCTACCACCGCGCAGACGCGTTCGCCGCGCTCCGGGTCGGGCAGCCCGATGACCGCCGCGTCGGCGACGGCGGGGTGCGTGTGGAGCAGGTCCTCGATCTCCTTGGCGGAGATGTTCTCGCCCTTGCGGATGATGATGTCCTTCAGCCGGCCGGTGAGCGTGAGGTGTCCGCTCTCCTGGAGCCGCCCCAGGTCCCCGGTGATCAGGAACCCCTCGGCGTCGAAGGCCGCGGCGGAGGCCCCGGCGTCCAGATAGCCCCGGCAGACCGCCTCCCCGCGCAGCCGCACCTCGCCCTCGGCGCCGTACGGGAGGGGCTTGCCGTGTTCGTCGGCGATCCGGATCTCCATGCCCTCCGGGGGCCGTCCCTCGGTCAGGGCCAGGTGGTCGGGGGTGTCGTCCGGGGCGCCCATGGTGATCATCGGGACCTCGGTCATGCCGTAGCCGTGGGTGAGCCGGACCCCCATCTCCCGCACCACCGCGTGGTAGACCTCCGGTGGTTTCGGCGCTCCGCCGCCCGCCAGCAGACGGAGGGTCGGGATGAGCGGCCGGTCGGGGGCCTTGCGCTGTTCGGCCAGGAACATCGCGTAGAAGGCGGTCGAGCCGCCGGCCACCGTCACCCCGTGCCGCCGGTACTCCGCCAGCGCGTCCGGCAGCGCGAACTGCTCGAACATCACCGCGGGGAACCCGTACAGCAGCAGCATCACCGTGTAGTCGGGCCCGGCGACATGGGCGTACGGGAACGCCATCGAGCCCACGTCGTCGGCGGAGAGCTTCAGGGCGTGGGCGAGACAGGAGCCGCCCGCGATCAGGGAGCGGTCGGTGTGCAGGACGCCCTTGGGGTCGGAGGTGGTGCCGGAGGTCCAGTAGATCCAGCGGACCTCCTCGCCCGAGGAGGGGGCGGGCGGGGGCGGCAGGACCGTCGGGTCGCCGTCGGGGAGGGTGTCGTACGCCTCGAAGACCCGTGGCGGGTCGGCGAGTTCACCGACGATCCGCTCGGCCATCGCCGTGTGGTCGAAGCCGCGCCACACGCCGGGCACGGCGAAGAACGCCGCCCCCGACTCGCGCAGCGCGAACCGCACCTCGCGGTCCCGGTAGAACGGGATGACCGGCGTCTGAACGGCCCCGAGCCGGGTCAGGGCGAAGGAGAGCAACGCCGTCTCCAGCCGGGTCGGCAGCTGCCAGGCCACCACGCTGCCCGCCCGCACGCCCATCCCGTACAGCCCGGCGGCGACCCGCTCGGCGCGGTCCCTCAGCTCGCCGAAGGTCAGGCGCCGGTCCTCCTGGAGCAGGACCGGGCGGTCGGGGGTGAGGGCGGCGCGGCGTTCGATCAGCTCCCAGAAGGTGTGGGAGGCGCCCAGGGCGTGGGCGGATGCGGTCACGTCGTTCACGGCGGTCACAGCGGTCCCTCCGAACTGACGGCCAGTCAGATAATGCGGAGAGCGTAGGGCTCCGCGCCTTGTCGGTCCAGGGGTGCGGGGCTAGCCTGAGTGCCGCAAGCGAATCTGACGGGCCATCAGAAATGCACCATCAGAGATGCACCATCAGAAATCCATCATCAGAGATCCATCGGAACATGCCCGCACCCGGGACCTCGCCGGGGGCGCCGGAGGGGACGACACCATGACGGATACGGAACTGCCTCGGATCGTCAGCGTCGACGACCATGTGATCGAGCCCGCGCACCTCTTCTCCACCTGGCTGCCCGCGAAGTACCGCGAGCGCGGGCCGCAGCCGCTCACCGCGGGCATCGGGGAGCTGGCGTACACGGGCGGGAAGTACGTCATCACGATGGACCCGGACGGGCCGCCCACCGACTGGTGGATCTACGAGGACCTGAAATTCCCGTACAAGCGGAACATCGCCGCCGTCGGCTTCGACCGCGACGACATGACCCTGGAGGGCATCACCCGCGCCGAGATGCGGCCCGGCTGCTGGGACCCGGCCGAACGCCTCAAGGACATGGACCTCAACCATGTCGAGGCCTCGCTCTGCTTCCCGACCTTCCCGCGCTTCTGCGGGCAGACCTTCGCCGAGGCGCACGACAAGGAGGTCGCCCTCGCGTGCGTGCGCGCCTACAACGACTGGATGGTCGAGGAGTGGTGCGGCGACAGCGGCGGCCGGCTGATCCCGCTCTGCATCATCCCGCTCTGGGACATCGGCCTCGCCGTCGCGGAGATCAGGCGGAACGCGGCCCGGGGCGTCCGCGCGGTCACCTTCTCCGAGATCCCGACCCACCTAGGGCTGCCGTCCATCCACACCGGCTACTGGGACCCGTTCTTCGCCGTCTGCCAGGAGACCGGCACGGTCGTCAACATGCACATCGGCTCCAGCTCCCAGATGCCCGCCGCCTCCCCGGACGCGCCGCCCGCCGTGCAGGCCTCGCTCTCCTTCAACAACGCGATGGCCTCGATGATGGACTTCCTCTTCAGCGGGGTCCTGGTGAAGTTCCCGGCGCTGAAACTGGCGTACAGCGAGGGCCAGATGGGGTGGATCCCGTACGCCCTGGAGCGCGCCGACGACGTCTGGGAGGAGCACCGCGCCTGGGGCGGGGTGCGCGATCTGATCCCCGAGCCGCCGTCCACGTACTACTACCGGCAGATGTTCTGCTGCTTCTTCCGCGACAAGCACGGGATCGCCTCGCTGGACGTCGTCGGCCGCGACAACGCCACCTTCGAGACCGACTACCCGCACGTGGACTCGACCTTCCCGCACACCAAGGAGGTCGCCCTCGACCACGTCAAGGGACTGGACGAGGAGACCGTCCACAAACTGATGCGCGGAAACGCGATCCGGATGCTCGGCCTGGACCTGGACAAGTAGGCGGGGCGGCGGTGGATCTCGCGTACACGGAGGCCGAGGAGGAGTTCCGGGGGCGGCTGCGGGAGTGGCTGGCCGGCGCCCTCCCCGGCCTGCCCCCGAAGCCCTCGCCCGACGACTGGCCCGCGCGCCGGGCGTACGACACCACCTGGCAGCGGATGCTGTACGACGCCGGGTACGCGGGCCTGCACTGGCCGGTGGACGCGGGCGGTCGGGGCGCCACCCCGACCCAGCACCTGATCTACCTGGAGGAGACGGAGAAGGCCGGGGCCCCCTACGTCGGGGCGAACTTCGTCGGGCTGCTGCACGCCGGACCGACCGTCGCCGCCGAGGGCACGGCCGAGCAGCGGGCCCGCTGGCTGCCGCCCGTGCTGCGCGGCGACGAGATCTGGTGCCAGGGGTTCAGCGAGCCGGACGCGGGCTCCGACCTGGCCGCCCTGCGCACCCGGGCGGTGCGCGACGGCGACTCCTACGTGATCAGCGGCAGCAAGATCTGGACCTCGCACGCCGAGGTCGCCGACTGGTGCGAGCTGCTGGTGCGCACCGATCCGGACGCGCCGAAGCACCGGGGGATCAGCTGGCTCGCGATGCCGATGGACGCCCCCGGCATCACGGTCCGGCCGCTGCGGACCCTGGCCGGGTCCACGGAGTTCGCCGAGATGTTCCTCGACGAGGTCCGGGTGCCGGCGCGCAACCGGGTCGGGGCCGAGAACGACGGCTGGCGGGTCACCATGGTCACCCTCTCCTTCGAACGCGGCACGGCCTTCGTCGGCGAGGTCGTCGCCTGCCGCCGCACCCTGGACGCCCTCGCCGACGAGGCCCGGCGCAACGGGCGGTGGGACGACGCGGTGCTGCGCCGGCGCCTCGGCAGGCTCAACGCGGAGTTCCGGGCCCTGTGGCGGCTCACCCAGTGGAACGTGGCGGAGTCGGAGCGGACGGGCCCAGTCCCCGGCACCGGCGGCTCCGTCTTCAAGCTGCGCTACTCCGGGGCCCGTCAGGAGCTGTACGAGGCGGCGGCGGAGGTGCTGGGGGCCGACGCGTTCGACGTCGACCGGGAATGGGTCCTGGACCGGCTCTCGTCCCTCTCGTACACGATCGCCGCGGGCACCTCCCAGATCCAGCGGAACATCGTCGCCGAGCGCATCCTCGGTCTGCCGAAGGGGCGCTGAGGCCACCGTGGACTTCCAGCTCTCGGACGACCAGCGGGCCCTGAGGTCCGGTATGCGCGACCTGCTCGACGCGGTGTTCGACCGGGGCCGGCTGCGGGCGGCGGTGGAGCGGGGCGGGGCCCTGGACCGTTCGCTCTGGCGGGAGCTGGGCGCGGCCGGCTTCTTCGCGCTCCGGCTGCCGGAGGAGGCGGGCGGGGTGGGCCTCGGGCTGCCCGAGGCGGTGCTGCTCTTCGAGGAGGCGGGCCGGGCGCTGCTGCCGGGCCCGCTGGTCGCCACCCACCTGGCGGCGGGCCTGGTGAAGGGGGCCGCCGAGGGCGAGGCGGTGGTGACGGCCCTGGACGGGGACCTGCCGGTGGCCCACCTGGCGGAGGCGGACGCGGTGCTGGTGGGCGCCGACGCCCTCGTAGGGGAGCCGCTGCGCGCCTTCGTCGCCGCCGCCCGGCCCGTACGGTCGATGGACCCGCTCACCCCGCTGCACCGGACGGGGGTGAGTACGGGAGCCGCGGGGGCGCGAGCGGTGTCGGGGCCGGCGGGTACGCGGGCTGTGACGGAGCGCACTACGGCGCACGCGGAGCGGATTCGCTTCGAAGGGGCGCTGCTCATCGCCGCCGAACAGCTCGGCAGTGCCGCCCGGACCACCGAGACGGCCGTTCAACACGCCGGGGACCGACAGCAGTTCGGATCGCCCATCGGATCGTTCCAAGCGGTCAAACACCTCTGCGCCGACATGCTCGCCCGCACCGAACCGGCCCGCGCCGCCGTGTACGCGGCCGCCGTGACCGGCGACCCGGTGGAGATCGCGGCGGCCAAACTCCTCGCCGACGAGGCGGCCGTACGCAACGCGCGCGACTGCCTCCAGATCCACGGCGGGATGGGCTTCACCTGGGAGGCAGATGTTCACCTCCACCTGAAACGGGCCTGGCTCCGGGCCGCGGCCCGGCTCGACGGGGCCGCGGCGGAGGAGCTCCTGGCCGCCGGCCTGGGGGCCGCGCGGCCGCATTCCGGCAGCTCGGCGGCGCCCGGCGGAGGAGCCCCGGAAGCAGGGGGCGGAGGGTGACGCAGCGCAGCCGTGCGGCGTCGACACCGGCTTCTGTCCTTTGCGTGATTCGTCACCGGGTGGAGTCGGTGTCCCGCTCGGGTACGCTCCGTGGGATGCGAGTGGTTCTGGAACCGGGCGATCCGGGGGCGGCCTGTGCGGCGGCCCCGGTCCGGGGCGAGGGCTCTCGTCGGAGATGTGCCGGGCCTGCCCGAAGAGCGTTTCTCGCGGTCTCTGCGCGCTCCTGTTCGACTCCCCGCAGCGTGCGTCGCACAGTATGCACCACGCGTACTCCTTCGCGCTGGAATATGCCCGAAGCGCTTGTTGCGGTGACTGTACGTCAACCATGCTGTCGCGTAAGGGAATCACGTTCCGTGACCCTGAGGAGGCGCGAGGCGATGTGTCCGCCGGTTCGGATGGTGTGAGCGGTGCAGGTGCTTCAGGTTCAGCTGGAGGTCGGTCCGGATCCCGCGGAAGTGGGGCGGGCCCGTAGGTGGGCGCGGTCGCGTCTGGTCGGTTCCGGGATAGGGGATGACGAGCCTCTCGCGGAGACGCTCATCCTGCTGATCTCGGAGCTGGTCACCAACGCCGTCGTCCACACGGGCTGTCCCGCGGTGCTGCGGATGCTCTTCGGCGGGTCCGGGGCGTCCGGCGCGGCAGGGACCGTCCGGGTCGAGGTCGCGGACGCCAGCGACCGCCCGCCGCTCCAGCGGCACGCGGAGGGCGACGACACGGGCGGCCGGGGCCTGGAGCTGGTGGACGGCCTCGCGGACCGCTGGGGCTGGCTGCCGGAGGGGGCCGGGAAGCAGATCTGGTGCGAGGTCGACCGGAGCGGCCCGGTGCGGCTCCCGGAGGCGCCCTCGGGCGTCGGCCAGGGCGGCGAGGCGTACGAACCGCCCTCCCGCCTCTTCACGAACCTGGCCTGAGCCCGATCTCTTCCCTGCCCCAGTCTCTGTCGCTTTCCCTACCCTCTTCCTCTTTTTCCTCTTCCTCTTCCCCTTCCCTTTCGCGGAGGCCGTTCACAGGATCGCCACCGGGGCGACCGGCGAGCCGGTGGCCCCGGCGAACGGCTCCGGTGACGCGGTGAGCAGGAAGGCGTGCCGGCCCTCCTCCGCGCAGGCCTCGGACAGCGCCTCCAGGTTCCAGTTCTGGCCCTGCGGCATGCCCATCTCGACCAGATGCAGCGCGTGCACCGGCATCCACAGGTCCTCGATCTCCGGCGGGAAGATCTCGAAGGTCAGGGTGTCGTTGGCGACGGCCGCGACATCCCGGGCGTGGAACCACTCGGGCGTGCGCACCGAGAGCCCCGGCGACGGATAGCCGTACGCCTGCCGGTCCCCGGCCAGCGCGAGACGCACCTGCCCGGTCCGTACGAGCACGATGTCCCCGGCCCGTACGCGTACGCCCCCGAAGTCCTCCGCCGCGGTCAGGTCGTCCGGCGTCACGGCGTGATCGCCGGGCAGCCGGTCCACCCCCCGGGCGCGGGCCACGTCCAGCAGCACCCCGCGCGAGACGAGGTGCTCCACGGTGGCGATCGAGGAGAACCGGGCCCCGCCATGGGCGGTGATCGTGTCCGCCGGGCGGCCGTTGTAGATCTTCCCGCTGTGCGAGACATGGGTCAGGGCGTCCCAGTGGGTCGAGGCCTGGAGCCCCATCGTGACGGCGTCGTCGCTGGTGGCGACCGTGCCGGGGCCGAAGATCTCCTGGTTGATCTGGACCATCGTGTGCAGCGGATTGATCCGGCCCGGGATGAGTCCGCTCTGCACCCCGTCCTGTTGGAGCGGCAGCGCGAGCGGTATCCGTCGGCCGGTGCGGACGGTGGCGACGGCCTCGCGCACGACGGCGTCGGTGATCAGGTTGAGCGTCCCGATCTCGTCGGCCCCGCCCCAGCGGCCCCAGTTGTTCACGCGCTTCGCGATCTCGTGGAACTCGGCCGGCAGGGACATGGGG
The DNA here is from genome assembly GCF_044768525.1 of Streptomyces sp. NPDC091287. Classification (NCBI taxonomy): domain Bacteria; kingdom Bacillati; phylum Actinomycetota; class Actinomycetes; order Kitasatosporales; family Streptomycetaceae; genus Streptomyces; species Streptomyces sp. NPDC091287. The sequence goes on from NZ_JBIVUV010000005.1 coordinate 173,179, forward strand.
ACCTCCTGGGTCTTGTGCCGGAGCATCTGACTGCCCGTAAAATCTAACGGTCCGTCAGAAACCGCGGGAAGGGGCCGGGCATGGGGAACTTCTTGGCAGGCAGGGTGGTCGCCGTGACAGGGGCCGGCCGGGGCATCGGGCGGGCGGTCGCGCTCGCCGCGGCGGGAGAGGGGGCGCGGGTCGTCGTCAACGACTACGGAGTCTCCGTCGAGGGTTCCGAACCGACCAGCGAGATCGCCCGGTCCGTCGTCAAGGAGATCGAGGCGGCGGGCGGCGAGGCGGTCGCGGTCGCCGACGACATCTCCACGATGGCGGGCGGGCAGCGGATCGTGGACACCGCGCTGGCGGAGTACGACCGGCTCGACGGGGTGGTCTGCGTGGCCGGGATCCTCCGTGAGCGGATGCTGTTCAACATGTCCGAGGAGGAGTGGGACCCGGTCCTCGCCACCCACCTCAAGGGCACGTTCACGGTCTTCCGGGCCGCCTCGGCGGTCATGCGGAAGCAGGAGGGCGGGGGCACGCTGATCGGCTTCACCAGCGGCAACCACCAGGGCAGCGTCTCCCAGGCCAACTACAGCGCGGCGAAGGGCGGGATCATCTCGCTGGTGCGCAGCGCGGCGCTGGGCCTGCACAGGTACGGGGTCACGGCGAACGCGGTCGCGCCCGTCGCCCGGACCCGGATGTCGGCCGGCGTGCCGATGGAGCTGAAGGAGATCGGGGAGCCGGAGGACGTGGCGGCCCTGGTGGTCTACCTGCTCAGCGAGCGGGCGCGGGCCGAGCGGATCACCGGGCAGGTGTACACGATCGCGGGCCCGAAGATCGCGGTCTGGGCCCAGCCGAGGGAGTTGCGGGCGGCGTACGGGGAGGAGCCCTGGACCCCGGAGAGGATCGCGGACTTCCTGCCGGGGACGGTGGGGGTGGACCCGATGCCGATGCTGGCGCGGCTGGAGGAGATGGCGGCGGCGAGGTCGGGCGACCGGCCGAACGCGCCCAGCCCCTCCGGCGACTGAGGAGCGGGACCCGAGCCATTCAGCCTTTCCGGCGGGCTGGAGATGGCGCCCCGGTCCTCAGAGGCTCGGCCGAGCACATGCAAGCCCCTCCGGCGATTGAGGAGCGGGGGTCCGGGGGCGGAGCTCGGGGGGGGGGGGGGGGGGGGGGGGGGGGGGGGGCGCCGCCGGGGGGGGGGGGGGGGGGGGCGCGCCCCCCCCCCCCCCCCCGGCCGCGGGGGGGGGGGGGGGGGGGGGCCCCCCCCCGGCCCCCCCCCCGCGCCCCCCCCCCCCCCCCCCCCCCGCGGGGGGGGGGGGGGGGGGGGGGGGGGCCCCCCCCCCCCCCGGCGCGGCCCCGGGCCCCGGTCCTCAATCGCCGGACGGGCTTGATCAGGGGCTCCGCCCCCGAACCCCCGGTCCTCAATCGCCGGACAGGCTTGATTTCTGGAGGCACGTATGGACTTCCGTACTGAGGTGGACTTCCGTACTGAGGCGCGCACCTGGCTGCGCAGCCACCTCGCCGACACCCCCGCTCCCGACCCCCGCACGTGGGAACGCGAGCTCGGGCGCGCCGGGTGGATCGGGATCGGCTGGCCCGGCGAGGACGGGGAGAGTTACGGCAACCGCCGGGCCACCCTCGCCGAACAGGTCGTCTGGGCCGAGGAGTACGCCCGCTCCGCGGCCCCCGCCCGGATCGGCCACATCGGGGAGAACCTCCTCGCCCCGACGCTGATCACGTACGGCACCGAGGAGCAGAAGCAGCGCCATCTGCCCCCCGTGGCCCGGGGCGAGACGCTGTGGTGCCAGGGGTACAGCGAACCGGGCGCGGGCTCCGACCTCGCCGGGGTGCGCACCGCCGCCGTGCCGGACGGGACCGGCGGTTACGCCGTGACCGGGCAGAAGATCTGGACCTCGCTCGCCCTGGACGCCGACTGGTGCTTCGTCCTCGCCCGCACCGACCCCGGATCCACCCGCCACCACGGGCTGTCGTTCCTGCTGGTGGAGATGGACCAGCCGGGCCGGATCGAGGTGCGGCCGATCCGGCAGCTGACCGGGACCAGCGAGTTCAACGAGGTGTTCCTCGACGGGGCGCGGGCCTCGGAGGTCGTCGGGGGCGAGGGCAACGGCTGGCAGGTCGCCATGGGCCTCCTCGCCCTGGAACGCGGGGTCTCCACCCTCGCCCAGCAGATCGGGTTCGCCGAGGAGCTGGACCGGGTGGTCGCCGCAGCCGTGGCGAGCGGGGCCGCCGACGACCCGGTCGTCAGGGCCCGGCTCGTCCGGCAGTGGGCGGAGCTGGACACGATGCGCCGCCACGCCCTGCGCACCCTGGGCTCCACCGGCGACCCGGGCGCGCCCAGCGTGGCGAAGCTGCTGTGGGGCGGCTGGCACCAGCGGCTCGGCGAACTGGCCGTGCAGGTCGCGGGCGAGGCGGGGGCCGTCGGCCCCGAGCCCTGGTCGGAGCGGCGACCGTACGAACTCGACGGCGCACAGCACCTGTTCCTCTTCAGCCGGGCCGACACCATCTACGGCGGCTCCGACGAGATCCAGCGGAACATCATCGCCGAGCGGGTGCTCGGCCTACCGAGGGAGCCCAGATGAGAGGCGTCGTCTTCGACGGCACACGGACCGAGGTCGTGGACGACCTGGAGATACGGGACCCGGGCCCCGGGGAGGTGCTGGTGGCGGTCGCCGCCGCCGGACTCTGCCACAGCGATCTGTCGGTGATCGACGGCACGATCCCCTTCCCGGTCCCCGTCGTCCTCGGCCACGAGGGCGCGGGCGTGGTGGAAGCGGTCGGGCCCGGCGTCGGTCACGTGAGGCCCGGTGATCACGTCGCGCTCTCCACCCTCGCCAACTGCGGGGCCTGCGCCCAGTGCGACCGGGGGAGGCCGACCATGTGCCGGAAGGCCATCGGGCGGCCGGGGCGGCCGTTCTCGCGGGGCGGGAAGCCGCTGTACCAGTTCGCCTCCAACTCCGCGTTCGCGGAACGCACGGTGGTGCGGGCCGTCCAGGCCGTGAAGATCCCGGACGACCTGCCCCTCACCTCGGCCGCACTGATCGGCTGCGGGGTCCTGACCGGCGTCGGGGCCGTCCTCAACCGGGCGAAGGTCGGCCTGGGCGACACCGTCGTGGTCATCGGGACCGGCGGCATCGGGCTCAACGTGCTCCAGGGCGCCCGGCTGGCCGGTGCGCTCACCGTCGTCGCCGTCGACAGCAACCCGGCGAAGGAGGCGGTGGCCCGGCAGTTCGGCGCCACGCACTTCCTGACGAGCGCGGAGGGTGTGCGCGACATCCTGCCCGACGGGGCCGACCACGCCTTCGAGTGCGTCGGCCGCACCGAGCTGATCCGCCAGGCGATCGACCTCCTCGACCGGCAGGGGCAGGCCGTGCTGCTGGGCGTACCGGCGGCGAGCGCCGAGGCGTCGTTCCTGGTCTCCTCGATGTACCTGGACAAGTCGATCCTCGGCTGTCGCTACGGCTCCGCACGGCCGCAGCGCGACATCGCCCTGTACGCGGACCTCTACCGAGAGGGCCGGCTGCTGCTGGACGAACTGGTCACCGAGACGTACCCGGTGGAGGACTTCGCCAAGGCGGCCGACGACGCGCACCACGGGCGGGTGGCCCGGGGGGTCCTGGTCTTCTGAGCCGCGTCTTCTACGGGTGCCCCTGGGCCGAGGCGCGAGGGCCTCGGGGCGCGGTGTCCGCCGAGGGCCGGAACGTACGCCGGTAGGCCGTCGGCGGCACGCCCAGCGCCGCCTGGAGGTGCTGGCGCAGCGAGGTCGCCGTGCCGAAGCCCGCGTCCCGGGCCACCTGGTCGATGGACAGGTCCGTCGACTCCAGCAGGTGCCGGGCCCGTTCCACCCGTTGCTGGGTGAGCCACTGGCCGGGGCTGATCCCGACCTCCTCGCGGAAGCGGCGCGTGAACGTCCGTACGCTCATCGCCTCCTGCTCCGCCATGTCCCGCAGCAGGATCGGCCGGTCGAGACGGGCCAGCGCCCAGGCCCGGGCGCCGGTGGTGGTCGCGAACTGCGGCTCGGGGACGGGGCGGTGGATGTACTGGGCCTGCCCGCCGTCCCGGTGCGGGGGCACCACCGTGCGGCGCGCGATCTCGTTCGCGACGGCCGTCCCGTGGTCGCGCCGCACCAGGTGGAGGCAGAGGTCGATCCCGGCGGCGACCCCGGCGGAGGTGAGGACGTCGCCGTCGTCGATGAACAGGACGTCCGGGTCGACGCGGACCTGCGGGAAGGTCCGCTGGAAGTGGTCGGCCGATGACCAGTGCGTGGTGGCGGGGCGGCCGTCGAGGTAGCCGGCCGCCGCCAGGACGTAACTGCCGGTGCAGATGGAGACCATCCGGGTGCCGGGCCGGACCAGGGCGAGCGCGGCGGCCAGCTCCTCGGTGAGCCGGCCCTCCTCGAAGACCGGTCCCAGCTCGTAGGAGGCGGGGATGACCACCGTGTCGGCGGTGGCGAGCGCCTCCGGGCCGTGCTCCACGAGGATGGAGAAGTCCGCGTCGGTCCGGACCGGGCCCGGCGGGCGGATGGAGCAGGTCACCACGTCGTACAGCCTCCTGCCCTTCCCGCCCGCCTCCGTGCCGAGACTGCGGCCGAAGATCCGCTGCGGAATACCCAGTTCGAAGGGGAGCAGCCCGTCGAGGGCCAGAACGACGACGCGGTGCTCCACGAAGACCTCCTCGAAGATCACAGGAAATTGCAGTAGTGGTATAGACCACAAGCTGGTACAGGTTAGCGACGTGATGGAGAAGCCGACAGAGCGCGCGTCCATTCCCGACGCCGCGTGCGACACCCGAACGACCCCGACCCCGACCCCGCTCCCGGACCCGAACCCGCTCCGGACGCTGCCCCCGCTCGATCCCGGCGGACCGGGCGGCCCCGCCGGGACGGGCCTGGGCGCCGGGTCGTCCTTCGGTTCGGCCCCCGGCCCCGCGCGGCTCTGGAACCGTAACTTCCGCTACTTCTTCGTGGCCCGTACGGTCGCGCTCTTCGGCGACGGCATGATCCCGGTGGCCCTGACAGCCGGGCTGCTGGGCGCGGGGCGGCCCGCCTCCTCGGTCGGCTTCGCGCTCGCCGCCTGGATGGGGCCGCTGGCGGTGTTCGTCCTGTTCGGCGGGGTGCTCGCCGACCGGTTCACCCCGCGCCGCATGATGATCATCGCTGACGCCCTGCGGCTGATCGGCGCCTCCGTGCTGGCCGTGACCTTCGCGACGGGCAACCCGCCGCTGTGGGCGGTGTACGTCCTCAGCTCGGTGGCCGGCGTCGGCGCGGCGCTCTTCCAGCCCGGGGTCGCCTCGACCGTGCCGCGCGTCTCCACCGACGTCCAGCGCGCCAACGCGGTCCTGCGGGTCGCCGAGGCGCTGATGACCATGGCCGGGCCCGCCTTCGCCGGAGTGCTCGTCGGCCTGGCCAGCGCCGGCGCCGTCTACGCGGCGAACGCGGCGACCTTCGCGGTCTCCGGGGTCTGCCTCTTCCTGATGCGGCTGGCCCCGGCCCCGCACGACGACGCGGCGCGCGGCACGTTCGCCGCGGAACTGGTCGACGGGTGGCGGGAGTTCCGGGCCAGGTCCTGGCTGTGGGGAGTGATCGCGGTCTGGACGGTGTACGGCTTCGCGGTCCTCGGCCCGATGCTCCCGCTGACCGCCGTCCTGGTCACCGAGGCGCACGGCTCGGGGGCGTACGGAATGCTGATGGCGGTGAACGGGGCGGGCAGCGTCGTCGGCGGACTCCTCGCCCTGCGGCTGCGCCCGTCGCATCCCCTGGCGGCGGGGGCGGTGGCGCTGCCGCTGGTGGCGGTGAGCCTGCTGGTGCTGGCGCTCGGGATGCCGGTGCCGGTGCTGGCGGCGGGGCAGTTGCTGGCGGGCGGGTCGGCCGCGTTCTGGCTGGTGATGTGGTCCACGACGGTCCAGACGCACGTCCCGCCGGAGGCCCTGAACCGGCTGCACGCCTACGATGTGGCGGGCTCGCTCCTGATGGTCGCGGCGGGCCGCGCTCTGGCGGGCCCGGTGGCCGAGGCGGTCGGGGCGCCGGAGTTGCTGGGGGTGGCGGCCGTGATCAACATGGGGGTGGTGGCGGTGCTGCTGGTGGCCCGGCCGATCCGGCAGCTCAAGAGGATCGGCCTCGGATGAGGGCCTCGGCCCGGCCCCCGGAGCACGCGGACGATTCCACGACGCGACGCCCCTCCACGGCCCGCCCCTCCACGGCCCGCCCCTCCACGGCCCGTGCGGTCGCGGCGGGGGCGGCCGTCGTCACCGTCGCCGCGGGCCTGGCCGTGCGCGCCGGGGCGGACGGCGCCTTCGCCAAGTACGCGGGGAGCGCGCTCTACACGGTGCTGCTCTGCACCCTCGTCGCCTTCTGCGCGCCCCGCGCGCGGCCGGCCGTGGTGGCCTGGGCGGCGCTCGGCCTGAGCTGGGCGGTGGAGTTCGCGCAGCTCACCGGCGTACCGGCGGAGTGGTCGGCGCACAGCACGGCGGCCCGGCTGGTGCTCGGCTCGACCTTCAACCCACCGGACCTGCTCGGGTACGGGGTTGGTGCGGCGGCGGCCTGGGCCGTTCACACGGGGGTCCGGCGGCGCGCTCCGCGTTAGCCTCGGGCTTTCACGACATGTCTGCGTCGAGGGCGGCGGCTGGGCCGGGGGTGCCCCAGGCCAGGGGCGTACTGCTGGTCGAGACCGTCCGCAAGCCCGGCTTGGACACGGCGATAACGGCGGCGCCGGCCCCGTGGCGGCAAGCTTGGGCGGTGCCGTTGCAGGCAGAAGCGCGCTGGATGTGGCCCTACCCAATGTTTCTGCGGCCGGCCGCCCCGGCTGACGCAGGTCGATACGCTCGGGACCATGACTGAATTTGTACAGGTGTCGACAGCAACGCCGACTCGTGAGCAGGCAGTTGCCCTTGCAGGCCCCGCAGTCCAGCAGCGGCTGGCGGCAGGGGCCCAGATCGTCGGTCCCGTCACGAGCGTGTTCTGGCACCTGGAAGAGTTCGGCACCGGCGAGGAGTGGCAGCTGCTGCTGAAGACGACTGCTGACCGGTACCCGGAGCTGGAGGCGTACCTCCTGGAGGCACATCCGTGGGATAACCCGGAGGTCTGCGCCGTGCCCATTGCGGCCGGTGCCGACAGGTGCCTGACGTGGATCCGGAAGTCGGTAGCCCGTCACTAGGCGGCTGTGCTCTCCAGGAGTTCACGGACTGCGGGGAGGCCGGCGTGCGGGCGCAGACGTTCGATCAGCGGGACGAGACGCTGCGCCGGGCGTTGAGATGCGACCCCACGGGCAAGGGTGGCCGCGCGGCCGACGTGCCGCGCGGCCACCTCGACCTCGTCGGCGGCGAGGTAGGCCTGAGCCAGCCAGGACAGGTAGAGGGACTTGTCGCGCGCGTGGTCGTCGCTGTACTGGCCGAGGGCGCGGGTGAGGGCAGGGACGGCGCGGAGCGGTCGTCGAAGCTCCGTCCAGCAGCGGCCGGTCATGATGTCCAGCTCGACGTGGTCGACCCAGGCCGCCCAGTCAGGCTGGGGCTCGTCCTTCTGCGTGCTGTCGAGAGCCTCATGGGCCGCCTCCAGTGCACGCTCCGTGCCCCCGATCTGGCCGTCGACAGCGCAGGCCCAGGCGTGGCGCTCGTGCAGCAGCGCGCGGACGGTGGACGGGGTCCGAGCCGTGATCGTGGCACAGGAAGCCTCTGCGACGGCTACGGCAGCCTGTCGATCGTCGGGTCCGATCTTGTAGGCGAGGAACGCGAGCGCGTTGCCGTAAAGGTCCGCGTCCCGGGCTTCGCGCGCGAGGTCGCGGCTCTCCTCGTACAGGTCCACCGCTTCCCGAGTACGGCCGCCGTCGAATGCGGACCATCCCGCCTGCTGTGCCTGCTCGGCAAGGAGCGCCGTCGCCCTCTGGCGCGCATCGTCGGTGAAAACGGACGCGCGCAGAAGGGACTTGGTGCGCTGGACCTCCGCGAGGTACACCCGATACGTGTCGCCACCGCCGAGGTATATATCGAGGCGCCGGAGGCGGGCTGCCCGCGCGCGAAGCTCCTCAACGTAGACCGGGGTGATTCGGTTCGGTGGCTCCGGGTGGTGCAGGGCGGGGAGCGCTGCGGCGAGGCCGGTGGCGGTGGCTGCCTGGAGGATGGTTCGACGTCGCACGTGCGGTCCGATCTCTTCACTGGAATGACCAGGAGAGTCCCCCTCCCAGGGGCGGGGAGCCAAGCCGAGCACGCGCCCTGGGACGCGTAATGCGTCGGCGATCTGGACGATCTTCTCGAAGGTCGTGATGCGCCCGCGGCCCTTGGCGAGTTCTCCCACGCGATTCGGCTTGATGTCGCACTCCGTGGCGAGCTTGGAATACGAGATACCCGCGTGCTCGCGCGCGAGACGGAACACTGCCCCGAAGTCATGACTCACCAACGCGCGGTGCATCTCCTCCTGGTCGACGAGGTCGCGCGGTAGAGCTGTCGGCGGCTGGTAGGTCATTCGGCTCTCCTGCCTGCTCGTCCCACTGTGCACGGGGGACGCCCCCGGGGTGTACCCATCATGGGTACACCCGCCATGGGCAGGCGGGGCTCTCGCAGGAAAAGGACTCTCGGACGTCAAGGCCCCGGGAGCGGTGACGCCCGCCTACCCGGGGCGACGACTGACTAGGAGTCGCCGTGCGTGAGAGTACTCATTTCCGTATCGCGGAGTTGACGCGATGACTGATCTGACTGGAAAGGGCGCGTTGGCACGGGAGCGGACGCTCGCCGGCGAGCACTGGCTGCTGGGGGCGGCTTCGTCGGTCCGGGCGGCACGAGCCGACTGGGCCGAGAACGGCACCACGTTCCTGACGCCCGGTGCCCTGTTCGGCGCAGTCCTCGTCCGGGCCGCCGTGGTGCACGCCGCGCTTCTCCTGGACGACCCGGTCAAGTGCGCTGCTCCGTTGCGGACGCGCCTGGGTGGCGGGCCGGTCTTCTACGCCGAGCAGAAGTTTGGCCGAGAGGCCGGCTACGTCGCCTTGGTCCCAGCATCCGTGGCCATGGTGTGGAGTGTCCCCGGCTCCGTGACGCACCACCGCAACGCGCTCCTGCAGATCCCGGCCCCGGGGAACGTCCGCTCCGATCAGGGTGCTGCGTGGTGGGTGGTGCCCCTGGACGGCCCCGGGGTGCTGTGCGACCCGCAGCCGTTCGCCACCCTGATCAGCCACGGTCATGGCGTCCTCACCGGCAGCCTGGGCGGCGGCCGTGGTGCTTGAGACGCTGCTTCGCGTGGCCGTGCCCGTGGTGTCGACACCCCCGGCGGTCCCCAGACGCTCGTCCAGAAGGATCGGAGCGCTCGTCATGATCGAGACAGGGGCGGGCCGGGTGCCCGCGTACACCGAGACGCTGCCGAGAGTCGCCGACTCCGTGCACCGGGCGCGGCACCTGGTGCGCCTGGCCCTGGACGTGTGGGGCTTACCGAGTTGCAGGAAGACGCCGAGCTGGTCGTCAGCGAGCTGCTGACGAACGCCGTGCTCCACACCCGCCGGGGGGACTCGGTCCGGGTGACCGTGACCCGACTCGGGGAAGGGCGGGCCCGGGTCGCCGTGGTCGACCTGTCGAAGGACCGGCCGGCGCCACGTGATGCTGGTGGCGATCAGGAGTCCGGGCGGGGCCTGGAGATCGTGGAGGCGCTGAGCGGTGGCCAGTGGGGTGTCGACCTCCAGCTGTGGGGGAAGTGCGTGTGGGCCACGCTCAGCCTGGAGTCCGAGCCTGATGAGTGAGCGAACAGCACAGGTCCTGTACTGGGCGGCCCTGGCCTCGCTCCTCACGGCGATCTGTCCAGGCACCTCCCAGAACGAGCCGTACGTGGCCCGGCTGCGCCGTGCGCGGCCGACACCTGAACGCGATGGACGGAGCGGTTGATGACGCTGACCACGAGCGGGGACACAGCGGTGAACGCAGAGCAGCTGTATGAGGCGAGCCGGAGGGCGATCACCCTCACGGTTGATGACCTCTGGCCGGGCCGTGGCGCTGTCCTGGGGCCGCAGTGCCCGAGCGTCACCTCCTACGTCTGCCCGGTGACGGTCGACGGCGAGGTGATGTATGCCAAGTACAGCTGGCTGGGTTCGTCGCTGGTGTCGATCCTGCGCGGCGCGCGAGGGGCGTGGGACGACGTCTTGGAGGCACAGCATCCGTTCACCAAAAGCGCCGACTCGGTAACACGAAGGGAGTACCAGCACCTGGAGTTCCTGCGGGAGCTGGGCCGCCCCCGGGTGTGCGAGGACGCCGAGTTCCGCGCAGGGGTCTTGTTCACCAAGGCGGTGCCGGGGACGACGGTTGCGGAGGAGCTCACCGCGCGACCGTGGGACACGGCCGTCTTGCTGGACTCGGTTCTGCTGTCGCTGAAGGAGCTGCACGGCGACCCGGGGGCGAGGTATCTGCGGGGGGCGTGGCCGATAAACGAGCGCAACATCGTGGACGTGTTCTTCCGGAAGTTCAAGGGCCCGAACGCAGGTGGGTACGTCGCCGACCTCGGCCGGGACAGCGGGTTACCGGAGGGTGAGCGCCTGGTGGTCGTGGGCCTGGTCGAGAACGCGGTACGCCGCCTGCTGCGGCTCACGGCCGCGCTCCCCGCCCGGCACCGGACTGCCGTGTTCGGGGACCTCAAGCCCGAGCACGTCTTTCTCGGCGGCCACCGGCTGACGTTCATCGATCCGGCGCTCCAGTGGGCGGCCGGACCGCAGCCCGACGTGGCGAAGCTCTGCGGCCGAACTCTGATGCTGGCCCTGTGCCACCACGAGCTGCGCGCCGAACAGCAGATCACACAGGGGGTGTTGAACACCTTGAGCCACCACCTCGCAGGGCTGACCAAGACGGATCGGGCCGAGCGGCTGCGTGAGATCATGGTCCTGTGGCTGATGGACACCACGAACTACCTGACGTCGTGCCTGAGTGCTCCGTCTGGCCTCCCCCTGTCGGCCCATCAGCGGGCGCTGACCTCAAATGGGCGTCGGATCGCGACGGTCGTGGACCGGGTCAGCGGCCTCCTCATCGGGTCGATGACGGGACTCGGCCTGATCGACGCCATCTTCAACGAGGTTGAGCACACCACTCAGGAGCTGCGGTGACCGGGCCGGTGGTGGGAGTCGTCGGCGCGGGCGCGGTCGGTCAGGCCCTGGCAACCAGCCTGGTGTCGTTGGCGCTTGCCGAGCGACTCGTCGTCGTGTCCAGGCGGGAGGAGCAGACGCGCGGGCTGGTCGCCGATCTCCAGGACTTGGCCGTGGCCGCCCGGTCGCGCACTCAGGTCGAGGCCGGCGAAACCGCGGATCTCCGCGGGTGCGACGCCGTCGTGGTCACCCTGCGCACCGACTTCACGAACACGAACGCCCGGGACATACGGCGCGGCGGTGCCACGGCGAACGCACCCGCGGTAGCCACCCTGGCCAAGGAGCTGCACGGGTATCAGGGCGCCGTCCTCGTGGTCACCAACCCGGTGGACCTGATGGCCCGCCGCTTCGCCCAGGTGTCCGGGTGCGCTCGGGTCTACGGGATCGGATCGAACCTCGACTCGGCCCGGTACCGGCTGCTCCTGGCTCGGTTCGCCCAGATCTCCCCGGAACGGGTCGAGGGCCACGTGATCGGGGAGCACGGCGACCGTGCGGTGCCGTGCCTGTCCACCACGACCGTGGACGGCCACCCGGTGACGGCCCCTGCCCGCGCGATCGTGGAAGACCTCCAGCAGCGTCCCGCGCTGATCCGGGCCGGGATCTGCCGCACGCGCTGCGGCCCCGCCGGTGCTGTGCTGTCGACGCTCCGCAAGGTCCTCGGCCTGGTCGACGGCATCGAGGAGCTGTCCGTCCCGTACGGGGACGTGTGGCTAGGCATCCCGATGGACTTCACCGGGGGCGTGGCCACCCCGCGCCTTCCCGCACTCACTCGTCACGAGCTTCTGCGTCTGGACTCTGCGGCCAGCAGTCTCCGCGACGCCTACACCCACCTGCCTGCCCCGACCGAGAGGACCCCCGCATGATCACCGCTACCCGGCTGGAGGCCGCTGCTGCGGCCGTCACCGTCATGAGCAACCGATCGGAGGTGACGGACTGGGCGGCCCGGTACTTCGGCCAGTGGTGGAACGCCTCCTCCATCGAGGCCGCCACAGTGTGCGCGGGTGCTGTCCTCGTAGCGGACGTCGACCCGGAGGCGTACGCGGCGCTGACCCTCCTGGTCCACGACGGGCGGCACACGGAAGAGGTCGAGTACGCGCGGCACCGGATGCTCGTGGCCCGGGACGGCGAGGACATCATTGCGACGTCGCCGGACGAAGCGATCGCGTACCGCAGCAGCCCCGTCTCCGGCCGGCTCGCGCTCACCGGCGTCGGCGTGATGGAACTCTCCCTTGCCGCCGCGCGCTTGGCCCGTGAGGTGATCCGGGGTCAGCTCCTGCGGGACGGGTGGGCGGTGCTTCACTCCTCCGCGGTCGTACGCCCGGAGGACGGGGCGACGCTCCTTGCGTTCGGCGGGAAGGGCGCGGGGAAGACCACGACGGCCCTGCTGTTCGCCTCGTCCGGTTGGCGGCTCCTGGCCAACGACCGGGTGCTGGTCCGGCCGACCGGTATGCGGGGCGTGGAGGTGGTGCCGTGGCCGTCTGCCGCTGCTGTCGGCCTCGGCCTGTTGGACTCGTTGGGGTGGAGTGCCGCTGCGAGCGGCCACGTGAAGGTGGGCGGAGCCTTCCACCCGACGCAGCACGACGCGGTGACGGCAGCACTCCTCGCCGGCGACTTCACGCCGCTGTGGGAAGACGAGAAGCGGCGGGAGAAGAAGGTCCAGGTGTTCCCGGACCAGTTCGCGAGCCTGTTCGGGGTCGAGCTGGCCACCGGCGGCCGCGCTGCTGCGCTCCTCTTCCCTCGGGTCGACGCCGAGTCCTCGCCCGATGTGGTCGGAGGTGCGGTGCACACGTTGGGGGACGACGACTTCATGAGCGGTGCCACGGAGGACCGCTACCCCGACATCTTCGAGCTGGCCGGGGGTGTGGACGGTGGCGGGCGGCGAAGCGCTCGGGATGAGGTATCGGCCCGGCTCGCCGTACTGCCTCATCAGACGATCCGGCTGAGCCACGACGTTCCGGCGAGCGTTGCCGCGCTCCGGAAGGTCGCAGAAGCGATCTGACGCCCGACGCAAAGCCCAAACAGACTCCCGCCCTCGGTCGCGCTGCGGTCGCCGCGCGGCCGGGGTGCGGGCTCCATCGGACTACACGACGATCGACGGAGGACAGGATGACCATCGCAGCTCAGCCGCCCACCCTCGCCCGTACCAGCGACCCGGAGCAGACCCTCAACGCCGTGGCGCCGCACATCGAGCACCTGACGGTGAACGTCATGGACGGCGGCCCACTGTGGGAGCGGGAGATCGCCCTGCTCCTCCGGGACAACACCATGGTCAGGAACATGGCCGAGCGGATCCTCGGCCAGGCCGTGGCGTACACCGTGTGCGCCATGGAGAACCCGGACGTGCACCTGGGTGTCGGGAAGCTCGTCGACATCGGGGTGCATCAGCTCATCCTCGACACCCCGATCTACTGGGCGCTCTGCAAGGTGCACAACGGTGGGACGTACAAGCACCACGCCCCGTTCATCCAGCGCCGGTCTGACGGCCTGTGCCTGCGTACCGCGGACTTCCTCGCGGCCGACGGCTGGGACGTCGACGCCGAACTGTGGGAGATCGACGGAGCCGACTGCTCGCCGTGCGACAGCAAGGTTCCCGACAGCCACTGACCCGGGCTCCAGCCCTCTACGCTCGCCCCTGCTCTCCTCTCGCGGCGGAGGGCAGGGGCCCTTCCCCGTCAACCCATCGAGAGAGGCACTGTGCCCGCACGACACGACATCGCAGCCGAGACCGAGCTGTGGGACACCTACGCCGGCTCCGCGTTCCAGGACGACATGGAACCCGCCTTCTGCTGGACGCAGTACGCCGGGCACGGCCCCGGGCCGGAGCTCCTCGGCGATCCGGCGACGGCGCTGGAGATCGGTTGCGGCACCGGCCGGGCGCTCGCCCTCCTCGCCGGGCGCGGGATCAAGGCGACGGGCATCGACCTGTCCCCGGTCATGGTGGGGAAGGTGACCGAGAGATGGGCCGGTACCGGGGCCGACTTCATCTGTGGCGAGGTGCTGGAGATGCTCGCCGCCGACACCGCGACCTACGACACCGTCTACTCGATCTTCGGTGCGGTGTGGTTCACCGACCCGGCCCGCCTGTTCCCGCTCGTCGCGGAGCGGCTCCGGCCAGGTGGGGTGCTCGCGTTCTCGCACCCGCCCGCGATCCCCGGGGCATACGGGCCGCAAGGCATGTACAAGGGCGGGTTCGCAGGGAAGGCGATGTTCACCTACCGGTACAGCTACACGCCGCGACGCTGGACGGGCTTCCTCGAGCGGGCGGGCTTCCGAGACGTCGACGCCCGGGTCCTCGATGCCCCGGAGGCCGGGCACATCGGGACGCTCCTGGTGACCGCACGTCGCTGACCGGGCCGGAGCGGAGCGTTCAGTGGAGGCTCGCAGCTGTGGGCGGCGGGCGAGGATGCGGAGGTCACGGACGATCCGCTGCGAGATCGGACGCTGGCGAGCGCCCCAGGCGGCGAGCAGGGTGGCCTCCTTCTGCTCGGCCAGGCCGGGGAGGGCCGCCCGCCGACGAGGAACCAGTCGTGGCCCGATCCCTGCGAACCGTGCCCTCCGGGCCACTCGTCACGAAGCGGGCGGGCCGAGAAGCTGGTCCATGTGACAGAAACTGTGGAAACCGCCGCGCGGGACGACCGGCGCCCGCCCCGCGAGAAGCGTCGACGTCCCCGCGTCCACCGGGCGTGGATCGTCGCCGCCGTCACCTTCGTGACGATCATCGGCGGTGCGGCGTTCAACTCCCTGCCCGGGCTGCTCATCAACCCGCTCCACGACGCGTTCGGCTGGACCCGGGGCGAGATCGGGCTCGCGGTCTCCATCGACATGGCGTTGTACGGGCTGACCGCGCCGTTCGCCGCCGCGCTCATGGACCGCTTCGGCATCCGGCGGGTGGTGGCGATCGCGCTCACCATGGTGGCGGCCGGGGCGATCGCCAGCGTCTGGATGACCGCCTCCTGGCAGCTGATGATCTACTGGGGACTCCTCGTCGGCCTCGGCACCGGGTCGATGACGATGGCCTTCGCCGCGACCGTCACCAACCGGTGGTTCGTGGCCCGCCGGGGCCTGGTCACCGGCATCCTCACCGCGGCGGGGGCCTCCGGGCAGCTCGTCTTCCTTCCGCTCTGCGCCTGGATCGTCGACAGACACGGCTGGCGACCCGCCTCGGTCACCGTCGCCCTGGCCGCCCTCGTCGTCGTCCCGTTCGTCTGGCTCCTGATGCGCGACCACCCGGCCGATGTGGGGCTCGCCCCGTACGGCGGGGACTTCGTGTCCAAGCCCGCGCCGGTCCGGGGCGCCGCGCGCCGGACGGTGCGCGTGCTGTTCGACGCGGCCCGCACCGGCCCGTTCTGGCTGCTGGCGGGTGCCTTCGCGATCTGCGGGGCCTCCACCAACGGCCTGATCCGCACCCACTTCGTCCCGTTCGCCCACGACAACCACATGCCCGTCGTTGTGGCGGCCTCGCTGCTCGCGGTGATCGGGGTCTTCGACGTCATCGGCACGATCTTCTCCGGCTGGCTCACCGACCGCTTCGACGCCCGCAGGCTGCTCGCCGTCTACTACGCGCTGCGCGGGATCTCCCTGCTGTTCCTGCCGTTGCTGATCGGCCCCGAGGTTCAGCCCCCGATGATCTTCTTCATCGTGTTCTACGGGCTGGACTGGGTCGCCACGGTCCCGCCGACACTGGCGCTCTGCCGCGAGCAGTACGGCGACGACAGCGCGATCGTCTTCGGCTGGGTGCTGGCCTCGCACCAGGTGGGCGCGGCGGTGGTGGCGTTCCTCGGAGGGGTCGCGCGGGACGTGTTCGGCGGGTACGACGTGGTCTGGTACGCGGCGGGGGCGCTGTGCGCGATGGCGGCCCTGATGTCCCTGGTGATCCGCCGCCGCGCCCCGGAGGACGCGGGCGGGGTCCCGGGCCGGGCGGAGCCGGTGGACGCGGGCGGGCTCAGCGGCTGAACCGGCCGAACGCTCCCCGGTGGAACAGCAGCGGCTCCCCCTCGTCCGCCGCCCCCAGCGCCTCCACCCGGCCGACCACGATGAGGTGGTCGCCGCCGGTGTGGACGGCGTGGATGCGGCAGTCGATCCAGGCCGGCACGGAGTCCAGCAGCGGAGACCCGGTCGCCGGGGCGCCCTCGTGGGCCACGCCCGCGAACTTGTCGGCGCCGCTCACCGCGAACGCCCGGCACAGCGCGCCCTGTTCCGCCCCGAGGATGTTCACGCAGAACGCCCCCGCGCGGGCGATGCGCGGCCAGGTCGTCGACGTACGGGCGACCATGAAGGACACCAGCGGCGGGTCCAGCGAGAGCGAGGCGAAGGACTGGCAGGCGAAGCCCGTCGGCCCGTCCGCGTCGCGGGCGGTGACCACGGTGACGCCGCTGGCGAAGTGCCCCAGCACGCGCCGGAATTCGGCCGGGGCGACGAGCAGCCGCTCATCGTCCCGGACGGCCCTCAGGTCCGGCCGGGGCAGCGCCTCGGGCGGTGCCCCGGCCGGTGTCCCCGGTGCGGCTGTCGTGGCGGCGCCGACGGACCTGAGGTACCGGACGGCGGTGGCGGCCATGCCTGCGTGTCCCATCACGCCGTCCATTAGAGCTGACGGTTCGTCAGATGTGAACCCGTGCGGCCGTTCGGGCCGGATGGGGCCGACAGGGCCGGGCGTCAGGCTCCGGAGCGCCGGGCGTAGTGGCGCTGTGCCTTCGCGCGGTTGCCGCAGCCCGCCATGGAGCACCAGCGGCGCGTCCCGTTCTTGGAGACGTCGTAGAAGTGCAGGACGCAGGCGTGGTTCGCGCAGGGGCGGATGCGGTCGGGCCGGTCCGCGATCAGGCGCAGCCAGTTCTCCGCCGCGTACCAGGCGGGGGCCCAGGACGGATCGTCCACCTCCACCGCCGACGCCGGCGCCCCGTCGGGCCCCAGCGTGCGGTGGACGCGCCCGTGGGAGAGAACCTCGTTCAGCCGGTCGGCGCTCTCGGGGGTGGCCGGATCCTGACGGGCGGCCGAGGCGGCCAGTGTGTCGAGCGCCGTCCGGGCGAGGAGCAGCCGGTCCAGGGTGGCGCGGCCGGCGGTCGGGGTGGGGGCCGGCCCGAGCTGTCCGCGCACCGGAGGGCTGTTCAGCCAGACGGTCAGGCCGGCCACGGAATCCAGCAGGTCGTGCGGGCCGCCCCCGTCGATCCAGCGGGTGTTGAGCAGGTCGAGGGCGAGCGGCTCGCCGGTCAGTGGCCGGGGGTCCGCGCCGGGGGGATGGGACACGGCTGGACTCCTTCTGTCGCGCGGGAGGGGGTGGCGGGCCCGTCAATCATAACCGGCCAAATGAAGATCACCGGTTGACCTGGTTCGATCTAACCCTCAAACTCGATCTCAGTGGTTACGAGATCTCCTCGCGACCCTGAGTGGAGGAGTGGGATCGATCATGGGCAAGGCGAAGAACCTGTCGACCGGCCACGTCGGCCTGAACGTCACCGACCTGGAACGCTCGGCCGCCTTCTACCGCGAGGTCTTCGACTTCGAGGTGCTGGCCGAGGGCAAGGACGCCGATCGCCGCTGGATCTTCCTGGGGCGCGACTCCCGGCTCATGGTGACCCTGTGGCAGCAGAGCGAAGGCACGTTCGCGACGGCCCTCCCCGGCCTCCACCACCTCTCGTTCCAGGTGGACTCCGTCGAGGAGGTGCGGGCCACCGAGGAGGTCCTGCGCGGGCTGGGCGCGGAGTTCGCCCACGAGGGCGTCGTACCGCACGGCGAGAGCGGCACCTCGGGCGGCATCTTCTTCACCGACCCCGACGGCATCCGCCTGGAGGTCTACGCGCCGACCGGGGCCGACCCGGCGGACGCACCGACCGCAGGTGCTCCCACCTGCGGCTTCTTCTAGGCGCCTGCGGAACGGAAAGGCAGGGGGCAGGACCATGAGCGGATATCACCGGGGTGAGGTCGCCGTGCAGGAGCGGGCCGGGCTCGCCCGGCGGGCGGCGAGCGCGGGGCGGGCCATCCGCTCCGACATCCCCGAGGTGGCGGCGGACTTCCTCGCGCAGCAACCCTTCCTGGTGGTGGGCGGCGCGGACGACCGGGGGCGGATCTGGGCGACCCAGCTCACCGGTGAACCGGGATTCCTGAGCGTTCCCGCGCCGGACACCCTGGCCATCGGGGCCCTGCCGTCGCCCGGCGACCCGCTGGCGGGTCTGCTGTCCGGAGCCGGCACGGACGGGTCCGCCCCCGCCCGCGTCGGCATGCTCGCCATCGAACCGGCGACCCGGCGCCGGATGCGGATGAACGGCCGGGCGGTCCGTGACGGGAACGGGCTCCGCGTCGACCTCGACCAGGCCGTCGCCAACTGCCCCAAGTACATCCAGGAGCGTCGGCACCGCCGGATCGCGCCGGGCGAGGAGACCGGGCAGCGGCCCACCGTCACGGACGGCGACGCCCTGAGCCCCGCGCAGCAGGAGGCGCTGCGGACCGCCGACACCTTCTTCGTCGCCACCGCCTCCGACCGGGGCGACGCCGACGCCTCGCACCGGGGCGGCAACCCGGGCTTCGTCCAGGTGCTCACACCCCGGCTGCTGCGCTGGCCCGACTACGCGGGCAACGGCATGTTCCTGACCCTGGGCAACCTCGAACTCCACCCGGCCGCCGGTCTCCTCGTGCCCGACTGGGACACCGGGGCCTCCCTCCACCTGACCGGCACCGCCCGCACCGTCTGGGACGGGGACGCGGTGGCGCGGGTACCGGGGGCGGAGCGGCTCGTGGAGTTCGAGGTCACCGCCGTACGGGAGATCGCCGCCGCCTCCCCGCTGCGCTGGTCGGAACCGGCCTTCCACCGCTTCAACCCGCCGGTGGCCGGCTGATCTGATCCCCACGGCCGGGGACGCCTCTCTCAATGGCCCCGGTACTCCGGCGCGCGGCGCTCGACGAAGGACGCCACGCCCTCGTTGGCGTCGCGCGTGGTCATGTTGATCTCCTGGGCCGCGGCCTCCGCCGCGAACGCCGCGGCCCGGTCGCCGTCCAGCGAGGCGTTCACCAACTGCTTGGTCAGAGCGAGGGCCCGGGTGGGGCCGGCCGCCAGCCGGCCCGCCCACTCCTTGGCCAGGACCTCCAACTCCCCGCCCGGCACCGTGCGGTTGACCAGGCCCAGCCGCTCGGCGTCCGCCGCGGTGAGGGCGTCCCCGAAGAACATCAGCTCCTTGGCGCGCTGCGGGCCCACCAGCCGGGGCAGCAGATACGCGCCGCCGCCGTCCGGGACGAGCCCCCGGCGTACGAAGACCTCGACGAACTTCGCCGTGTCGGCCGCCAGGACCAGATCGCACGCGAACGCCAGGTGCGCGCCGATCCCGGCCGCCGTCCCGTTGACGGCGGCGATCACCGGCTTCTCGCAGTCCAGCACGGCGGCGATCAGCCGCTGCGCCCCGAGCCGGATCGTCCGGGCGACGTCCCCGGGGACCCGTTCGCGTGTCGGGGCCGGGGTGCCGCGCAGGTCGGCGCCCGCGCAGAAGCCGCGGCCGGTGGCGGTGAGCACGACGGCCCGTACGGCGGGGTCGGCGGAGGCCTCGGCCAGCAGGGCGATGATCCGCTCCCGCTGGTCCCAGGTGACGGCGTTCATGACCTCGGGCCGGTTGAGGGTGATCCAGGAGACACCGCCGTCGAGGAAGTGCAGGACGGTCGCGTCCGGGGGAGCGGCCTCCGCCCTGTCCGGGGGAGCGGCCTTCTGGGGAGCGGCCTCCGCCCCGTCCCGGGGAGCGGACTCCGTCGCCTCCCCGCTCACCGGCACACCGCCAGCGCGTCCAGGGCCACCGCGCCCTGCCCGCGCCCCAGCACCACCAGCGGGTTGATGTCCAGCTCCGTCAGGTCGTCGCCCAGCTCCAGGGCCATGCGCTGGACCCGCAGCACCACTTCGACGAGGGCGTCCACATCGACGGGGGGCCCGCCGCGCACCCCCTCCAGCAGGGCCCGGCCGCGCAGCTCGCCCAGCATGTCCCGGGCCTGCTGCTCGCCGAACGGCGGCACCCGGACCGCCGCGTCGTGCAGCACCTCCACCAGGACCCCGCCGAGCCCCACCGTGACGGTCGGGCCGAAGAGCGCGTCGTGGGTCACCCCGACCATCATCTCGACGCCCCGGTCGATCATCTGGCAGACCAGGATGCCGTCCAGGTCCACGGACTCGTACCGGGCGATGTCGGTCAGCTCGCGGTAGGCGTCGCGGACCTGACTGGCCGAGGTGAGGCCGACCTTCACCAGGCCCAGCTCCGTCTTGTGGGCGAGCCGGGGCCCGGAGGCCTTCATCACCACCGGGTAGCCGACCGGGCCGGCCGCCCGGACCGCCGCCGCCGCGCTGGTCACCAACTGCTCGCGCGGCACCCGGATCCCGTACGCGCGCAGGAGCTGCTTCGCCGCGTGCTCGCTGAGCTGCTGTCCCGGCCGCAGCAGACCCCGCGCCTTGCGGAAGGAGGGCGACGGGGTGCGCGGGGCGTCCTCGAAGGGGGAGCGGTAGCGGTCGGTGAAGCGGTGGTGGTCCAGATAGGCCTTCACGGCGGTGACGCAGTTGCGAGACGTACGGAAGGTGGCGAGCCTGGAGGAGCCCAGCAGGGTGGTGCGGTAGGCGTCCTCGGTGCCGACGGGGGAGCCCCAGATCACGCAGACCAGCTTGTCCGTGGCCTCCGCCGCGTCCGCCAGGTCCTGGGCGAGCCGGTCGCTCATCGGGGGGAAGGGGCCGGTGATCGGGCAGATCAGCACCCCGACCGACGGGTCCGCGAGGATCGCGTCGATGATCTTCCGGCCGCGCCAGTCGCCGACCGGGTGGCCGCCGTTGTCGATCGGGTTGGCGACGTTCAGGTAGCCGGGTATCCAGGTGTGCAGCTCTTCCTGCTTGGCGGCGGAGAGGGCGGGCAGCGAGAGCCCCGCCGCCGTCGCCAGGTCCGCGAAGTGCGCGCCGGTGCCGCCGGAGATCGAGTACACGGCGATCCCCTCGGCCTGCGGTGGCCGGGCCCGGGCCAACAGGGCGGCGGTGTCCTGGAGTTCGTCCAGGCCGTTCACCCGGATCACCCCGAACTGTCGCATCGCCGCGTCCACCACGTCGTCCGCCCCGGTCAGCTTGCCGGTGTGCGAGGCGGCGGTCCTGGCCCCGGCCTCCGTGCGGCCCACCTTGACGGCGACGACGGGGACCTTGGCGCGGGCGGCCCGGTCGGCTGCGAGCAGGAAGGAACGGCCGTCCCTGAGCCCCTCGACGTAACAGGCGATGGCTCCGACCTCGGGGAGCTGGGCGAAGTACGCGAGGAAGTCGGCGGTCTCCAGATCGGCCTCGTTGCCCGTGGGGGCCCAGTGGGAGAGCCGGATACCCAGCTCCTGGAGGGCGTGGAGCGGGCGGCCCTGGTGGCCGGACTGGGTGATCAGGGCGATGGCGGGGCCTTCCAGGTCCTCCCGGAACCTCTCGAAGGCGTTCAGATTGGTGTTCGGCCCGAGCAGGCGCAGCCCGGAGCGTTCCACGGCCGCCGCCAGCCGGGTCTGGGCCTCCGCGCCCGCCTCCCCGGTCTCGGCGAACCCGGAGGCGAAGGCGACGGCGAAGGGCACCTTGGCCTCGCCCAGCTCCTCGATCACCGGGAGCGGGTCGGCGACCAGCAGGACCGCGAGGTCGACCGGCTCGGGCACGTCGGCGACCGAGGGGAAGCAGTCCCGGCCGAACACGGTCCGCCGGGTCGGGTGCACCGGGTGCAGCCGGGCCCCGACCCGGTCGGCCCAGGCGATGAGCTGCCGGGTGATGCCGGTGTTGGGGCGGCCCTCGGCGTCCGAGGCGCCGACGACGGCCACGGACCGGGGCCGGAAGAAGCGGTCCAGGTCGGGCACGGGCAGGTGCAGCGGTCGCCCGCTGACGTCGAGGCCGCCCCGGGCCGAGGCCGTGGGAAGGCTGACGACGGCGGCGTGCGGCTCCTCGCCGCAGGCCACCACCCGGGCACGGAAGTCGGTGGTGAGGGTGCCGTGAGTCGATCCAAGCATCGTTCCGCCCACTCCTGCTCGATGGCCCACCGGTGAACAGGCGGGGCCGGCCGGTTTGCTGACACACTGTCAGTTTACTGAACTGACGCTGCGTCAGGAATGGGTGTGCAGGCAAAGGCTCGTGGGAGCGCCGGTCGGCTGTGCGGGCTGAGCCTCTCGTGGTCACGGAGAGGCATTCCGTGGCGTAGGGTGGTGTTTACCGACGCGGGGTGGAGCAGCTCGGTAGCTCGCTGGGCTCATAACCCAGAGGTCGCAGGTTCAAATCCTGTCCCCGCTACTGAAGAACACGGCTGAGGCCCGGATCCCTGTGGATCCGGGCCTCAGCCGTGTTCCGCCACGGAACGCCTCGCCTCCGCCGGACGCTCGAACATTCCTTCCGGACGCTGAGTCATGGGCAGGGGCCGCCCCGCCGGGTGAGGCTGGTGCCATGACCAGGACGCACATGACTCAGACACCTACGACATCCACGCGGGAACCCGTACTCGTGACCGGCGGCACCGGCAAGACCGGCCGCCGGGTGGTGGCCCGGCTCCGTGAGCTGGGGGTGGAGACCCGGGCGGCCTCGCGGTCCGGCGACACCCCGTTCGACTGGGCGGACCCCACCACCTGGGCGGCCGCCCTGGACGGGGCCGCCGCCGTCTACATCACCCCGCTCGACGCCTCGCCCTCCCCGACGCCCGCCTTCGTCGAGCAGGCCGTCGCGAGCGGGGTGCGGCGGCTGGTGCTGCTCTCGGCCCGGGGCACGGACGAGCCCGGCTACTTCGGCCCCGGTTACGAGGACGGCGGCCCGCACGGCGAGGGGGAGCGGGCCGTACGCGCCTCCGGGGCGACCTGGACGATCCTGCGGCCCGGCTGGTTCGCCCAGAACTTCAGCGAGGGCGTCTTCCTCGACGGCGTACGCGATGGCGAACTGGCGCTGCCCACCGGGGACGGGAGGGCCGCGTTCGTCGACGCCGACGACATCGCGGCGGTGGCCGTCGCGGCGCTCACCGAGGACGGTCACGCGGGCCAGGAGTACGGGCTCTCGGGCCCCCGCGCGCTCGGCATCGACGACGTCCTGGACGAGATCGCGAAGGAGACCGGGAAGCGCGCCGCGTACGTCCCCGTCGACACGGCCGCCTTCCGTGCCGGGCTGGTCGCCCAGGGCTTCACGGACGAGGAGGCCGGCCTCTGGACGGACGCGCTGAAGCCGATCACCACGAGCCGGGAGGCGCCCGTCCTGGACGGGGTGCGCCGGGCGCTCGGCCGGGAGCCGCGCGACTTCGCCGTCTTCGTCCGGGACGCGGCGGCGCGGGGTGTCTGGGGCTGAGCCCCTCGGCATCCGGGGGGCCGATCTCCCGACGCGGGCGTGCCGGTGACCGGCGAGTCGTACCCTTCGCACATGCGTGCTGGGTGGGTGGGAGCCGTTCTGACGGCGGGGCTGGTGCTGTGGTTCGGCTGGGGACTGGCCGGGCTGGTGGACGTGGGGTGCGACTGGGACGCCAGGGGCTGCCGTGTCCCGGACGGGGGCGGTACGTACTTCGCCGCGTTCATGGCCGCGCCCTGGCCGCTGGGAATCATGGTCAAGGCGGGGTTCTACCGAAAGGACTGGCGCCGCACCCTGGGCTACCCGGCCGGCGCGGTCGCGGGGGCGGGGGTCGCCCTGGGCATGGGCACTTCCGCCGGCCACTGGGTCGTGGCGATCCTCCTCGTGCTGATCGGCGTCCTCGTTCCGTGGCTGGCCCGGTACAACACCGAAGCGGCCCGTGAGGTCAGGCGCCTGGAGCGCGAGCGCCGCGCGCGCGAAGAGCGGCGGGAGCGGGCGCGGGTGCGGAGGAGGGAGCGCCGACGCGAACGGCGGAGGAGCCGGAGCAGCGCAACGTAACGGCAGCCGGCCCGCCCACGCGCCCCGTCGTAGCGGCTGGCTCGCGGCTCACGCGCCCCGTCGTAGCGGCCGGCTCGCGGCTCACGCGCCCCGTCGTAGCGGCCGGCCCGCCTCCCCTCAAGCCGCAGGGGCGGCCGGCTCGCCGCCCCCTCACCCCGCCGGGGCGGCCGTCTCCACCGGGTCGGCGGCCGCGGCCGCGCGCCGGAACGCGGTCGGGCTCTCGCCGCGCAGCCGCTTGAACGCCGCGCTGAAGCCGAACGCGTCCGCGTAGCCGACCCGCCGGGCCACGGCCGCCACCGTCAGCTCCGGGCGGGTCAGCAGGTCGGCCGCGAGCGTCATCCGCCATGCGGTCAGATAGGCCACCGGGCCCTCCCCGACCAGCTCGGTGAACCGCTTCGCCAGGGTCGTCCGGGAGACCCCCGCCCGGACCGCCAGCTCCGCCGTCGTCCAGGGATGCGCCGGGTCCGCGTGCATCGCCCGCAGGGCCGGCCCCGCCACCTGGTCACCGAGCGCCCCGTACCACCCCGGCGGATCTGCCTCCGGCCGGTCGAACCAGTCGCGCAGCGTGCACACCAGCAACCAGTCCAGCAGCCGGTCGAGCACGATCTGCTCGCCCGGCCGCCCGCCGCCGATCTGCCCCTCCAGGTAGTCGCGCATCGGCCCGCAGTCCTGCTCGTCGGGGACCACGAGGGCCGGCGGGAGCGCCTGGAGGAGCCGCTGGGGCACCTGCGCCCGCACGTCGTAGGTGGCGGCCAACAGCACGGTGGGGAAGCCGGGTTCGGATCCGGACCCGGGTCCGGCCTCCGGTGCGGGAGCGGTGTCGCGGGCCACGCCCCTGCCCACCTCGCGTACGCCACCGGACCGGCCCGGCCCCGTACCGTCCGCCGGGTCGTCGGTGAAGACGAACGGGGCCGGACCGCGGACGATCGCCGCCTCGCCGACCTCCACCCGCAGCGGTTCGCCGCCCTCCGGCACGATCCAACCCCCGCCCCGCATCGGCAGGCACAGGGTCAGATACGCCCCGTCGGTGAACCGCACCGACCACGGCGCGAGCAGCACCGATCGGCCGAACACCGCGCCACTGCCCCGCACGCCCCGCAACAGCTCGTCGAACACGTCCATGACGCAACTGTAGGCAGAGCGGGCCGTGCTCCGGACGCTCACCTATGCACGGCGGACGGACGCCCATGGGTCCGGCGGGTCCGCCGCGATGGACTGGGCCCATGACGACGAAGAGCACGCACCTCGGTCCGTCCGGGATCCTCGTCCTCGGCGGCACCGGCAAGACCGGCCGCCGGGTCGTGGACCGGCTGCGCACCACCGGAACCACCACGGTCCGCCCCGCCTCCCGCTCCGGCGAGGTCCGGTTCGACTGGACCCTCCCCGACACCTGGGAGCCCGCCCTCGCCGGGGCCGAGGCGCTCTATCTGGTCGCCCCCGACGACCCCTCCCCCGTAAGTGAGTTCGTGACCCGCGCCGAGGCCTCCGGGGTCCGCCGCTTCGTGGTCCTGTCCGGCCACGGCATCGAGCACGCGAAAGAGGGCTTCGGCCGGGGCATGGCGGCGGCGGAGGACGCGGCCCGGGAGTCCGGGGCCGAGTGGACCCTGCTGCGCCCCAACAACTTCTTCCAGAACTTCGACGAGGACCTGTGGCGGGCCCCGCTCCGCGAGGGCCGCCTCGGCCTGCCGATCGGGGACGTCCCCGAACCCTTCGTCGACGCCGACGACGTGGCGGCGGTCGCGGTGGCCGTCCTCACCGAGGACGGCCACGCGGGCCGCACGTACACACTGACCGGCCCCCGCGCCCTCACCTTCGCCGGGGCCGCGGAGACCATCGCCCGCGCGACCGGCCGCCCCGTCCGCTACGAGGAGCTGAGCCCCGGGGCGTACCGTGCGGAACTCCTCGCCCAGGGATGGCCGGAGGCCGCCGCCGACTCCCTGGGCGCGATGTTCGCCCTGCACCGGGCGGGCCACTCGGCCGAGGTGACCGACGGCGTCCGCCAGGTGCTCGGCCGGGAGGCGGCGGACCTGGAACCGTGGGCGCGGCGCATCGCGGCCACGGGGGTGTGGGCGTAGGCCGGGGCCGACATGGTCCGCCCCGGTCCGACCCGGGTCGCCCGGTTACGCGAACTGGCCCACCTGGTAGCCGCCGGCCGGCTGCTGGAGGATGACGTTCAGCCGGTTGAAGGTGTTGATCAGCGCGATCAGGGAGACCAGGGCGAGGAGCTGCTCCTCGTCGTAGTGCTTGGCGGCGTTCGCCCAGACGTCGTCCGGGACCCCGCCCGCCGCGTCCGCGATGCGGGTGCCCTGCTCCGTCAGCTCCAGCGCGGCGCGCTCGGCGTCGGTGAAGACGGTCGCCTCCCGCCACGCGGCGATCAGGTTCAGGCGCAGCGAGGTCTCCCCGGCCGCGGCGGCCTCCTTGGTGTGCATGTCCAGGCAGCCGCCGCAGCCGTTGATCTGGCTCGCGCGGATCTTCACCAGCTCCTGCGTCGCCGCGGGCAGCGTCGTGCCCTCGACGACCTTGCCCGCCGAGACCAGGTGCTTCACGAGCTTGCCGGTGACCGGGCTGGCGAAGGCGTTGAGTCGGGCGTTCATGGTGTGCTCCCTCTGCTGTCGTCCGTGGCTACACACACAGGACGGAACAGGCCCCGAGGATGTGACATCCGGGGGAGGGGAGTGACGGGCGTCACCCGGAGGAGCGGTGGGGGAGGCCGCTCATGCCCGGGGCGGGGGATTCAGTTCCGCGAGGGCGGCCTCGGCGCGGTCGGCGTGGCCCGAAGCGTGGCTCTTGGCCCGTGCCCGGTTCAGGTGGTGCCCGGCGGCGTCCAGGTCGCCGCGGAGCCGTGCCGCGTGTCCCAGCCCGACCTCGGCACGGATCTCGCCCGCGCTGTGGGCGCGTTCGGCCGACACGGACAGCGCGCGCTCGTACAGCTCCGTCGCCCGCTCGGCGAGGCCGCCCGCCAGCGCGCTCCTGCCGAGCCGGATCAGCGCCTCGACGACCTCCGTCCACAGACCGAGTTCCTCGGCCATCAGGAGACCTTCCCGGTGCAGCCGTTCCGCCCGTACGCGCTCACCCCCGCGTTCGGCCGCGAGCGCCAGGGCCTGGGTGGCCCGCAGCCGGCCCCAGCGGTCGCCGGCCTCCACGAACAGCGCGGCGCCCAGCTCCGCGGACGCGTCCTCGCCCGGGGTGTGGCTCGCGAGCTCGACCAGTGCCGCGGCCTCGCCCCAGCGGTCCCGGGCGGCGCGCGCCCCGGCCAGACCCGCCGCCACCAGCCGGCACCCCTCGCGGTGGTGGCCGGCGCCGGTCAGCCCGGTGCCGACGAACCACTGCAGCCGGGCTCTCAGCACGGGATCCTCGACGCCGGCGGTGGGGTCCCCGCCCCCCGGGGCCGCTGCCGCACCGGGCTCCGATGTGCGCAGCTCGATACCGGCCAGCCAGGCCCGTGCCGCCACGCGCGCGGCCGGGGCGGACTCGCCCCCGGCGGCCAGCGCCGTCCGGAACGACCTGCGGGCCTCGGTGAGCCGGCCGCGCAGGAACCAGTACCACGCCTGCGCGTTCACCAGCCGTACCGCGTATCCGGCGGTGTCCTGGGCGACCGCGAGATCCAGGGCGCGGCGCAGGTTGACGGTCTCCGCGTCGAGGCGCTCCAGGCCGCACCGCTGGTCCGGGCCGCGCAGCCGCTCGCTCTCCCGCTCGGCCAGCTCGGCGCAGTGGCGTACGAACCGGGCGCGTACGGCGGTCTCCTCGCCGGCCTCCACCAGCCGTTCGGCGCCGTAGGCGGCCACGGACTCCAGCAGCCGGAACCGGTCTCCCTCACGGACCACCAGCGAGCGGTCCACCAGCCGGGACAACAGGTCGGGGATCCGCCCGGCGCCCAGCCCGGCGTCGGCGCAGACCGCCTGGGCGGACGCCATGACGCAGCCGTCGGCGTGCACGACCAGGCGTCGCAGCACGGTGCGCTCGTCCTCGGTGAGCAGCTGCCAGCTCCAGTCGAGCATGCCCCGCAGCGTCCGCTGGCGGTCCGGAAGTCCGCGCACCCGGACGTCGGGCCGGGCGAACCGGTCGTCCAGGCGGGCGGCGAGCTCGTGCGGGCTCAGCGTCCGCAGCCGGGACGCCACGAGTTCCAGGGCGAGCGGAATACCGTCGAGGCGACGGCAGATGGTGGCGACGGCCTCCGCGTTGTCCGCGTCGAGGACGAAGCCGGGCGCCGCCGCCGCTGCTCGTTGCACGAACAGTTCGACGGCGCCGGCCTTGGCGATCGCCCGCGGATCGGTGTGGTCCGGCAGCGTCAGCGGCGGCACCGGATGGACCACCTCGCCGGGGATGTCGAGGGGTTCCTGGCTGGTGAGCAGGAGGTGTGCCGCGGGAACGGCCGACAGCACGGCGCCCGCGAGCACGGCGACCGGCTCGACGAGGTGCTCGCAGTTGTCCAGCAGGATCAGCAACCGCCTGTCGGCCACGGCCCGGCAGAGCCAGCCCACCAGGTCGTCCAGATCCGGCTCCGTCGCCGCGGTGTCGCACAACCCGAGTGTCGTGATGACCCGTTCGGCGATGTCGTCCGGGGCCGACGTGGCGCCCAGCCCCGCCAGTTCGACCAGCCACACCCCGTCGGCGAACCGGCCGAACGCGTCGCGTGCCGCGGCGACCGCCAGCCGTGTCTTGCCCACTCCGCCGAGGCCGGTGAGGGTGACGAGACGGGTGTTCCCGCCGGGGGCCAGTCGGGCCAGGACCCGATCGGCCGCCTCGCGCCGGCCGATCAGCGGAGTGAGCGGGGTGGGCAGGTTGGTGCGGCACGACAGCGATCCGACGGCGGGTGTGGCCAGTTGCGTCTCCTGGCGCAGGATCGCCTCGTGCAGTGCGGCGGCTTCCGGACCGGGTGACGCCCCGAGCTCCTCGGCGAGTTGCCGCCGCAGGTCCTGGAAGCTCCGCAGGGCGTCGCCCTGTCGCCCGGCCCGGTACAGGGCGCGCATATGGGTCATGCGCAGCCGCTCGCGCAGCGGGTGGCGCCCCACGAGTGTCCCCAGCTCCGCCGCCAGCGCGGTGTGTTCGCCCCGGGCGAGGCGCGCCTCGGCGTGGTCCTCGACGACGTTGAGGCGCAGCTCCTCCAGCCGGGTGATCTCGCCGCGGGCGAACAGGGACTCGGCCACATCGGCGTAGGCCGGGCCCCGCCACAACGCGAGCGCTTCGGCGAACAGGTCGGCCTGGACCGCCGGTTCCCGGTGGGCGCGGGCGCGCTCGGCCAGCTCCTGGAACTCCAGGGCGTCGACCGTGCCAACCACGTCACGCACGTCACGCACGTCGTTCACGTCACGCACGTCACGCACGTCACGCACGTCACGTACGTCGTCCGCGAGCAGCAGCCGGTAACCGGCGGGCTCGCGGACCACCCGTTCCCGGCCCAGTACCCGGCGCAGCTGGGAGACCTTGGTCTGGAGCGTGTTCGCCGAGCCGCCCGGCGGGCAGCTCGGCCACAGGTCCTCGATCAGGCGGTCCGCCGGCACCGGCCCGCCGCCGTGGACGAGCAGATTCGCCAGCAGGGCGCGGACCTTCGCTTCGGGAACCCTGACCGGCCGCCCCTCGGCGTCCCAGACGGCCAGTGGGCCGAGCACCCCGTAACGCATGGCCGGAGTCTAACGCCGGTCCGCATGGCCGGGCCCGGCGCCGGACGACCGTCAGGAAACCGTGCGTGGGGGTCGGCACTGTGGCGCGTGCACGTTGCCGAGACGCGAAACGCAGGGGAGTGCCATGAGGACAACGTCCGTACGCGGAGCGGGTGCCCGGGAGTGGGGAGGACTGGCCGTCCTCGCGCTGCCCACCGTGCTGCTGGGCCTCGACGTCACCGTGCTGTACCTGGCCCTCCCGTCGCTGGCGGAGGATCTGCGGCCGTCCGGTACCCAGGAGCTGTGGATCATGGACGCCTACGGCTTCCTGATCGCCGGCTTCCTGCTCACCATGGGCACGCTGGGGGACCGGATCGGCCGTCGCAAGCTGCTGATGATCGGAGCCGCGGCCTTCGGTGCCGTCTCGGTGCTGGCGGCCTGGGCCACCAGCGCCGAGCTGCTCATCGTCGCGCGTGCGGCCCTGGGGATCGCCGGGGCCACACTGATGCCGTCCACGCTGGCCCTGATCAGCAACATGTTCGCCGATCAGCGGCAGCGCTCCCTGGCCATCGGGGTCTGGGCGACGAGCTTCGCGCTCGGTATGGCGCTCGGGCCGGTGGTCGGCGGAGTGCTGCTGGATCACTTCTGGTGGGGTTCGGTGTTCCTCCTCGCGGTTCCGGTCGCGATCGTGCTGCTGGTGGCCGCTCCGGTTCTGATCCCCGAGTACCGGGCGCCGCGGAGCGGCCCGTTCGACCTGCTCGGCGTCGCGCTCTCGCTGACCGCGATCCTGCCGGTGGTCTACGCGGTGAAGCGGTTCGCCGAGGACGGCCCCGACGGATCCACGATCGCCGCCGCGCTGACCGGAGTCGTCTTCGCGGTGCTGTTCGTCCGGCGCCAGGCCGGGTCGGCGAACCCGCTGCTGGACGTGCGCCTGTTCGCCGACCGGACCTTCAGCGCCGCGCTGAGCGTGCTGCTCGTGGGCCTCGTCGGCGTCGGCGGCTCGATGCTGCTGATCACCCAGCAGCTCCAGTTCGTCGAGGGGCTGCCTCCCGTCGAGGCGGGCCTGTGGATGGGGCCGCCGGCCCTGCTGATGTTCCTGGCGGCGATCGGGTCACCCCTGGTGGCCCGCCGGGTGCCGCCGGGGATCGTGGTGGCGGCCACCCTGGCGCTGTCCACGGTCGGTTACGTGCTGCTCGCCCTGGTGGACGCCTCGGACGGCATCGCCCCCATGGTGATCGGTTTCGGCCTCGTCTACCTCGGGCTCGGGGCGATCGCGGCCCTGGGCACGGACCTGGTGGTCGGCGCCGCACCGGCGGAGAAGGCGGGCTCGGCCTCGGCGATGTCGGAGACCGTGCAGGAGCTGGGCCTCGCGCTGGGTGTGGCGGTCCTGGGCAGCCTGGCCACCGCGGTCTACCGCGACCGGATCGACGACGCGATGCCCGCCGGTGTCCCGTCCGAGGTGGCCGACGTCGCGGGCGACAGCCTCGCCGGCGCGGTCTCCTCGGCACAGCGGATGCCCGCCGGCTGGCTCGACCACGCCAAGGAAGCGGCCACCAGCGGGATGAACACCGCGATGGTCGTCGCCGCGGTGTGCACCCTGCTGCTCTCGTTCGTGTCCGCCGTCGTGCTGCGGCGCGTCGGCGTCATCGGCGGCGGCGACGTGCCGGAGACCGACGGGGAAGACCCGACGACCGACGGGGAAGACCCGACGACCGACGGGGAAGACCCGGCGGAAACGGCCCTGTCGGAAGCATGACCGGGGCTGTGCCCGCCCTCCGGTCCACGGCACGCGCCCCGCGGCACAGGTGCGCGGGGCTCTCAGCGCGACGCCCGGGCCACCCTCTTCGCGATCTTCTCGGCGTCCAGGGCCATTTCGCGGAGCATCCCGCTGATCGGGTTGGTGAAGCCGGTGAAGTAGAGCCCCGGGGCGCCCTTCGGTGAGCGTCCGCCGTGGGCGACCGGGCGGCCCCGCCCGTCCAGGACGTCCAGGTGGCCGAGCAGCGGCTCCAGCGCGCGGTCGTAGCCGGTGGCGGCGATGACGGCGTCCGGGGTGAGGCGGGTGCCGTCGGCCAGGACCACCGTGTCCTTGTCGAAGGAGGCGACCGTCGCCACCGGGGTGACCGCGCCGGTCCTGACCGCGTCGATCAACCCCACGTCCTGGACCGGGATCGCGCCCTGGCGGACCCGGGAGTACAGGCCGGTGTTGGGGCGGGGGAGGCCTTGGGCGGCCAGGTCGGGCACGGCTATCCGGCACATCACGGCCCCCGCGCGGTCGACGAGCCGCACCGGGAGGCGGCGGACCAGGATGCCGGTGGCCTGGGCCGGCCAGCCCGCGGTGGAGCGGCGGACGATGTGCGGGACCGTCCGGACCGCGATGCGCACCCGGGAAGCTCCGCCCTCCGCGAGGTCCGCGGCGATCTCCGCGCCCGTGTTGCCGATGCCGACGACCAGGACGTCCCGGTCGGCGTACGGGGCCGGGGCGCGGTACGCCGCCGCGTGCAGCAGTTCGCCCGTGAACGTGTCGCGGCCCGGCCAGTCGGGGATGCGCGGGGTGTGGTTGAAGCCGGTGGCGACGACGACCGCGCGGCCCCGCAGGACCCGCCCGCCCGTCGCTGTGAGCTGCCAGTGGCCGGAGCCGTCGGGGGCCTGGTCGATCCTTGTCACCTCGACGCCGGTGACCACTTCCAGCTCGTGGTGCTCGGTGTACTTCTCCAGGTACCGCACCACGTCGTCCCGGCCCACCCAGCGCCCGAACCTGCGAGGCATGCGCAGCCCCGGCAGCGCCGACCAGCGGCGCGTGGTGTGCAGGTGCAGCCGGTCGTAGTGGCCGCGCCAGGAGGCGCCGACGCGGTCCGACTTCTCCAGGACCACGGTCCGTACGCCCCGGGCGCGCAGCGCGGCGGCGGCGGCGAGGCCTCCGGGGCCGCCGCCGATCACGTAGACGGGGCGGTCGTCCGTACGGTCGGTGAGGGCGGCGGCGTCACTGCCTGTGGGGGACGGGCTGTTGGGCATGGTTCGGAGCGTAATCGTCCGCTCTGTTGATGGGTCTCGGTCAAGAGCGAAATCGATTGCGAATTGATCACGGGCGGGGGTCGGTTGATCACGGGCGGGGGCCGGGGGCGGTCAGAGCCGCTGCCAGCGCCTCGGCCCGGGCGGCGGCGACGGCCGGTTCGGCGCCGGTCGCGGCGACCATGGCCCACCGTCGCGGTACGCAGGCCACCGCCTCCAGCAGGGTGCCGGGCACCGCCTTGGACCGGGCCGTCGCGGCCATCTGATGGAGCGTCCGGTCCGCCGGCGGCAGGAAGACGCGGGTGGCCGCGTACGGCTCGTCGATCCCCTGTTCCCGGGCGCGGTCCCGGAAGGTGCGCAGGCTCTCGGCGCCGTGCGCGGAGAGGTTGAAGTCGATCGCCCCGACGAGGAGACGGTCGCCGAACGCGCCGCCGAGCCAGCCCACGGCGAAGTCGATGCCGCCGGTGACCAGTCCCCCGTGGCTGCCGTCCGCGACGCTCTCCGGGCCCTGGAAAGCCGCGCGGACGGCCTCCAGCGCGGCGCGGACGGTCCGGTAGGCGTCCCGGGGCAGCCCGAGAGCGGTCCAGCCGGCCTCGTCGACGTAGTCGTTGCCCCGCCAGGAGTAGCCGTCCAGCATCTGGAGGGTCAGCCCTTCGGCGACCTGCCCGTGGCGGATGTGCCCGGACGGCACGACCGGGACGCGGCGGGCCGCCGGGGAGCCGGGCCCGGGGGTTCCGGTGCGTGAGGAGCCCGGCGCGGCCTCCTCGTCGCCCTCCTCGTCGCCCAGGGAGACGGTGAGGAAGGTGACCCAGGCCTCCAGGAGGTGGTCGTCCCCGACCGCGTGCGCGGTCCGGGCCTCCGCGGCCAGCCGGCCGGTGTCGGCGAGGTCCAGGTTTCCCACGATGCGCGCCCCGTCACCCGCGTCCGCGGGCTTGAGCGCGGCCCGGCTCAGGCCGTACCGGGTGCGGAGCAGGGCGGCCGCGTCGAGCACGCCGGCCACGAACGCGTCCCGGTCGACGCCGGTGCGGGCGATGGTGTAGCCCGGCAGGACCGGGACGGTCAGCCCCAGCCGCTGATGGGCCCGGCCGAGCCGCTGCTCGGCGGCGAGCAGTTCCTCGGGGGGCAGTTCCAGCGCGGACGCGGGCATCGCACGGGCGGCGGCCACCGTGGGGTGGATGTGGTTCTTCCGGTTCCACTCGGTGGCGACCGCCGGGCTGTTGGCGTCCGTGGCCAGCTCGGTCAGCCCGGTCCTGCGGAGCAGCCAGAGCAGGAAGATCTGCGTCTCCACGTCCAGCGCGTACAGCCGGACCACCGCGTCGGGCCGGTCGCGCAGCCAGTCGATGACGTGACGCAGGGGGGTGTCCGCCCGCTCCTCGTGGGCCTCCGCCATCAGCAGCAGGGCATGGGTCAGGTAGTAGTGGTCCAGGTCGCCGATGTCGACGGCGGGGACGCCCCGGAGCGCCGCGGCCTCGGCCCAGGGCGCGGTACGGCCCAGGGTGAGGTCGTCGGGGGTCCCCAGATACACCGATCGGGCTTCGACGTACGTGGTCACGTCGTGGGGTTCCTGACCGCTCAGCAGAGCGGCCAGGTCCCCGTCGAACGCCTTGAGCAGGGGCGTGGTGGTGTGCAGCAGGAGCGACGGGGCGGTGCTGCCCGGCTGGGCCCGGTACGGCCGCACCACCTCGCCGGCGGCCCTCGCCACGGCCGCTGTGTCCATGCCGAGAAGCCGTTTGGCGCTCTCCGCGACCCGTGTCCCGTCCCAGACCCGGTGTCCGGTGAAGAAGCCTTCCCAGCGTGCCTTTCCGCCGTCCGGTGCGGAGCAGACGGACGCGGCGACGGGTGAGAGCACCGTTTTCCCTTTCGGCGATGACGTTTCCGGTTTCCCGGGCTCCGGCTTCCCGGTTCCTTTGCATTCCAGGTTTCCGGGTTTCCCGGTGTTCCGGTGTTCCGGTGTTCCGGTGTTCCGGTGTTCCGGTGTTCCGGTGTTCCGGTGCGGTCCGTCAGTTGCGGACCGTGGTGAATACCACCGTCACGTAGGGTAGCTCGAAGGTGTTGCCGCTTTTCAGTTCCGGATGCACGGTGGCGAGTTCACGTATACGTTCCTCGATTTCCCGGCGGCGGTCCGGAGAGGACGTCAGGTAGTACGACCGTGATTTTATGAGCGTGATGAGGGACTCGATCGTCTTCGGCTCCGAGTGCGGGAAGAATCCCTGTTCGACGGCTCCGAAATCCGGCCCGAACGTGGGATCGCGCAGCCAGCCGGTGAGCCATGCGGTGTCCTGGGCCCGCAGCGCCTTCAGCGCGCCGTGCAGCATGATCGCCGCGGGGGTGCGCGGGTCGGTCCCGGTGTCCTCGTCGGCGAGGATCCCGGACAGATCCGCCGACCAGGGGACCTCTTCGTCGCGGAGGTTCCAGAGGGTCGCCAGGACTCCGCCGGGGCGCAGTACCCGCGCTATCTCGGCGTGGGCGGGGGCGGGGTCGAACCAGTGGTAGGCATGGCTGACCAGCACCGCGTCCAGGCTGGCGTCGGGCAGCGGGATGCTCTCGGCGCTGCCGGCCAGGGCCACGGCCCCGGGGGCGGTGGCGGTGATGCGGTCGCGCATCGCGGCGTCCGGCTCGACCGCCCGGGTGCGGTGCCCCTCGGCGGCCAGGACCCGGGTGAGCAGGCCGGTGCCCGCGCCGAGGTCCAGCACGTCCCGCGGTTCGGTCCCCAGGACCCACCGGACGCTCTCGACGGGATATCCCGGCCGGGTGGTCTCGTAGGCGTCGACCCCGTCACCGAAGGAACTGCCTCGCTGCTGCCATGCTTTCGTGTCGGCCGTGGCTTGTTCGTCCGTCATTCGGGGAGCCTCGCATCCTTTTGTCCGTAGAACATACGGAGTCGGTTCGGGTGATAGTCGATGTGCATCGGGTGGCTTTCCCCGCGAAGTGCCGCGGCCACCGCCTCGGCGGTCACGGGGGCCTGGGCGAATCCGCCCGTGTTGTGACCGCCGGTGATGAGGAGGAGCCCGCCTCCGGCGGTCCTCGTGGTCTCGAAAACCGGAAGGCTCGAAGCGGTCCAGGGCCGCACGCAATATCTTCTGCTCCGCTCCAGCAGGCCGGATCGGCGGGCCTCGTCGAACGCGTCGGGGAAGAAGGAGGAGGCCGTGTCCTCGACCGCCGCGTAGAGCGCTTCGAGCTGTGTCGGATCGAGGTTGTCCGGGTCGGCGCCCGTCCAGCCGTAGCCCGATCCGACGGTGAGGAGGGAGCCGCCGTCCGGCCCCTCGGTGACGGTGACGTTGGCGTCGGCCGCCGTGTGCCCGCTCCTGGTGATCTTCAGGGAGTTCCTCAGCCCTCGGCCGGGATCGGGGAGGGTGAGCCAGGCGCCGACCATGCCGTGGATCAGCCCGGCGGAGGCGGTGCCGCGCAGTAGCGCCTCCCCGTAGGCGCCGGGGGAGAGGACGTAGTGGTCGGCGCGGACCGTCTCACCGTCGCGGCAGCTGATCCCGTCCGGCGCGCCGCCCTCGCCCGGGACGAGGGCGGCCACCGGCCGCCCCCAGTGGAAGACCGCACCCGCCCGCTCGGCCGCGTCGGCCACGGCGCCGAGGAACCGGTGCACCTGCACGGTGAACCCGTTCACCTCGATGCCGCCGACGAAGGACCCCGCCCGGTGCGCCGCAGCCAGCGCCGGGTGCCGGGCGCTGATCCGGTCGGCGGACAGGATCTCGAAGTGCCGTTCGTGGAGGGAGCGTTGACGCGCCACATGGGCTTCCAACACGTCCTGATCGCTGTAGACCCGCAGGATGCCCTCCCGCAGGCCCACTCCGTCGAACAGCTCCGGAGCGTCGCGCCGGAGCTCCCGCCACAGCCGGTCGGACGCGAGGTTGTAGCCGAGGACGTCCTCGGTGAAGGACCGGGCCAGCCAGTCGGGCACCCGGGCGTTGTCCTCGGTCCAGGCCCGCTCCGCCGGTCCGAGGCGGGCCAGGTCGGCCAGGCCCCAGCCCTGGTCCTTCACCGGCTGGGCGAAGGGCGGGGGCCCGCCCCCGGGGCTCCCGAAATAGCCGTCGGCCTCGGTGAGCGTGAACATCCGGGCGTCGCCGCCGCCCCTGCTGCATCCGAAGGATGTCCACGGCGCGTCGGACCGGGGGTCGGGGCCGCTGTCGTAGAAGGTCACGCGGTGACCGGCCCGGAGCAGCCGCAGCCCGGTCAGCAGGTTCACCACGCCGGCGCCCACCAGGACGACCGAGGCCGCTTCCGGTCGGACGGCGCCGAGGTGCCCGGCGAGCACCGGGCCGACCCGCTCGGCCAGAAAGCGGCGTTCGGCCGTGGCGAGCGCCCGTGCGTAGAGGTCCGCCGGAGGCTCGGCCGCCCCGGCCGACGGGCACGCGGTCACGCGTAATCGGGATCCGGCCGGTCCGGCCCCGGGTAATCGGCGGGCGGACGGGCGGCGGGCGCGCGCGGTGCTCCTTCGTGTTCCGCCCGGTCCGGCTGCCCGGTCCAGGAGGACGACGACGAGAGGGCGCTCTCCCGCCGCCGCACCCCAGGCGGCCGTCTCGGCGGCCGCGGGCATGGACCGGGTGAGCAGGACGTCCGGCCGGTCCCGGGCCAGCGCCCGACCGCGGAGGGCACCCGGCCGAGCCCCCAGCGTGGGGCGGTGCAGTACGTGGGCGCCGCTCAGCAGCGGCTCGACGGAGGTCGGCACTGGATGATCCAGCAGAACCAGCAAGGGGCCTCCTCTGCAGGCTGGTTGGTCAGTTTCCAACCGGTCGGGCGGCGAAACGCCGAGGGGGCCCGGTGGCCGGATTTACGGCGTACTACGTCTCGGAATCCCGAGACCGGGCCGTCCGCGCCGCGTGTCACGGCCGGCGCCGAGCGGCGCCCCCACATGCTCCCGGCACGTGCCACGCCTGGACGCCGGGTGCGGGTGCGGGGGCGGTGTCCGGGGTGGAGGCCGAACCTCGCCCTCCCCCTTGCGCCGGGCCCCCATGTCCGCTGAACTGACGTACCGTCAGAAACATTTCTCCGGAGGCCCGATGCGGACGATCTGGCTCAGCGGCGCCGAATGGCTCGCCGTCCTGCGCATAGGCCTCGGCCTGTGGTGGCTGGAGAGCTGGCGGCACAAGGACAAGAAGGGCTGGTTCGAGCGCGGCACGGGCATCGCCTGGGCGGCGGACGTCGCGGGCAAGCATCGCTGGGGAGTGGTGCGCACGGGCTTCCGGCGGGTCGTCGAACCGCGCCCGAAGGTGATGGCGTACCTCGTCGTCTACGCGGAACTCGCCCTCGGTCTCGGCCTGGTGGCGGGATTTCTGACCCCGGTCGCCCTCGTCGCCGGCCTGCTCCTCAACCTGCTCTACCTGGTCCTGATGATCCACGACTGGGCCGAGCAGGGACAGAACGCGATGATGGCGCTGATCTCCCTGGTGGCCCTGTTCGCCATGGCCTGGCAGACCTGGTCCCTGGACTCCGCCCTCGGACTGTTCCCGTGACCCCGCGGCGCGCGGCGCTCCCGCGCTTCGACCTCCCCGAGCCGGACGCCTTCACCCGCCCCTACTGGGACGCGGCGGCGGAGGGACACCTGCTCCTGCGCCGCTGCGGCGGGTGCGGCCGGGCCCATCACTACCCGCGTGAGTTCTGCCCGTACTGCTGGAGCGAGGACGTCGGGTGGCAGCGCGCGAGCGGGGAGGCGACCCTCTACACCTGGTCCGTCGTCCACCGCAACGACCTGCCGCCCTTCGGCTCCCGCGTCCCGTACGTCGCGGCCGTCGTCGACCTCGCCGAGGGCCCCCGGATGATGACGGAGATCGTGGAGTGCGCGCACGCCGACCTCCGCATCGGACGGCGGCTGACGGTCACGTTCCGGGAGGGGAGGGGGGACGGCGGGGAGGCCGTACCGGTCTTCCGGCCCGCCGCGGGCTGAGGGCCCCCGAAGCCGGATGGCGGTCGCGACGGACTGATCACAACCCCGGCGCGCCCCACACCGGGAACCACCGGGACAGGTCCTTCTCCACCCGGAGGTCGTCCCCGAGGACGCCCCGCACCTGGAGCTCCAGTTGGTTGTCCCGCTTCTCGGCCTCGCCGGGGAGCGGGGCGAACGGGTAGAACGTGCCGCGCTTGTAGAGGTAGACCAGCGCCAGCGACCGCCCCTCCGCGCCCTCCGCGGCCTCCGCGTCCCGGAAGCCGATCAGCGAGCACAGCAGGTGCGGGCCGAATCCGCCGTCCTGGAGCAGGGTGTTGACCGCGTGGAGGTCGTTGACCAGGGCGGCGGAGTCGTCGGCCGGGTGGCGGGCGAGCAGCCAGGTGTAGCCGTACGCGTCCCGGCTGAACTCCACCGGGATGCCGCCGCGCTCCGTGTCCGCGTCCAGCAGTTCGCGTACGCCCTCCTGGAGCCGGGCGAAGCCGCCGCCCTCCACGCCCGCGAAGCACACCGAGCCCAGGCCGGTCGGGGTGAAGCCGGCGGCGGCCTGGAGGGTGAGGGCGGCGGAGGGGACGGCGAAGAGCTGGTCGAGGTCGGGGCGGACCGGTTTGCTCCGGCCGAGGATCGCGTCGAGCAGGCCCACGGGCGTCACTCCTCTTGTCTGCGTCAGCGGGACAGGTCGGCGGAGATGCGGGAGAGCTGGTCCAGGCGCTGCTCCAGCGTCGGATGGGAGGAGAACAGCCGGCCCAGGCTCTCCTTCGCGGAGAACGCCGGCATGAAGTAGAACGCGTTGTACGGCTCCGCCTTCCGCAGGTCCTCGGTCGGGATGCGGGCCATCTGCCCGCTGACCTTCGTCAGGGCGGAGGCGAGCGCGGAGGGCCGGCCGGTGAGCAGGGCGGCGGCCCGGTCGGCGGACAGCTCGCGGTAGCGGGAGAGCAGCCGGGTCAGCAGGAAGCTGATCGCGTACACGACGGCGCTGATCAGCGGGATCAGGAGCAGCAGGATGCCCGCCGGGTCGTTGCCGGGCCTGCTGCGGGCGAACCCGCCCCACAGGGCGATACGGGTGACGATGCCCGCCAGCACCCCGAGGAACGAGGCGATCGTCATGACGGCCACGTCCCGGTGCGCGACGTGCGACATCTCGTGGGCGAGGACGCCCTCCAGCTCCTCCGGCTCCAGTCTGCGCAGCAGGCCCGTCGTCGCGCAGACCAGGGCCGTCTTCTCGCTCCGGCCGGTGGCGAACGCGTTCGGTACGTCGCTCTCGGCGATGGCCACCTTGGGCTTCGGCATGTCCGCCAGCGCACAGATCCGGTCGATGGTGCCGTGGAGCTCGGGGGCCTGCTCGGGGGTGACCTCGCGGGCCCCCATGCCGTACGCGGCGATGCGGTCGCTGAACCAGAACTGGGCGATGAAGAGGCCGCCCGTGATGATCAGGATGATCGGCCAGGAACCGCGCAGGGCCGCGAGGAGCACGCCCACGAAGACGACGTACAGCAGACCGATCAGGAACATGGTGGTGACCATGCGACCGGTCAGGCCCCGGTCGGGGGCGTAGCGCGAACGGGCTCGTGGCATCGGTGCCTCCCAACAGCTCACCTCTCACCTGACTCCCATAGTGCCCCTTTACGGTGAGAACCGGATAAAGGTGCTGTCTGCACCGGTCGCGGGGCGGACGGCTCGGGGGCCGCCCGCACCGGTCGGCGGCGGAACGGGCTCGGGCCGCGCACCGGTCGCGGCGGAACGGCTCGGGGGCCCCGCGCCGGTCACGGCCAGAGCAGCTCGCGCGCCCAGTCGCCGTCCTCCTGGCGCCGGTAGCGCAGCCGGATGTGCCGGCGCCTGGCGTCGCCCTGGAAGAACTCGACCTCGGCCGGTTCGACCACGTACCGGGTCCAGGTCGGAGCCTCCGTGTCCGGTT
Organism: Streptomyces sp. NPDC091287; assembly: GCF_044768525.1. NCBI lineage: Bacteria > Bacillati > Actinomycetota > Actinomycetes > Kitasatosporales > Streptomycetaceae > Streptomyces > Streptomyces sp. NPDC091287. The sequence goes on from NZ_JBIVUV010000005.1 coordinate 213,527, forward strand.
CCGCCCGGGCCCGGTCCCAGGCCGCGTCCGCCGCCCGGTGCAGCTCCGCCACGGAGCCCACGACCTCGCTCTGCGCCCCGGTCAGCGCGGCGGCGAGCGCTCCCGTGGACCGGGCGTGCAGGTCGGCGTGGCTCTCGGCGGGCGTGCAGCGGACGACGGGTCCCCGGACCCGTACCTGCCGACCCCGCGCGGGCCAGTAGAAGCCGAGCGCGGCGTGCGGGCGGACGGCGAGCTGGTGGCCCTTGGCGCTGGTGGCGTGGGTGGCGAAGTGCCAGCCCCGCTCGTCCGCGTCGTGCAGCATCAGCGTCCGTACGTCGGGCAGCCCCTCGGCGTCGGCGGTGGCGAGGCTCATCGTGTGCGGCTCGGCCTGCCCGGCGGCCACGGCCTCGGCGAACCAGGTGTGGAAGAGGGGGACCGGGGTGGGCGGGGCAGACGCCGGATCGAAGGACGGCAGCTCGATGTCCCAGACGCGCTGGGCATGCAGGAGGTCGCGGAAGCCGGGGGAGGGAGGCCGTGCGGCGGCGCTTTCGTCTGTCATGGGTCCATTGGATCCCATGCCCCACCAGGCCCACCGGCCACCGCGGCGACACCCCCGTGCCGGGTCACTCACCCCCGCTGTGCCGGGTCACTCACCCCCGCCCCAGCACCACCGTCCCCGACGAGCAGAACCAGCCGCCCGTCCCCGAGGCCACCGCCAGCTCCGGGCGTCCGCCCCCCGGCCGGCGCACCTGGCGCTCGCCGGCCTCGCCGCGCAGTTGCCGTACCGCCTCCACCAGCAGGAACAGCCCCCGCATCCCGGGGTGGCAGGCGGACAGGCCGCCGCCGTCCGTGTTCACCGGGAGCTCGCCGCGCAGCCCGGTGCGGCCCTTCTCGACGAACGCGCCGCCCTCGCCCTTCGCGCAGAAGCCCAGGTCCTCCAGGGTCACCAGCGTCATGTACGTGAACGCGTCGTAGATCTCGGCCAGGTCGATGTCGGCGGGCCGCACCCCGGCCCGTTCGAAGGCCAGGCGGCCGGAGACGGCGGCGGGCGAGACCGTGAAGTCCTCCCACTCGGACATCGTGGAGTGCGAGACGTGCTCCCCGGTCCCCAGGATCCAGACGGGCCCTTTCGCCGTGTCGGGTACGTACTCCTCGGCGGCCAGCAGCACCGCGCAGCCCCCGTCGCTGCGGATGCAGCAGTGCAGCTTGGTGAACGGGTCCGCGATCATCGGGCCGGAGAGGACGTCGTCGACCGTGATCGGGTCCCGGAACATCGCCTCCGGGTTCGCCGCCGCGTTCGCCCGTGCCGTCACCGCCACCTCGGCGAGCTGTTCCAGCGTCGTGCCGTACTCGTGCATGTGGCGGCGGGCGGCCATGGCGTACTTGGCGATCAGCGAGTGCCCGTACGGCACTTCGAACTGCGCCGGCCCCCGCGCCCCGAACGACAGGTTCGAGGTGCGGCGGCCCGCCTTGATGTCGGCCCGCGCCGTCGATCCGTACACCAGGAGCACGGCACGGGCCCGGCCCGCGGCGATGGCGTCCGCAGCGTGGGCGGCCATGACTTCCCAGGTGGCGCCGCCCACCGCCGTGGAGTCGACCCAGGTGGGCCGCAGCCCCAGATACTCGGCGACCTCCACCGGGGCGAGTGTCCCGAGCCCGGCCGAGGCGAAGCCGTCGACGACCGAGCGGTCGAGGCCGGAGTCGGCGAGGGCGCGGCGGGCGGCCTGGGCGTGCAGGGCGTACGGAGTGGCGTCGTCGACACGGCCGCAGTCCGCGAGCGCCACGCCGACGACGGCGACCTTGCGCGGACGGCGGGAGGCGGCCGGGGCGGAGCGGTTCGGGGCGGCGGATGCCTGGCGGGAGGAAGCCGGGCCGGGGGGAGCCGGGTCGGGGGAAGCCGGGGCTGGGGAAGCGGGGTCGTGGGAAGCCGGGGCTGGGGCCATGAATCTGACGGTACATCAGATAGTGGTGGTCGCCGCAACCGTTCGCGCACGACGGCTTCCCCCGTCCACGGGTGTGCGGGACTCTGGGAATTACCGCCCCTCGCACCTAACATGACGGATCGTCAGATCCGGGGCTGGCCGTCGGCCCCTGGGTGGAAGGAGCCCGCAGATGGACGCCGCCTTCACCGCGGAACAGCACGAGATCCGCCGCACCCTGCGCGAACTGCTCGCCCGGAGCGCGGGCCCCGACGCGATCCCCGCCGCCGTGCGCACCGCCGAGGGCTACGACCCCGCCCTGTGGCGCAGGCTCGCCGGGGAGCTCGGGCTGCCGGGCCTCGCCGTCGCGGAGGAGTACGGCGGGGCCGGGTGCACGGCCACCGAGCTGGCCCTCGCCTGCGAGGAGACCGGGCGCGCGCTGCTGCCCACACCGCTGCTCGCCACGGCCGCCCTCGCCGCACCCCTGATCGCCGCTCTCGGCACCCCGGACCAGCGGGCCGCCCTGCTGCCCCGGATCGCCGGGGGAACCCTGACCGCCGCCCTCGCCGTCCCCGGCGGCTCGCTCGCCATCGCCCTCGGCCTCACCGGTGACAACGCCGACGGGGCCTGGGCGGGCGGCGGCCGGGCCGGCGGCATCCAGGCCCGCGGGCCCGGGGAGGACGGCGGCCGACGGCTCTACGGGGAGGCCGACCGGGTCCTGGACGGGCACAGCGCGGGGCTACTCCTGGTCGCCGCCCACGCCGGGGGCTACCCGCGCAGCCGTACGCTCCTGTTCCTGGTCGACTCCGGAGCGGCGGGGCTGGCACGCACCCGGCTCACCGCGCTCGACGAGACCCGCCCGCTGGCCCGCGTCGAGCTGCGCGACACCCCGGCCGAGCTCCTCGGCGCGGACGACACCGCCGACGCGGCCGCCGCGCTCGCCGCCGCCGGACGCACGGCCGCCGCGATCCTCGCCGCCGAGGCGGTCGGGACGGCGGCGAGCGCCCTGGAGCGCACCGTGGAGTACGTGAAGGCGCGCGAGCAGTTCGGCAGGGCCGTCGGTTCGTTCCAGGCCGTCAAGCACCGCCTCGCCGACCTCTACGTACGCGTCGAGGCGGCCCGCTCCGCCGCGTACCACGCCGCCCGGGACCCGGAGGCCGGACCCCTCGCGCTCGCCCAGGCCCTGGAGGCGGCCCGGATCACCACCGGTGAGGCCGTCCAGCTGCACGGCGGCATCGGCTTCACCTGGGAGCACGAGGCGCACCGGTATCTGAAGCGGGCGGCGGGCGACGAACTGCTCTTCGGCCCGGTCCACCGGCTGCGCGACCACGCGGCGCGGCGGGCCGGACTCTTCGGGACCGCCGCCGCGCCCCGGCCGCCCGTCGGCATCGCGTACGGGGCAGGCGTCTGATGGACCACTCCCGCTCCCGCGCCCCCGTACCCGCCCGTGGTGTGCGTCTGGTCCAGAAGGTCTCCTCGACCCGCGCCTTCGGGCGGATCGCCCCGCACGTGGTCCCCGCCCTGGACCGGGCCGTGCACCGGCTCACCCGGGGCAAGGTGCTGCTCAGTGCCCGGATGCTGCCGGGGCTCGTCCTCACGGTGCCGGGGGCGCGCACGGGCCGGCCGAGGACCACGCCGCTGGCCTGCATGCCGGAGGGCGAGGTGGAGGGCAGCTGGATCCTGGTCGGCAGCAACTTCGGGCGCCCGGGTCACCCCGCCTGGACCGCGAATCTGCTGGCCCGCGGGGGCGAGGCCGTCATCAACTGGCGCGGCCGGGACATCCCGGTGCGCGCGAGCCTGCTGGAGGGCGAGGACCGGGAGCGGGTATGGGAGGCCGCACTCGCGTTCTGGCCGCCGTACGCGGCGTACCAGCGGCGGCTGGAGCGGCAGATCCGACTGTTCCGGCTGGAGCGGCGGTAGCGGCGGGCAGGGGGCCCCGGCGGCTCCTCCGGGAACGGGGCAGGGCGGTCCCCGGCGCGGCCCCTCCTCCGGGAACGCCGACGGCGGACCACCCGCAGGGGCGCGTGGGTGGTCCGCCGTCGGTGAGACAGGACGTGGGGCGTCCGGGTGGGCGGGTGCCCGCCCGGTGGCGTGGGGCGTCCGGGGCCGGTCGGCCTCCGGTGCCCCGGGCCGCCTACTTCGTCGGCTTCTTGCCGGTGATGCCGAGGTGCACCAACAGGGCGAGGTTCGGCCGCAGTTCGGCCTGCTTCACACCCCAGGTGGTGAAACCCTTCTGGTGCGAGGCGACCGCGGCCAGCATCGCCACCAGGGAGCCCGCCATCGCCGCCGGACTGATGTCCTTGTCGACCTTGCCCTTGCTCTGGAGCTCCTTCACGGAATCCGTGAGGGAGTTGGTGACCGAGTTCAGGATCTTCATACGGATCTTGTAGAACCGCTTGTCCCCCTCGGCCGCTCCGAGGTCGATCACGCGGAGGATCGCGTCGTTGTGCCGCCAGAAGTCGAGGAATCCCTCGACGAGTTGTTCGGAGGTGGTCCAGCCGGCCTTGCCGACCCAGGAGCGTCCGGCGACCAGTTCGGTCAGTCCGGCGCCCTCCTTGGCGACCTCCTCGGCGATTTCGAGGACGGCGCCCTCCACGTCGGGGAAGTACTGGTAGAAAGTCGCGGGTGAAGTCCCGGCCTTCCGGGCGACGTCGATGACTTTGACGTCCCGGTACGGCGAGGAGCTGAGCATCTCGCTGAGGCAGTCGAGCAGCTTCTGCCGCGTCGCCTGACCGCGTCGACCGGCCACGCGGCCGTCGACGGTGCGTACTTGTCCTGTCATGCCGTCAGCTTACCGAGGGGTGATGGGAGCGCGATTCGGCCGACTGCAAATGGGGAACGCCGCAGGACCGGCGGGGTGCGCAGCGGCGATGAGCGGCGTTTTTCGGCCGCCGTGCGCGAGGGCTCGGAGCCCGGAGCGCGGCCGGGGTGAGGCCGGGGTGAGGTCAGGCTCGCAGCCGGAGTAAATGTTATCAACAGCCTGTGGACAACTTCGGTGGACAACTTTCGTCCACATGGTGAGAGTGCCCTTCATCAATCGGTCAAAGGTTTCCTTTAGGTGCGTCCGGGGCGCGCGGGGCCGGACGCGACGTTACGTTGACTGTGACGGGCGTCACTGCTACGGAAGGACCCGGTCCCATGGCCGCATTCGCGCATTCCGCGCCGTGCTGGGCGGACGTGCAGCTCTCCGACCTCGAAGCGGGCAAACGCTTCTACGGCGGGCTCTTCGGCTGGACCTTCCGGGCCGGCGACGGCATGCCCTTCGCGGACGCGCTCAGCGACGGCCGCCTCGTCGCCGCCCTCGCCGCCAAGAAGGACGGCCGGATGCCCACGGCCTGGGGCGTCTACTTCGCCACCGACGACATCCGGGCCACCGTCGCCGCGATCCGCGAACACGGCGGCCAGATCATCACCGACCCCGTACGGGCGGGGCGCGCCGGGATCGTGGCGCAGGCGGCCGACCCCGGGGGCGCCGTCTTCGGGCTCTGGCAGCCGGAGGAACGCGCGGGCTTCGAGAAGCAGAACCACCCCGCCTCCTTCTGCTGGACCGAGGTCTACACCCGGCAGCCGGACCGGGTGGACCCCTTCTACGAGAAGGTCTTCGGCTTCCACGGCACCGACCTGGACGAGGCGGGCCACGACGTCTCCGGCGACTCCGAGGCGCTGGTCGACTTCCGGATGTGGTCCCCCGAGGGCGTCGAACCGGGCCCGGACACCGCTGTCGGCGGACGCAGCGTCATCACGGACGCGTTCCCGGCCGAGATGCCGAGCTACTTCCTCGTCTACTTCGCCGTCGCCGACTGCGACGCCGCCGCCGAACTCGCCGTACGGCTCGGCGGCCGGGTGGCCCAGCCGCCCTTCGACATCCCCTACGGGCGGATGGCCGTGCTGCACGACGACCAGGGGGCCGCCTTCGCCGTGCTGGAGCCCGGCGAGCCGCGTCCGTAACCCCGGCTTCCGTACCCGTCGGCCCCCTTCCGCACCCCGGTGTGGGGGGATACCGCCCGAAGTGACATGAGACACCCCCATCCGCCCCCGGGTTCGCAACCGGGGCCCGGGCCAGGAAGAATCGGGGTGCGTACCGCCAGGTGATGCCCAGTGGTGAGACCCTGCACAGGGCGCGCTGCGCAGTGCGGGACCAGACCGGGCGGTAATTCGCGGACTTCGTCGCCGAGGTCCGTTTACGGGGAGGTGGCAGGCAAGTGGTGGAGCAGCTGACGCAGCACGACCCGAGACGGATCGGCCCGTTCGAGGTGCTGGGACGGCTCGGGGCCGGCGGCATGGGGCTGGTCTATCTCGCGCGGTCGGCGTCCGGCCGACGGGTGGCGATCAAGACGGTGCGGACCGAACTCGCCGAGGACCAGCTCTTCCGGGTCCGCTTCACCCGCGAGGTCGAGGCCGCCCGTGCGGTCAGCGGCTTCTACACCGCCGCCGTGGTCGACGCCGACCCGCGGGCCGCCGTGCCCTGGCTCGCCACCGCCTATGTGCCCGCACCCTCGCTCGAAGAGATAGTGAACGAGTGCGGTCCCATGCCGACCCAGGCGGTGCGCTGGCTGGCCGCCGGCATCGCCGAGGCCCTCCAGTCCATCCACGGCGCGGGCCTCGTCCACCGCGACCTGAAGCCGTCCAACGTCCTCGTCGTCGAGGACGGCCCCCGGGTGATCGACTTCGGCATCGCGTCCGGCGTCTCCAACACCCGGCTGACCATGACGAACGTCGCCGTCGGCACACCCGCGTACATGTCGCCCGAGCAGGCCCGGGACTCCCGCAGCGTCACCGGGGCCAGCGACATCTTCTCCCTGGGCTCCACGCTCGTCTTCGCCGCCACCGGGCACGCCCCCTTCCACGGGGCCAACCCGGTCGAGACGGTGTTCATGCTGCTGCGCGAAGGCCCCGACACCGAGGGGCTCCCCGACGACCTGCGGCCGCTGATCGAGTCCTGCATGCAGATGGACGCCACCCAGCGGCCGAGCCCCGCCGACCTCCAGGCCCAGCTCGCCCCGCACCTCTTCGCCTCCGGCAGCGACGACAGCGGCACGGCCTCGGCCTGGCTGCCGTCCCTGGCCACCGCGATGATCGAGCGGCGCAGGGGCGGCGGGCGCACCGCGCCGCCCGCCCCCGCGGCGCCCCCGCCCCCGCCGCGGCAGCCCCCCAGGGCTCCGGAGCGGGACACGGCCTGGCGCAGCGGGGCGGATCTGCGTTCGCCCTCCCCGCTGTCCTCGCCCTCGCCGCTGTCCGGCGCGTCCGGCCCGGCCGGGGGCCGTTCCGCCGCCCCCGACGGCGGGCCCGTCCAACTGCCCGGCGCAAAGGTGCCGATCGGCCCCGGTCCGCGTGCGGGGGAGGGGCGCGGGGCCGCCGCCGCACACCCGGCCGCCGCGACCGGCTGGGTCCGGCCGCCCGCCGGAGTGAACGGTTCGTCGGCGGTCACGGCCCCCACCGCACCCGTCCCGGCCCCGGCCGCCGCCCCGGACGGTGCGGCACCCGCCCCCGACCGCTGGCGGCCCTGGCGCTTCCGCATGTCCAACGACGTGTGGGGCACTCCCGTCGTCTCCGGCGACCTGCTGTACGTGACGTCCTTCGAGGTCCACGCGCTGGACGTGGGCAACGGCCGACGCCAGTTCAAGACCCGGGACGTGGCCTGGGCGATGGCCGTCGAGGGCGGCAGGATCCACGCCTCGGACGGCCCCTCGCTGTACGCGCTGGACGCCACGACCGGCGCCGAGCAGTGGCGGCTGGCGACCGACGCCTGGGTGTACGCCCTCAAGGCCGACCGGGGCACGGTCCTGACCGCGACCCGGGGCGGCGGCGTCCAGGGCTGGGAGGCGTCCAACGGCGAGAAGCTGTGGGAAGTCACCGGTGCGCAGAGCGACTTCGAGACGGCGGAGGCCGGCCCGGTCATCCACGACGGCACGGTGTACGTCTGGCAGGACGCCCGGTTGCGCGCGCTGGACGCCCGTACGGGCATCGAGCGCTGGTCGTACCCGATCGGCGACGCGGCCTCCTGCGGCGGCGTCCCCGTCCGGGTCACTCCGGCCCCCGACGGCTACGTCTACATCGCGGCGGGCACCCGGGTGCTGGCGGTGGAGACCGGCTCCGGCCGGGTGCGCTGGCACTTCGAATCGCCCGCGGTCTTCCTCTCGCCGCCCGCGTTCGCGCCGGGTCCGGCGGTGACCGGCGGCGGGGTATACCTCGCGGACTACCTCGGCACGGTGTACGCGCTGGACGCGACGACCGGCAAGGACCGCTGGCGGATCGCCACGGAGGCCCGCTCCTCCATCGAACCGGTGCTGGTCGCGGTGGGCAACGTGCACGTCGGCAGCGGCAGCGCGCTGTACACCCTGGACGCGGTCACCGGCACCCCGAAGTGGCGCTTCGCGGCGGGCGGCGACGTGGTGGGCTCCCCGGTGGTGGCGGACGGCCGCGTCCACTTCGGCTCGGCGGACCACGTGCTCTACACCCTGGACGCGGCGGGCGGCCAGCTGCGCTGGAAGCTCGCGACGGGGGGCGAGATCACGGGGTCGCCCGTGGCGCAGGCGGGCGTGGTCTACGCCTGCAGCAAGGACCGCTGCGTGTACGCGCTGGACGCGCTGAAGGGAACGGGCACGGGGAACAGGGCCCGGACCTGATCCGGGTTCTGTCCTCAAGCGCCGGACGGGCTCGAAGGATGTCCTCAAGCGCCGGACGGGCTTGATTTCAGCCCGCCCGGCGCACACCCACCCAGCCCGTCCGGCGTTTGAGGACGGAACCCTCGACGGGTGGCCGTCATCCCTGCGGCGGCCGGTGCGGGTGCGGCGGGTGTACCGGGTCTCGGGGGTCGGCCTCCCTCGGCGGCACCTGGGGATAGGACCGCGTACGGGGGTCACGGGGGTCGGGCCCCGTGTACGGGTCCACCTCCGGCTCCGGCCACGGCGACGTCTGCACGGACATCCCCGGCTCCTGCGTCGGCGGCCAGGTGTCCACCTGATCCGCCCCCGGCGCGGCATACGGCTCCACCGGCTCCCGCTCCCGCCGGCTCCGCCGGCCACGCCCACTCATCAGCAACGCCCCGATCAGCATCAACAGCCCGCCCGCCAACGCGTTCACCACGCCCACCTGGAGCCCGGACCCGTCCCCGGCCACCACCAGCGACCCCGCGGCCTGCCCCTGGCGGACCATCCACAGGATCGTGAAGCCCAGCACCACCAGACCCGCGACGGCGACCACGAGCCGCGAGCGGAGCACCACGCCCACGATCACCAGCAGCGCCGCGGCGAGGAACGGCAGCAGCATCGAGACCAGTACCCCCGACTCCGCGGCGGTGATGCCTCCGAAGAGGTCCTCCACCCGGTAGTCCTGCCCCGCCCGCCCGGCGTACCAGTCGCGGAACGGGCTCAGCACGGCCGAGGCCGCCCCGGCCAGGGCGACGAGGGAGCCGAGGACGTTGCGGATCATCGTCAGCCTCCAGGGCGCGTCGTCCCGCGTACACGGGCATCCCCCGCAGCCGACGCTACGCCGGGACGGTCACCCCCGCCACGCGGACGATGACGGGACCGTGACAGGGTCATGACTTGGACATGGGGTCGCGTGCGGCATGCTGAGGGTGACGACGCACGCCATCGGCGCGACGTACCGGCAACGAAACTCAAGGGGGGCTGCATCCATGATGCGGCGACAGACGAAGCTCGCGGCGGTCCTGGTCGTGGTGGTGCTCGCGCTCACCGGGTTCTCCACCTCCACCAGCGGCGGCAAGGGCAAGAGCGGCAAGAGCAGCAGCTCGGGCGGCGGCTGCTCCAGCTCGAAGAAGAGCAACAACGGCTACCGCGACACGGACTACAACGACGACTACGACGACTCCTCGTCCTCCTCCGGCTCGTCCGGCTCCTACGGAACCCCGACGCCCACCGCGTCCGACGCCCCCGCCGTCCGGGTGATCCGCTGCGCCGTGCCGCGCAAGGGCAAGCGCAAGGCGGTCACCTCGTCGCTGGTCGAGGTGCGGTCGAACTACCCGGGCACGCAGGCGTACGAGATCGACGTGCGGTTCGTCGACGGCCTGGGCAACACCGTGGACACGGCCGAGGCCACCACGATCCTCGACGTCGACGAGGTGGACACCCTCACGGTGCGGATGGAGAGCCCCGGCAAGGTGTCCCGGGTGAAGCGCTGCGTCGTGACCGCCGAGGCGGTCTGACCCGGCTCCGGCCCTCAGGCCAGGGGAGGGCAAGGGCAGGGGACAGGGTGCTCACCGCACCCGCGGCTCCCCACCCCCGCCCCGCCCCTCGAACAGCTCCGCCTGCCGCTCCGGGGGCAGATTGCCCAGGGCGATCAGCGCCGGGGCCTGGGACATCGCCTGGGTCCTGGCCGCCTCCTTCGCGGACCACACCGCCCGGACCGTGCCCTGCACCGCCTCCGTCGGGTAGCGGGCGATCACCGTCGCCGACCGCATTGCCGCCGCCACCGCGCCGCCCGGCTCCGTCACCTCGCTGACCAGCCCGATTTCGTACGCCCGTCCGGCGCTCAGCCGTTCCGCCGTGCCCATCAGCGACATCCGGGCGACCTCCCCGAACGGCATGCGCTGGGCCATCGCGATGGCCTCGTACGCCGAGACCATCCCGTACGTCGTGTGCGGGTCGAAGAAGGTCGCCTCCCGGGACGCGACCACGAACTCCGCCTCGCCCAGCAGATAGAACGCCCCGCCGCACGCCATCCCCTCCACCGCCGCGATCACGGGCTTCCACAGATCGTTCGCCTTGGGGCCGATCCGCAGGAGGGGATCGTCGACGGCGTACGGGGACGGGGGCTGCGGTACGGTGACGCCCCGGTCGATCCCCGTACAGAAGGCACGCGTCCCGGACCCGGTGAGGACGACCGCCCGCACCGACTCGTCGTACCGCAACTCCCGCCAGAGCGCGGCGAGTTCCGCGGCCGTCTCCAGGTCGATCGCGTTGAGTTTCGCCGGTCGGTCCAGGATGACGAGCGCGACCCCCGTCCCCTCGTCCCGCTCGAAGCGCAGGGCCATCCGCTCACCGCTCCAGGAGCCAGCGGACGAGCGTGACACCGCCGCCGGGCCCCACCGGGCAGAACGCGGCCCGCACCGGAGCCCCGATCCGCAGCCGCGCCGGATCCACCGAGTTCAGCGGGGCGTCCGGGGCGGCGACGACGTTCCCGGCCAGCCGGATGTGCGGGGCCTCCGACAGCTCGACCAACACCGCGTTGTACGGGGCATGTTCGGCGTAGGCGGGGAGCAGCGGCGGATGCGGGACGACGTACGACCAGAGCCGGCCGCGCCCGCTCATCTCCCGCCACTCGCTCTCGAAGGACCCGCAGTGCGGGCAGCAGGGCCGGGGCGGGAAGCGCAGTTCGCCGCAGGCGGGGGAGGCGCAGGCCTGTACGCGCAGTTCGCCGCGTGCGGCGTACTCCCAGAAGGGTGCGCCGTCCTCGTCGGGGACGGGAAGCAGCAGGGAATCGTTCACGGCCATGTCCTCAACTCCTCAGCAGTACGGCCGACGTCGGTACGCCCTCACCGGCGGTGACCAGACAGGTGGCCGCGTCGGGAACCTGGGCGGTGGAGGTGCCACGCAGTTGTTTCACGCCCTCGGTGATGAGGTTGAAGCCATGGACGTACGCCTCGCTGAGTCCGCCGCCCCCGGTGTTGATGGGGAGCCGCCCGCCGCTCTCCAGCGCCCCGCCCTCGGTGAACGCGCCGCCCTCACCGCGCCCGCAGAAGCCGTAGCCCTCCAGGGAGAGCGGGACGAGCGGGGTGAACGCGTCGTAGATCTGCGCCACATCGACGTCGTCGGGCCCGAAGTCGGCCTGCTTCCACAGCTGTCGGGCGGCGGTCCAGGCGGGGCCGGTCAGCGGGTCGTCGTTCCAGTAGTTGACCATCCCGTGGTGCTGGGCGGGCAGTCCCTGGGCGACGGAGTGGAGGTAGACGGGCTTCCGCCGGCAGTCGCGGGCGCGTTCGGCGGAGACGATCACGCAGGCCAACGCCCCGTCGGTCTCCAGGCAGTTGTCGAAGAGGCAGAGGGGTTCGCTGATCCAGCGGGAGGTCATGTACATCTCGCGGGTCAGCGGGCGGTCGTACATGATGGCGGCCGGGTTCTGGTTGGCCCGGTTGCGGCAGGCGAGCGCCACGTTGAAGAGATGGTCGCGGGTGGTCCCGTACTCGTGCATGTAGCGCCGGGCCAGCATGCCGATCTCGTCGGCGGGCCGCAGCAGTCCGTAGGGGCGGGTCCACTGGGCGGGCGTGGGGAGCTGGACGGCGGTGTTCTTCCACGGCCGGGGCCCGGAGCCGCGTTTGCGCGACCGCCAGGCCACGCCGACGCTCGCCTGTCCGGTGGCGACGGCGGCGGCGAGGTGGGCGAGCGTGGCGCAGGAACCGCCGCCGCCGTAACCGACCTTGGAGAAGAAGGTGACGTCCCCGGCGCCGATCGCCTTGGCGACCTCCACCTCGTCGGTCTCCTCCATCGTGTACGAGGCGAAGCCGTCGACCTCGGCGGGGGCGATGCCCGCGTCGTCGAGGGCCGCCAGGATCGCCCGGCAGGCGAGGGTCTTCTCCGACTCGGGGAGCCGTTTCGCGAACGCCGTCTGCCCGATCCCGGCTATCGCCGTCGCGTCCTTGAGCGTTGCCATCCGCTGACCTCCCGCACCGTCGCCCCTGCTGACAGCGGCAGAGGCTACCGCTAATCTGACGGATAGTCAGCTAGTGCGGCGGCAGGAGGGCGCGTGATGCGAGGCGACGAGGAATGGGGCAGCATCCCGGAGCTGGTGCGGGCGGCGGCGCGGCGGTACGGCTCCGCCGAGGCGGTGGCCGACGGCCGTACCCGGCTCTCGTACGCCGAGCTCGGCGAGCGGGTGGAGCGGGCCGCGGCCGCGTGCCTCGCCTCCGGTGTGGAGCCGGGGGACCGGGTGGCGATCTGGGCCCCGAACACCCCGGACTGGATCGTCTCCGCGCTCGGGGCGGTGACGGCCGGCGCGGTGCTGGTCCCGCTGAACACCCGCTTCAAGGGCACGGAGGCGGCGTACATCCTGCGGCGCAGCCGGGCCAGGCTGCTGTTCGTCACCGGTACGTTCCTGGGCACCTCGTACGTGGCGTCGCTGCGGCGGGCGGAGGTGCGGCTGCCGGACCTGGAGCGGGTGGTGGTCCTCGCGGACACGGCACCCGAGGACTACACGAGCTGGCCGGACTTCCTGGCGGCGGGGGAGAGCGTCCCGTCCTCCGCGGTACGGGAACGGGCCGCCGGCATCGCCCCCTCGGACCCCTCCGACATCGTCTACACCTCCGGTACCACAGGCCGCCCGAAGGGTGCGGTGATCACCCATGCGCAGACGCTCCGCGCGTACGCGATCTGGAGCGACCTGGCGGGCCTGCGCGAAGGCGACCGCTACCTCATCGTCAATCCCTTCTTCCACACCTTCGGCTACAAGGCGGGGATCATCGCCTGTCTGATGCGGGGGGCCACGATGGTGCCGCAGCCGGTGTTCAACGTGGACACGGTGCTAGCGAACATCGCGGCGGAGCGGATCTCGGTCCTGCCCGGCCCGCCGACCCTCCACCAGTCGCTCCTGGACCACCCGGCACGCGACGCGCACGACCTCTCGGCCCTCCGCCTGGTCGTCACCGGCGCGGCGGTGGTCCCCCTCCAGCTGGTGGAGCGCCTGCGCGAGGAACTCCGCATCGCGACGGTCCTCACCGCGTACGGCCTTTCCGAGGCGAGCGGCATCGTCACCATGTGCCGCCGGGGCGACGCGCCGGAGGTCGTGGCCACCACGTCCGGCCGCGCGATCCCCGGCACCGAGCTCCGCGTCCTGGCGGAGCCGGGAGCCCCGGGCGAGGTCCAGGTCCGCGGCTTCCACGTGATGGGCGGCTACTTCGAGGACCCGGACACGACGGCCGCCACGATGACCGAGGACGGCTGGCTCCGCACCGGCGACGTGGGCGTCCTGGACGCGGCGGGGAACCTGCGGATCACGGACCGGATCAAGGACATGTTCATCGTGGGCGGCTTCAACGCCTACCCGGCCGAGATAGAGCAGCTCCTCGGCCTCCACCCGGACGTGGCCGACGTCGCGGTCATCGGCGTCCCGGACCCGAGGCTCGGCGAGGTCGGCAAGGCCTACGCGGTCCGCCGCCGGGGCGCGACGCTCACCGCGGACGACCTGATCGCCTGGTCCCGCCGCGAGATGGCGAACTTCAAGGTGCCGAGGGCGGTGGAGTTCCTCCCGGAGCTGCCGCGCAACGCGAGCGGCAAGGTGGTGAAGGGGGAGCTGCGGGGGCGGTAGACCTCGGGTTGCGGACGTTCGTTCGGATTCGCTGCATGGGGTGAACGAGGAGGGCGTCGCGACCCTCGTGGCGGTATGGTCGAGGGTATGGCAACCAAGAAGTACACGGTCACCCTGCCGGAGGAGCTGGCGGAGGAGATTCGCAGCGAGGTGGGCCCCGGCGCGTTCAGCGCGTATGTCACGCGGGCCATAGAGCGACAGCGCGAACATGACCGGCTGGGGGAGCTGGTCTCCTGGATGCAGGACAAGGACGGCCCGCTCACCGAGGAGGAGCAGGCCGCGGCCGCCGCGGAGCTGCGCGACATCGAGCGGTGGTTCGAGGAACGGGAAGCCGACGGCCGTGGCGATCAGGCGGCTGCCGTCTGATGAAAGACATCTGCTTCGTCCTTGACAGTGAGGCGCTTTCCAGGATCGCGCTGCGGGATCGCACGTTCACGGGCATCCTGACGAAAGCCCACCAGTCGGGCATCCGGGTGGTGACCGGTTCCATGACGCTCATTGAGGCGTATCACGGCAAGATCCGCATGCCGGCGTGGAACTGGGCGATGGCACGGGTGGTCGTCGAACCTGTCACCAAGGACATCGCCGACGAGGCGATCCGTCTCCTGCGCGATGCCGGACTGCACGGCCACAAGTACGCCATCGACGCCGCGCTCGCCGCGATCGCGAACCGTCAGCCGGGCCGGACGGCGCTGTTCACGTCCGACGTGGACGACCTGGGGAAGCTGTGCGGGGCGAGGGTGCAGCTGAGGAAGGTGTAGTGGCCTGGATTGTCAGATCTTCTCCGCCGTCACGCGAGGGTGGTCGGTGGTGAGGAGCCCGATGTCCTCGACATCGGACGTCAGAATCGTGACCCGGCCCGGGTGCGCCAGGGCGGTCGCACAGAGCAGCGCATCGATGGCGTACTTGTGACCGTGCAACCCGGCGCCCATGAGCAGGGTTGCGGCGGACTGCGCGATGGCTTGGCTGACCGGTTCGACGCGCAGGCGTGACAGTGTCCACGAGAGTGCGGCGGGGTTGATCCGCGGATGGATCACCTCGACCAGAACCACTGCCGAGGTGATGACCGGGATGTCGGCGTTGTGGGCTGCCTCCAGCCATTCCTGAACCTCTCGGTTCCGGTGGACGGCCTGCGCGAGTCCTTCGCTGTCGAGGACCAGCGCACCGCTCACGCGGCTGCTCCGGCCTCGGGCGGGTTGCTCGTCAGCCTGGCGCGCTTGTCGGCCACCGAGGTGGGGTCGGCAGGCCCGTTGGTCTTCTCGAAGTCGGCGAGGAGCTCGTCCAGGCCGTCCCGCTCGATCTGTCGCTGTGCGGCCATTTCGAGATAGGCCGAGACGCCGCGTTTGCCGACCCGCTCGCGGATCGCGTGCAGGGTACCGGCGGTGAGGGAGACGGAGATGCCGCTGCTGGGGCCGTCTCCGGGGGACAAGTCGAGGGCTTCCGTCATGCGTTTACTATAGCATTTTCAATGCTACACGGCCCCGGGCGGGTGCTTCGGGGCGGAGGCGGAGATGGTGCGCAGAGGGGTCTGAACGCACCTGTGGGCAAGCCCCTCTGCGCGTTTCGCTCAGGTGGCGTGCTGGTCCTGCGTGGTGGCATCGCCGCCGGTCGCGTGCTGGTCCTGCGTCGTGACGGGGGTGCCGCCGGTCGCGTGCTGGTCCTGCGTCGTGACGGGGGTGCCACCGGTCGTGTGGCTGTCGGCCAGGGCCGGTGAAGCAGTACCGAGGCCGAGGGCCACCGCGAACGCGGCGGCGACTAACGTCTTCTTGGTGCGGGTCATTCCCACTCCTGTGGTGTAGCGAGCTTCTGGACGTGAAGTGACGCTAGTGACAGGGGGGGGCGATTGCGGTACCCCTGTGGCGGGAAGCGGTCGAACGTTGGCGCGATTACGTGAGCAGGTCGTTCCTGGACATGCTGCGGCCGCGGCGGCTCCCCCTCGGTGCCACCGCGGCCGCTCCCCCGTTCCCCGTCGGGAAGGTCTAGGCGGGCTCGCCCGTCGCGTGGTTGTCGAGCGGCTTGACCGTGCCGCCGGTGGCATGGTTGTCCAGCGGCTTCAGCACACCACCCGTCGCGTGGTTGTCCTGAGTCGTGGCTTCCCCGCCGGTGGCGTGGTTGTCGAGCGGCTTCACGACCGGCTTCTTCTGCGCATCGCTCATGGTGTTCTCCAGCTCCCTGAATGGCTGTGCTCGGACTCGACGAGCCCGCCCGGCAACTCCCCCGTCGGGTTGCCGGGCGGGTGTCGTTCGGCCGTTCAACCTACCTTTTACGGCCGAGGCCGACCCGTCTGCCCCCCGACGCGACGGAACGACTGGAACCACCATGTCGGGGCGCGATAAACGAATGATGAACGCCTCGCGGGCTCAGGCGGGCAGCGTCAGCGCCAGCAACTTCCGTACGGCTTCGACCTCCGCCGAACCGAGCGCCTCGTATATGTCCAGCGCCTCACGCCAGCACACCGCGGCCCGTCCCGGCTGGCCGATGCCGTTCAGCGCCTGGCCCAGGACAGTGAGGACGTTGCCGCGCCGCCACTCCCCGCCGATACCGCGCAGCACCGCGAGCGCCTGCTCGGCCTTCGCGGCGGCCTGTGCCGGAAGCCCTGCGGCCAGATCCACCTCTGCCAGACGGAAGGTCGCCATCCCCTCCCAGAGGCGCTGCCGGCTGTCCCGGAACACGGCCAGCGCCGCGTGGAGCTGTTCCGTCGCGTCGGTGAGCCGCCCGCTCTGGGTGAGGGCGAGCCCCAAGGCGTACCGGCCGTTCGCGCCGCGCAGCGCGTGGCCCAGTTCGTCGTATATGTCGATGCCCTGCTGGGCCAGGGCCACCGCACTGGCCGTGTTACCCACCGCGAGGTGGATACGGGAGAGGTTGCACAGGGCGCTCGCCTCGCCCGGGCGATTGCCATCGGCCCGGAAGTTGGCGATGGCCTTTTCGAGGTAGGCCTCGCCCTCCGCGTGGCGGTTCTGGTACAGCGCGATGATGCCGAGGTCGTTGGGGGCCCAGCAGCTCGGCAGTGGATCGCCCACCGCGTGGGCGAGCCGCATGGCACGCTGCGCGTCCCGCTCCGCCTGGTCGAACCGGCCCGCGACGAGACGGGCGTTGGTGAGGGTGATCAGCGCCCGCCCCTCGGCCCGCGCGTCGTTACTGGACCGGGCCAGATCGCGCATGGTGATCGCCGCCGCCTCGTACTGCTTGGAGTTCGCGCCCGACTCCGCGAGGTCCTTGGTGGCCCAGAGCAGGTCGACCGCTCGGCGTACCCCTCCTGCCCCCGACGCCTGACGTACGCACGCGAGCAGGGAGTTGGCCTCCGTGTAGAGCCAGTCCTGCGCGGTGTGCCGGTCGGCGAAGGTCAGGCCGCTGTACTGGGTGGGCTCCCGATGGTCGGCCAACCGATCCCCCGGCCGCTCCAGCGCGTACACCCCCGCCGCCGTGGCCAGATAGAAGTCCAGCAGCCGCGACAGCGCCAGCTCCCGTTCCACCGGCGGCTGTTCGTCCCGCTCGGCGCACGCACGCGCGTAGAGGCGTACCAGGTCGTGGTACCGGTAGCGGCCCGGGGCGGCGGACTCCACCAGGCTCGTGTCGACCAGGGCCTCCAGGAGGTCCTCCGCCGCGTGCGGGTCCAGGTCAAGCAGGGCCGCCGCCGCGGCCAGGGAGATGTCCGGGCCGTCCGCGAGGCCCAGGAGGCGGAAGGCGCGGGCCTGGGCCGGTTCCAGCTGGCCGTAGCCGAGTTCGAACGTGGCCTTCACCGCGAGGTCGCCCGCCTGGAGCTCGTCCAGACGGCGGCGCTCGTCCGCGAGCTTGACGGCGAGGACCGAGACCGTCCAGGTGCGGCGTGCCGCCAGGCGCGAGGCCGCGATACGGATGGCCAGGGGCAGGAAGCCGCACGCGGCCACCACGTCCAGTGCCGCCTCGCGTTCCGCGCCGACCCGTTCCGCGCCGACGATCCGGGTGAAGAGCTGGAGCGCCTCCTCGGGCGACATCACGTCCAGGTCCACCAGATGCGCCCCGGCCAGGTCGACCATCCGTACCCGGCTCGTCACCAGCGCCGCGCACCCCGGCGTAC
Source organism: Streptomyces sp. NPDC091287 (assembly GCF_044768525.1). NCBI lineage: Bacteria > Bacillati > Actinomycetota > Actinomycetes > Kitasatosporales > Streptomycetaceae > Streptomyces > Streptomyces sp. NPDC091287. Next base: position 231,740 of record NZ_JBIVUV010000005.1, read on the forward strand.
CGGGCAGCAGCGGGCGGATCTGGGCGGCGTCGTGGGCGTTGTCGAGGAGGATCAGGATGCGGCGGCCGTCCAGCGTCGAGCGGTACAGCGCGGCCCGCTCGTCCAGGGTGTCGGGGATCGCCGAGTCCGCCGTGCCGAGCGCCCGCAGGAACGAGCCGAGGACCGTCTCCGGCTCGGCCGCCCGCGCCCCCGCGCCCTGGAGGTCGACGTAGAGCTGCCCGTCGGGGAAGTGCCGGCGGGCCTGGTGGGCGACGTGCACGGCCAGCGTCGTCTTGCCGACGCCGCCGATCCCGGCGACCGCGGAGACGGCCATCACCGAGCTCTCGGCGGTGGCCAGCCGGCTGCCCAGCTCGGACACGAACGCGGACCGGCCGGTGAAGTCCGGCACCGTGGCGGGAAGCTGCGCGGGCCGCAGCGGGGCGGGCGCGGGGGCCGGCTCGTCCGCCGGGCGCGCCAGTTCCTCGTCGGCGCGCAGGATCCGCTGCTGGAGCTGGGCCAGTTCGGGGCGCGGGTCGACGCCCAGCTCCTCCGCGAGGAGCCGGCGGGTGTCCGCGTACACCGCGAGGGCCTCGGCCTGCCGGCCGCTGCGGTACAGCGCCACCATCAGCAGCTCGCGCAGCCTCTCGCGCAGCGGGTGCGCGGCGGTGAGCGCGGTCAGCTCGGAGACGGCCTCCGCGTGGCAGCCGACCTCCAGGTCCAGGTCGAGCCGCGCCTCGGTGAGCTGGAGCCGCCACTCCTCCAGCCGGGTCCGCTGGTTGTCCGCGTACGGGCCCGGCACCGAGGCCAGCGCCTCGCCGTCCCACAGGCCCAGCACCTTGTTGATCAGGGTGCGCGCCTGGCAGCGGTCACCGGCCGCGCGGGCCTTCTCCGCCTCGGCCGCCAGGTCCTGCGCCAGTGTCAGGTCGAGCGCCGAGCGGTCGGTCCGGATCGCATAGCCGCCGGACTCGCTCACCAGGGTGTCCTGGCCCAGGATCTTGCGCAGCCGCGAGGCGTACGTCCGGATCGTGGCCAGCGCCTGCGAGGGCGGGTCCTCGCCCCAGAACGCGTCGATCAGCTCGCCCGCGGTGGCCGTCCGGCCCTCGCGCAGCAGCAGCGCGGCCAGCAGGGCACGCTGCTGGGGCGAGCCGGAGGAGAGCAGCTCCGAGCCCCGCCAGGCCCGTACGGGGCCGAGCACGGTGAACCTGAGGGCGTCCGCCGTAACCGGTTCCTCCGGAGCTCGCTGCTCCGGTACGCGCACGCGTGGCCCGTTGTCACGGTCCATTGATGCCCCCTGTCCTGCTCGCCTGCCGGTCCCGCTCGTCTGCGGATCCTGCCGGTGCTGCCCGCGTCCGTATGTCCGCCCGTGCGTCGAAGTGCGGTATGCATCCGGATGGCGCGGTACCGCTGGTATCGCGCTCAACAGTCTGCCTTGTCTCGGGCGGACTCGTCAGCAGTGGGTGACGCTCTGCACAAGCCCTCGACAACGATTCGGGAACCGTGCCGCGTGCCGTGCCCTCGCCATGAGCCATGTCAATGCGCGCACGGTAGCTGACGGTTCGTCAGATCGACGCTACCGTGGAACGCATGGAGACCTTCCCGAAGATCATCTCGGTGGACGACCACACGGTGGAGCCCGCTCATGTCTGGCGGGACCGGCTCCCGTCCAGGTACGCGGACTCCGGGCCGCGCGTCGTCCGCGCACCGCTGAAGGAAATGACCTTCATGGGCGGCAAGTTCGCGCCCGTGATGGGGGCGAAGGGCGACGACGGGCCGGTCGGCGACTGGTGGGTGTACGAGGATCTGCACCGCCCGCTCACCCGCCTGGACACCGCCGTCGGCTACGACAGGGACGAGATCAAACTGGAGATCATCACCTACGAGCAGATGCGGCCGGGCTCGTTCTCGGTGCCGGAGCGGCTCGCCGACATGGACGTCAACCACGTGCAGTCCGCGCTCTGCTTCCCGACCTTCCCCCGCTTCTGCGGGCAGACGTTCACCGAAGCGAAGGACCGCGAACTGGGGCTGCTCGGCGTGCGCGCGTACAACGACTGGATGGTGGAGGAGTGGTGCGGCCCCGAGGCGCACGGCCGCCTCATACCGCTCACGCTCGTCCCGCTGTGGGACGCGGAGCTCGCCGCCGCCGAGGTCCGGCGCAACGCGGCGCGGGGCGTGCGCGCGGTCGCATTCTCCGAGATACCTCCCCATCTCGGGCTTCCGTCCATACATGCGGACGACTGGGATCCGTTCCTGGCGGCCTGCGACGAGACGGGCACCGTCATCGCCATGCACATCGGTTCCTCGTCGAGGATGCCGTCCACCTCCGCCGACGCCCCGCCCGCCGTCGGCTCCACCATCACCTTCGCCAACTGCTGCTTCTCGATGGTCGACTGGCTGATGAGCGGCAAGTTCGAACGCTTCCCCAACCTGAGGATCATGTACGCGGAGGGGCAGATCGGCTGGATCCCGTACATCCTGGAGCGCGCCGACGTGGTCTGGGAGGAGAACCGGGCCTGGGGTGGCGTCGCCGAGAAGGTCCACCGGCCGCCGTCCGAACTGTTCGCCGAGCATGTCCACGGCTGCTTCTTCGACGACGCCTTCGGGCTGAAGAACCTCGACGCGATCGGCGTCGGCAACGTGCTGTACGAGACGGACTACCCGCACTCCGACTCCACCTGGCCCCGCTCCCGCGAGGTCGGCGAGGAGCAGATGGGCCACCTGGCCCCGGACGTCGTCGACCGGATCGTGCGCGGCAATGCGATCGAGCTGCTGGGGCTCACGGAGGACGGGCTGTGGGCGGGGGCGTGACGCCTGGGCGTGGGTGCGCGTCGCGTACGGGGGTGAGCCGCCGCCCCTCCCCGTACGCACCGGATCAGGCCTTCGCCACCGGCTCCTGGAGCTCCGTCACCCACTGCTCGCGGTCCGGCGGGCACTCCAGGTTGACCTCGCGGGTGTAGCCGGTGGAGCGGTAACCGTTGGCGTCCAGCCAGCGGGCCAAGGTGTGGGTCGTCGACAGGACGTCGTCCATCGCGCCCCGGTGGACGATCGTGGCCGCATCGAACGGCGGCAGCTCCACCACCCGCACCTCCGTGTCCCCGACCGCACCCACCGGGGCGGACACCGTCACCCCCGCGTGCACGACGATCGCGCCGCCGCCCTCGGGGGCGTCCTCGTAACGTGCGATCCCGGGGCCGGTGGGCCGGAGGCCGGCGCCCTGAAGGAGCGGGAAGAGCCGCTCGTACAGCGGGCCGATCACCGGCCCGATGTCCTGCGGCTGGTAGCTCGCGGCCGTCCCGGTCAGCTCGGCCACCCGGACCGCCGGTACGGCTCTGATCACGACGTCGTCAGCAGGCATGTGCCCCTCGCTCTCGATCGACCGGAGCCTCGCCTCGACCCGGGCCAGCCGCGCCGACGCGGCCGCCACCGCCTCCGCCAGCTCCGCCCGGCGCAGCCGCAGCATGCCGCGCAGCTCCTCCGGGCCCACCCGCTCGTCCAGGACCGCCCCCACTTGCTGGAGCGTGAAGCCGAGGTCCTTGAGCGCGATGATCCGGTTGAGTTGGGCGAGCTGGGCCGCGCCGTAGAGGCGGTAGCCGGTGGCGGGGTCGGTGCGGTCGGGGCGCAGCAGTCCGATGGCGTCGTAATGGCGCAGCATCCGGGGCGACACCCGTCCGTACCTGGCGAAGTCTCCGATGGTCAACATGATGGCTCCCACTGCACCCCTTCACACGGGGTCAAGGTCAAGCCCGATCCCGGGGAAGCCGCCGTCGCTGGCCGACGCCTTCGCGGGCTGCCCCTTCGCGGAGCGCTGCCCGGACGCCGAACCGGAGTGCGCGACCTGGCGGCCCGAGCCGGTGGCCCTCGCGGACGGCGGTACGGGCTCCGCCTCCTGCCGCCGGCTGCCCGAACACGTCCCCGTACCGCAGATACCGCAGATATCGCAGATTCCGCAGAAGGGCCCCGACCGATGACGATCCCCTCAGGGCAGGACCCCGCGCCGCTGCTCGCGGTCGAGGGGCTGCGCAAGACGTACCCGCTGCCCGGAAAGGGCCGCCTGACCGCCGCCGACGGCATCGGCTTCACCGTCCCGGCGGGCGGTTCGCTCGGGATCGTCGGGGAGTCCGGCTCCGGCAAGACGACCGTGGCCCGGATGCTGGTGGGCCTGGTCCGCCCGGACGCCGGAACGGTCCGGGTCGCGGGCCGGGTCCGGGGACTCACCGCCCCGCGCGGCAGGGCGGCCCGGCTGGCCCGTGCGCGGGAGATCCAGATGGTCTTCCAGGACCCCTACCTCTCGCTCGACCCCCGGCTCACCGCCCGCCGTTGCCTCACCACGGCGCTGCGGCTGCACGGCCGGCCGGCGGAGCTGGCCGACGGCCTGCTGGACCGGGTGGGTCTCGGCGCGCGCGAGGCCGAGGCCCTGCCGCACGGGCTCTCCGGCGGCCAGCGGCAGCGCCTGGCCATCGCCCGCGCGCTCGCCGTCGACCCGAAGGTGCTGGTCCTGGACGAGGCGGTGGCGGCGCTCGACGTGTCGATCCAGGCCCAGATCCTGCACCTACTCGACGGGATCCGCCGGGACACCGGGGTCGCGCTGGTCTTCGTCAGCCACGACCTGGCGGTGGTGCAGCACATCACTGACGAGGTCGTGGTGATGCGGCGGGGAACAGCCGTCGAACAGGGCCCGACCGCCGAGGTGCTCGCCGACCCCCGCGACCCCTACACCCGCCTGCTGCTGGCCTCGGTGCCGCGCGCCGGCTGGGACCCGGCCGACGCGGTCGCCGCCCGGTCCGCCGTGGCCTGACGGATCCGGTCGTACACGGATCCGGTCGCACACAGGCAGGAGCCCCGTTCCTCCGCCGAAGCGGGGGAGCGGGGCTCCTTGGGTACTGCTATGAACGGCCGCGATCGACCGACCCGGGCAACTAGGCCGGGGTGACGTTCTCAGCCTGCGGACCCTTGGGTCCCTGAGTGACGTCGAAGTTCACGACCTGGTTCTCCTCGAGGGAGCGGAACCCGGACGCGTTGATCGCGGAGTAGTGAACGAAGACATCCGGGCCGCCGCCGTCCTGGGCGATGAAGCCGAAGCCCTTTTCAGCGTTGAACCACTTGACGGTTCCGGTAGCCATAAGCCCTCCTTGGGCCAAAGGGTTGCCCTGCTCCAGAACCTGCAAACAAGTCTGAAAACTACAAAAGCCTGCGGGTTACATGCTCCGCAGGCTCTGTACTGCAAGGGAAACCAAACTGCAACTTGCGGGCGAGCCTAGCACGCAGTCTCCGGCGAGCGGTAGAGGGAAAGATCACTTCACCCGAATGTTTGACGGCCCTCCCCGGGCTCCGGCGGGAGGCCCCCGGAAAGGGGGCGCGGACCGGGGTGCGAGCGGGGCGTGGGACGGGGCGTGCGGGCCCCGGTGATGCTCGCGGGCGGCTGCGGGTCTAGCCTCGCGATGTGGACAATTCAACCGTCTCCCCCCGTGAAGGCGACGACGACCGTCGCAGTCGGCCCCGCGTCGGCCACATCCAGTTCCTGAACTGCCTCCCGCTGTACTGGGGTCTGGCGCGGACGGGAACCCTGCTCGACCTGGAGCTCTCCAAGGACACCCCGGAGCGGCTCAGCGAGCAGCTGATCAGGGGGGACCTGGACATCGGCCCGGTCACCCTCGTGGAGTACCTGCGCAACGCGGACGACCTGGTGGCCTTCCCCGACATCGCGGTCGGCTGCGACGGGCCGGTCATGTCCTGCGTGATCGTCTCCCAGCTCCCGCTGGAGCAGCTCGACCGGGCCCGGGTGGCGCTCGGCTCGACCTCCCGCACCTCGGTGCGGCTGGCGCAGCTGCTGCTGGCCGAGCGCTACGGCGTCCGGCCCGACTACTACACCTGCCCGCCCGACCTGGGCCTGATGATGCAGGAGGCGGACGCCGCCGTGCTGATCGGCGACGCCGCGCTGCGCGCCAACCTGCACGACGCCCCCCGGCTCGGGCTCCAGGTCCACGACCTGGGCCAGATGTGGAAGGAGTGGACGGGGCTGCCGTTCGTCTTCGCCGTCTGGGCGGCCCGCAAGGACTTCCTCGCCGCCCACCCCGAACAGGCGGCCCAGGTCCACCAGGCGTTCCTGGCCTCCCGGGACCTCTCCCTGGAGGAGGTCACCAAGGTCGCGGAGCAGGCGGCCCGCTGGGAGGCCTTCGACGCGGAGGTGCTGGAGCAGTACTTCACGACGCTCGACTTCCGCTTCGGCCCGGACCAGCTGGCCGGCGTCCGCGAGTTCGCCCGTCGCACGGGCCGGGACACCGGTTACCCGGCCGACGTCCACGTGGAGCTGCTCGGCGACTGAGCGACTGAGCGACTGAGCGGCTGAGTGGCTGGGCGGCTGGGCGGCTGAACCGGGGAATGGAGGGAATTCCCTTTCCGTACCCGTAAAGGGAATGGGAGAGGCCGTGCAACAACACATTCGCGCCTTTCCCCGGGGCGAAAAGATCCCCTCCTGACCGGAGAAGGGGGAATGGTCCGGCCGTTTCCCGGTGACCGCGCCGTTGGCGCCCCCTAGGCTTCGGTCCGGGTCCGGACCGTCCACCGGGTTTACCGTCCACGGGTTCACCGTCCGCAGGGTTCACAGGGGGAGTCCATATGCAGCCGCTGGAAGCGGGCGAACCGCGCACCATCGGTGCCTACCGGCTGCTCGGCAGGCTCGGTGCGGGCGGTATGGGCCGGGTCTATCTCGGCCGCAGCGCGGGCGGGCGCACGGTCGCGGTCAAGGTCGTCCACCCCCACTTCGCCCTCGACGAGCAGTTCCGCGCCCGGTTCCGGCGCGAGGTGGAGTCCGCCCGGCGCATCGGCGCCCAGTGGACCGCCCCGGTCCTGGACGCCGACCCGGACGCCCCGGTGCCCTGGGTGGCCACCGGATACGTCGCCGGGCCGCCGCTCTCGCAGGCGATCACCGAGCACGGCCCGCTGCCCGAACACGCGGTGCGCACCCTGGGCGCGGGGCTCGCCGAGGCCCTCGCCGTCGTCCACGGGCAGGGCATCGTCCACCGTGACGTGAAGCCGTCCAACGTGCTGCTCGCCCTCGACGGGCCCCGCCTCATCGACTTCGGCATCGCACGGGCCCTCGGCGCGACCGTCTCGCTCACCTCCACCGGGGTCTCGGTCGGCTCGCCCGGCTACATGGCGCCCGAGCAGATCCGGGGCCGGGACGTCTCCGGCGCGGCCGACGTCTTCTCGCTGGGCGCGGTCCTCGCGTACGCGGCGACGGGCGCGGCCCCCTTCCCGGGCGACTCCTCCGCCGTACTCCTCTACAAGGTGGTCCACGAGGAACCCGAACTGGGCGACCTGGAGGGCGAACTGCGCGAGGTGGTCGAGGGCTGCCTCGCCAAGGACCCGGCGGCCCGGCCCGTCCCGGCCGATCTCGCCCGGGTGCTCGCGCCCGGCGGGGCGGCGGCGATGGTGGCGGGCGGCTGGCTGCCGGGCGGGCTGGTGCGCGAGGTGAGCCGGTCCGCGGTGGCGCTGCTGGACCTGGAACCGCAGGACGCGCCGGTCCAGTCGGGACCGGTGCCGTTCAGCAGCGCGTCGCTGGGGGCGCTCCCGGGAACGGCCGCACCGAGCAGGGGCGGGCAGTTCGGCCCGCCCGCCCCGGGCCCGCAGGATGCGCCGTACGGGACACCCCGTCCGCAGGAAGCGGCACAGGAAGCGCCACAGGAATCGCCGTACGGGACACCGCGCCCGCAGGAAGCGACGCAGGACGCGCCCTACAGGACCCCGCATCCGCAGGACGACGCGTACGGCACGCCGCATCCGCAGGACGACATGTACGGGACGCCGCCCCCGCCCCCGCCCCCGACGCCTCCGCGCGCGAAACCCGCCTCCACCGTGCCCCCGCCGCCCACGCACGCCGGGACCTACCGCCAGGGCGGCGACGGGGCGCACGGCGCGCACGGACTGCCGGGCCAACGCGCCGGCGACCCCCGCCTCTCCCTGACCGTCAGCGCCGAGAACCGGCCGGCCTCCGGGGAGCGCCGAGGCCGCCGCGTCAGCTGCACGGTCGCCCTGGCGGTGGCGGGGGCGCTCGCGGTCGTCACCTTCGGCACGGGCCTGCTCGACGGCTTCTTCCCGGGCGGCGACGCCGACCGGAACCGGGGCAACGACGCCGCGGCGACCCCGTCCGGCTCCGCCTCTCCGCCCGCCTCCGGGAAGCCGACGCCCGCCGAGTCCGCCGACGCGAGCGGGGCCCCGGTCGGCGAGCTGCCGAAGGCCTACGTGGGCACCTGGGAGGGCCCGGTCACCGAGAAGACGACCGGCCAGCCGCACGGCACCCTCACCGCCGTCTTCACCGAGGGGAAACGCGGCGAGCGGGTCGTCCGGATGAGCACGACGATCTCCCAGCTCGGCCTCACCGTCACCTGCAACAGCGTCGGCACCCTCGCCTCCGGCACCGCGAAGGAGCTGAACATCCGCGAGGCCACCGACCCGGACCGCCCCAGCACGCCCGGTCTGTGCACCGGCACCGAGGCCGACCTGGTCTTCCGCCTCGCCGACGACGGCACCCTGGACTACCGCTCGAAGGAACGCGCCGCGGGTCTCCCGTACGGGAAGCTCACCAGGTCCGGCGGCTGACGGCGCCCGGGGCTGGCGTACGCTGGATCGGTCCGAGGATCCGTAGAAAAACCGCCGAAAGGTGACAGCCCGGTGACCGAGAAGGCCGACCTTCAGCCCGTCCTCGACCGAGCCGCCGAAGGCGGTCGGATCACCCCGGAGGAGGCGCTCGACCTCTACCGGTCCGCGCCCCTGCACGCGTTGGGCGCCGCCGCCGACGCCGCACGCCGCCGCCGCTACGCCGGTACGGAGCACATCGCGACGTACATCATCGAGCGGAACATCAACTACACCAACGTGTGCGTGACGGCCTGCAAGTTCTGCGCCTTCTACGCCCCGCCCAAGGACACCGCCAAGGGCTGGACCCGCGACCTCGACGACATCCTGCGCCGCTGCGCGGAGACCGTGGAGCTGGGCGGCACCCAGATCATGTTCCAGGGCGGCCACCACCCGGACTTCGGCGTCGAGTACTACGAGGAGCACTTCTCCGCGATCAAGAAGGCCTACCCGCAGCTGGTCATCCACTCGCTGGGCGCCTCCGAGATCGAGCACATGGCCCGGATCTCGAAGGTCTCCGCCGAGGAGGCCATCAGCCGGATCCACGCCGCCGGGCTCGACTCCTTCGCCGGCGCCGGCGCCGAGCTGCTGCCCGCACGGCCGCGCACCGCCATCGCCCCGCTCAAGGAGTCCGGCGAGCGGTGGCTGGAGATCATGGAGATCGCGCACGGCCTCGGCGTCGAGTCCACCTCCACCATGCTGATGGGCACCGGCGAGACCAACGCCGAGCGCATCGAGCACCTGAGGATGATCCGGGACGTCCAGGACCGTACGGGCGGCTTCCGCGCCTTCATCCCGTACACCTACCAGCCGGAGAACAACAAGCTGAAGGGCCAGACGCAGGCCACGCTCTTCGAGTACCTGCGGATGATCGCCATCGCCCGGCTCTTCCTCGACAACGTCGCCCACATCCAGGGCTCCTGGCTGACCACCGGCAAGGAGGTCGGCCAGCTGTCGCTGCACTACGGCGCGGACGACCTCGGCTCGATCATGCTGGAGGAGAACGTCGTCTCCTCGGCCGGCGCCAAGCACCGCTCCAACCGGCTGGAGATCATCGACCTGATCCGCAAGGCGGACCGGGTCCCCGCGCAGCGCGCCACGACGTACGAGCACCTCGTCGTGCACGACGACCCGGCGATGGACCCGGTCGACGAGCGCGTCGTCTCGCACATCTCCTCGACGGCGATCGAGGGCGGCACGGCCCACCCGGAGCTGAAGCTCCTGAACGCCAACTAGGCCTCGGCTTCCCATGCTGACGATCCACGCCGCGCCCCTGGTCCTCCCGGTGGGCGCGGCGGCCGTCGTGGACGGCGCCGTCGCGGTGGACGGGGAGCGGATCGCGGCCCTCGGCCCCTACGAGGAGGTCGTCGCCGCGCACCCTGCGGCCCGGGTCCGCCGCTGGCCCGGCCTCCTCACACCAGGACTGCGCCAGGACCGGGCCCGGGAGCTGCTCACCCGCTGCTACCACCCCGATCCCCGCGAGGCCGACGAGCTGGGCGAACTCCCGCTCTGGGGCGAGGAGTTCGAGCGGCTCGCGGCGACGATGGACACCGCCCGACGGGCCGGGTCCGTCCGGCGCGGGCTCCAGCGGATGCTGCGGCACGGCACGACGCACCTGGCGGGCCCCCTGGACGCGGAGGACCCCGCGCTGCGCACGGCCGTCGCCCGGTCGGGCCTCGTCCGGGTCCCGCCGCCGCCCGCGACGCCCGGACCGCCGGACCTGGACCCCTTCGCCGCGGGCGGCGACCTGGCCCGCACGGCGGGCGCCCCGCTGACCGTGGGCGGCCGGGCGGACCTCGCGGTCTTCGACGTACCCGACGAGACGGCCCTCCGCGCGGGCGGGGCGCGCGCCTGCGTGGCGACGGTCCTCGCGGGGCGACTCGTGCACCGCGCCCGCTGAGGGCCTGTCAGGGGCCACCCGACAGGCTCTTGGAGCGGCGATCAGCCGTCGACGCGCGTGTAGGTGAGGAACACCGCGCCGCCCTTGAGGACGGTGTGGTCGGCGAGCGTCCAGGTGCGCGGATCGAAGGCAGCCTTGCGGGAGAACAGCGGGATGCCGTCGCCCATGGTCAGCGGGCCGATCTTGAGGATCAGCGTGTCGATCTCGGCGTACAGGGAGCCCGCCAGCTCGGCGCCGCCGATCAGCCAGATGTCCTTGCCGTCCTGCTGCTTGAGCTCCCGTACGGTCGCCACCGGGTCCTCGGCGACCAGTTCGACAGCGGGGTCCGGGCTCTCGGTCAGGGTCCGGGAGAACACCAGGTGACGCAGGTGGGGGTAGGCGTCGGTGATTCCGGCCGCAAGACCGATCTCGTAGCTGCGCCGCCCCTCGACCACGGTGTCGAAGCGCGTGCCCGCCGCCGTGACGGACAGTGCCTGCCGGACATGGACGGGCAGCGTCTCCGGGTACTCGGCCACGAGGTGCTGGATGTAGTCCTCCGGTATGGGCCAGAAGCCGTTCGGACCGGTGGGGTCCGCGCCGTCCGGGCCCGCGATGAAGCCATCGAGAGTGGTGGCGATGTAGTGGACGAGTCTGCGCATGCCAGTTCCCTTCTTCCAGCCCGCTGTCGCGGTACGGCCCGGGCCGCCGGTTGGCGTGCCAGGGTGCGAGGCCGCTGAGTGATCATGACACCAGACCGACCAGGACGTGTCCGGCCGATCATGTGACTGCTTGGCTCCGGGCGTTGTGGAAGGTGGCGGGATCGCCGACAGGTGATCGACCGGATGACATCGGGGTGCATCAGCTCATCCTCGACTTCGTACGCTCCCTGCGGGACGGTCACGGCACCTTCGGACCGCCCAGGTACCGTCCCTTCGCGTCGTACGGCCAGGCGTTGGCGACGCAGCCCTTCAACCCGTCGATCTGCTGCATCATCGCGGGAGCGGGGCGCCCCTTCCCCGGGCAGGTCTCGTGGCCGCGCCCCAGCCAGTGGCCGACCTCGTGGTTGACGATCAGCGCCCGGTACTCCGCTACGGGCCCGTCGAACTGCGGCGAACCGAGCTGCCAGCGCTTCAGGTTGACCATCACCTTCTCGCCGCCCCGGCAGTTGACCTCGCCGCGCGTCTTCAGGCCGTACTCGCCGCAGATCCGGTCCGTGGTCGCCGGGGTGGCGATCTTGATCACGAGCCCGGCCGGTCCGTCGGCGACCTGACGGAACGAGCGCTCGCCGCCGTGGCTCCAGCCGCGCGGATCGGCGAGGACGGCGGCGATGTCCTCGGCGGCCCGGTCGGGGTCGACGCCGCTGCCGTCCTCCACCTCGACCCGGTAGGCGCTCCCCTTGCCCTTCGCGTCGACCCCCGCACGGGCCACGGTGAACGTGCCGGGACCCGAGGCGGGGATGTCCTCGGCCCGGACATCGCCGTCCTTCTTGTCCGAGGCCGCGGCGGAGGCGGAGGGCGTCGGGGACGGCGGGGGAGTGGACGGAGGCGGGTCCGCCAGCGGCTCCGACGCGTTGTCCGGTCCGCCCGCCGGGGCCGTACGGGACGAGCCCGGCGCCGCCGTGTCCGCCGGGCCGCCCCCGTCCTGCCAGGGGCGGCCGACCAGCAGGGCCGCGCCCGCCACGACCACGAGGGCCAGCACGGCGAGCGAGGCCGCCCGACGCCGGTTGCGGCGTCTGCGGCGCACCCGGGAGCGGGCCGTCGACCGCGAGCGGCCCGGTGCGCGCCCCGGGGCCCGGGGCGGCGGCACGCGCAGCCGGAACGTGTCCTCGTCGCGGTCCGGTTCCCCGTACGCGCGCGGCAGGGTGCCCGTGGGCCGGCGGCGCGTCACGAGGCGGCCCCGCTCCGCGGCACGGGGTTCTCGTCGGCGTACGCGATCAGCTCCCGGAACCGCAGGCTCTGGGCGACCCGGACAAGGTCCCCGGCGGTGACGGGAGCACCGCCCGCCCCGGACGGCGCGGGTGAGACGGACAGGGCCACCGTGCTGCGGCCGGAGCGGTACTGGAGGGAGACCTCCGTGCCCGTCCCGCCCTCGGCGGGCTGCCGGTACACCCGGGCGGGCGTGCCGTCGTCCAGGGCGAGGCCCTCGCAGGTCAGCCCCTTCTCCGGGATGTCGCGGCAGGCGGGCGCCGCGCTCCCCGGCTCCGGACGCACCGACAGGCGGACGGCGCGCACGACGGAGCCGCGCCGCCCCTGGTAGCTCTCCGGGTCCTCGCCGACCGGCAGGACCGTCCCGATCGACGCGGGCAGCAGGGCGTCCAGTGTCCCGGCCACCTGCTGCCGGAACTCATCCAGCCGCTGGGCCTCCTCAGGACCGAGACCGGGTGGGGCCGACGCGGAGGGCGTCGCGAGGGGGGGTGTCGCGGGAACGGCCGCGGACTCCGTCGGCACGGGGGTGGACGTGGGGCTCGGCATGTCGGGGCGTGGCTCCGTACGTTGGGGGGACGGGGTGGGCGCGGGCAGGAAGAGGGACGGGCCGGCGGGCGCGGCGGGCCCGGTGGGGCCCGAGTCCGGTCCCGCCAGCAGCCAGGGGCCGAGCACGGCGAGGCCCAGGGTCACGGCGGTGACCGCGACGAAGGTGCCCGCGACCGCGAACGCCCGGGTCCTGGCCCGCCGCCGGCGCCCCTCCCGGACGGCGTCGGGGACGAGATCGGGCTGGAGGGACAGCGGGCCGACGGTCCGGTGCAGGGCGTCCCGGAACAGCTCTTCGTCGTGCGTGCGGGGCGGCAGGTGCTCGTGCGGTTCAGGGATCATGACCGGCCCTCAGCTTCCGGAGGAGTAGAGCTGGACGTCGCCCATCCGGGCGCGCAGTCGGACGAGCGAACGCGAGCACTGGCTCTTCACCGTGGACTCGCTGCACCGCAGCAGCGAGGCGACGGTCTCCACGCTCAGGTCGTCCCAGTAGCGCAGGACGACCATCGCCCGTGCCCGGGGCGGGAGTTCGGCGAGCAGGGCGAGCAGCGTGACCCGGAGGTCGGCACCCGGCGCGGGGTTGGGTTGCGGGCGGGGCGCGTTGCGCTTGTGGGCGAGCAGATCGGCTACGGTGCGGCGGCGCTCGGCCACGAAGGTGCGGACGAGCACGGTCTTGGCGTAGGCGTCGAGGTTGTCCGCCCTGCTCGCCTTCCGCCAGTGCTGGAACAGCTTGGCGAGCGTCGTCTGCGTCAGGTCCTGCGCGCCCTCGACGTCTCCGCACAGCAGGTAGGCCGTCCGGTACAGCCGGCGCTGCCCGGTCCGGGCGTACGCCTCGAACGCGGCGCCCTCGCCGTCGGCCATGGCGGGCTCAGCCGCTGCCGGCATCCGCCCTCCCCTCTCCTCGCGCTTCCGTGCTCCCCCGAAGCTCCGCCCTGGGCGGACTCCCACCCCTTACAGAGCACCCGTGTGCCGAAAAGGTTGAAGAGAAGTGAAGATCAGTTCGAGAGAGGCCCGGGCCTCGGGAGACCGCCCCCACGGACCCGTGACGCCGGGCTGCTTGAATGGAAGGGTGACCCGAGCCTCCCTGGAAAAGCAGCCGCACGAAGTCGCCTCGATGTTCGACGGTGTGGCGGCCAACTACGACCTGACCAACGACGTGATCTCGCTCGGCCAGGCCCGGCTGTGGCGCAAGGCGGTCGCCCGGGCGGTCGACGCCCGCCCCGCGCAGAGGATCCTCGACCTGGCGGCCGGTACGGCGACCTCCTCGCAGCCCTTCGTGAAGGCGGGCGCCTACGTCGTACCGTGCGACTTCTCGCTCGGCATGCTCAAGGTCGGCAAGGAGCGCCACCCCTGGATGCCGTTCACCGCGGGCGACGGGATGAAGCTGCCGTTCAAGGACGAGACGTTCGACACCGTCACGATCTCCTTCGGGCTGCGCAACATCCAGGACACCGAGGTCGCGCTGCGCGAGCTGTACCGGGTGACGAAGCCCGGCGGACGCGTCGTGATCTGCGAGTTCTCCCAGCCGACCTGGACCCCGTTCCGCACGGTCTACACGGAGTACCTCATGCGGGCGATCCCGCCGGCCGCCCGCGCGGTGTCCTCCAACCCGGACGCGTACGTCTACCTCGCCGAGTCCATCCGCGACTGGCCCGACCAGCCCGCCCTCGCCGCACTGCTCCAGAAGGCCGGCTGGTCGAAGGTCGCCTGGCGCAACCTGACCGGCGGCGTGGTGGCCCTGCACCGGGCCACCCGCGCCTGACGTTCCCGTAACGGCCCGGGACTACGGCCCCGGGCTCACAGCTCCAGCCGGAAGCAGACGGCCTCCTGGCCGCGCGGGGTGGCGTACGACTCGGCCCGCCGCATCCCGAGCCGCTCCGCGACCGCCATCGACCGGGCGTTGCGCGAGTGGACCATCGCGACGACCTCGCCCACCCCCGCCGCCCGTACCCGCTCCAGCGTCGTGCGGGCGGCGGCGGAGGCGTACCCCCGCCCCCACGCCGCACGCCCCAGCCGCCAGCCGATCTCGGTCGCGCCGACCGGCCCGTAATGCGTGTGCGGCCACGGCTGCGCCCCGGTGAAGCCGAGGACGGCGTCCTCCTCGTCCGTGATGGTCCACAGGCAGTAGCCCAGCTCCGCGTCGTGCCGCCGCTGGCGGGCGGTGAGCTCCTCGTACGCGGACAGCTCCGCGCTCCGCCCGCCGAAGAACTCCATGACCTGCGGGTCGTCGAAGACCCGGTGCCAGGTCAGGGCGTCCTCGTCGGTCGGAACACGGAGGCGTACGGCGGGGGCCGAAGCAGGGGGCGTGACAGGTGCTATCGACATGAGGGAGCCCTTCGGAGGGTTGGTTCGCAGGCCCCCATAGACTGCACGGGACATGTGCCGCGCGGCACGCGAATTCGAGTCTTCGGGAGATCCGACCGTGACCGAGCCCCTCTCCGAGAACAGCGCGGACGTGATCGTCGTCGGAGCGGGCCCAGCCGGCTCCACGACCGCCTACTACCTCGCCAAGGCCGGACTCGACGTCCTGCTCCTGGAGAAGACCGCCTTCCCCCGCGAGAAGGTCTGCGGCGACGGGCTCACGCCCCGCGCCACGAAACAGCTCGTCTCCATGGGGATCGACATCTCCGAGGAGGCGGGCTGGCTGCGCAACAAGGGCCTGCGCATCATCGGTGGCGGAGTGCGGCTCCAGCTGGACTGGCCCGACCTCGCCTCCTACCCGGACTACGGCCTGGTCCGCAAGCGCGACGACTTCGACGAGCAGCTGGCCCGGCAGGCGCAGAAGGCCGGCGCCCGGCTCCACGAGCGCTGCAACGTGGGCGCGCCGATCAGGGACGAGCGCACCGGCCGCATCACCGGCGTCGAGGCGAAGATCGGCGAGGAGAAGACCCCGGTCACCTTCCACGCCCCGCTCGTCGTCGCCGCCGACGGCAACTCCACCCGGCTCTCCGTGGCGATGGGCCTGCACCGCCGCGAGAACCGCCCGATGGGCGTCGCCGTGCGGACCTACTTCACCTCGCCCCGCCACGACGACGACTACCTGGAGTCCTGGCTGGAGCTGTGGGACAAGCGCGGCGCCGAGGACCGCCTGCTGCCCGGGTACGGCTGGGTCTTCGGCATGGGCGACGGCACCTCCAACGTGGGCCTCGGCATCCTCAACTCCTCCTCCGCCTTCAAGGAGCTGGACTGGCGCGAGGTCCTCAAGGCCTGGTGCGCCTCGATGCCGGAGGAGTGGGGCTACACCCCGGACAACATGACGATGCCGATCCGCGGCGCGGCCCTCCCGATGGCCTTCAACCGCCAGCCGCACTACACCAAGGGCCTCCTCCTCGTCGGCGACGCGGGCGGCATGGTCAACCCGTTCAACGGCGAAGGCATCGCGTACGCCATGGAGTCGGGCCAGATCGCGGCCGACGTCATCGTCCAGGCCCACGCCCGCGCCACCCCCGCCCAGCGCGAACTGGCCCTGAACAACTATCCGAAGGTGCTCAAGGAGACGTACGGCGGCTACTACACGATGGGCCGCGCCTTCGTGAAGCTGATCGGCAACCCGAAGATCATGAAGATCGCCACCCAGCGCGGTCTGACCCACCCGCTGCTGATGAAGTTCACCCTCAAGATGCTGGCCAACCTGACCGACCCGCAGGGCGGCGACGCGATGGACCGCATCATCAACGGCCTGTCGAAGGTGGCTCCGAAGGCCTGAGGCCGCTCAGGAAGGGTCCGCCGCACGCGTGCGTTCGTAGTGGCGGGCCACCCGGGCCCGGTTGCCGCAGGAGGGCTTGCACCACTCCTGCCGGCCGTGGCTCCTGATGAAGTACCGCACGCAGCGCGGCGCGTGACAGGCCCGTAGCCGCTCGCACTCCGGGCCGCTCAGAAAGTCGACGGCATCGCGCGCCAGCGCCGCGACCAGCCGTACGCGTGGGTCGGCCTCGGCCGACAACAGGCGGCTCGCCGGGGCCTCTCCCACCCGCTGCCGGACGCCGGGATGCTCCAGGAGCCCGAGCGGCTGGCCGCCCTGCTCGCCGCCCACCCGCGGGTCGTCGCCGTCCTCACCGGACACGCCCACACGGCCGCCGCCTCGGTCTTCGGCGGCCGCCCCCTGATCGTCGGCCCCGCCGTCACCTGGACCCTGCGCCTGCCCTGGGAGGGGGACCGCCCGGCGGACCGGGACCAGCCGCCGGGCCTGGCGTTCCACGTCCTGGGCGAGGACCGGCGGCTGACCACGCACTTCCGCGTCATCCCCTGAGCACCAGGAACCAGGCGCTCCGCTTGCCCCCGGTGTTAATCCTCATCTCCCCAGGTGATCGTGTGCGATGATTTGCGCGCCCCCGGTCGTCGGCAGTTCCGGACCGGACGGCGCCCGCCCGCCCCCGCCCGCAGTGGCGGCACGCGGTGCGTGCCACTTCTCTTGACGCACGCTCACATCGAACGCAGGCCAGCGGGGTACGGAACAAGCCGATACAGCGCTGCTCGACCCCAAGGACAGACAGCCATGACCACCGCCTCCCTGCCCCAGCACCACGGGCTCTTCCTGGAGCCCCGCTTCGCCGTGGACCCGACCGCGACGGACGAGGACGAGGACTTCGACGCCGCGTACGACGCGCTGCCCGCGCCCACCACCTCGGCCAAGGAGCCGGAGCGGACGACCCGCCGCCCGCGCCGCCGCTGATCCGGGCGGCGGCGGTCCCCTCCGGCCCGGAAAACCGCTGGAGGCCCCGCCGCCCGACCGGTAGCCTCTCTCCCATGGCCTGCCCCGAGTCCGACAGACTCCGGCCACCGGTGCGCCGGTGGCCGTGTTCGTGCTGAGCGTCGCCGGCTGACCCACGGGTCACCGGCCCCCTTCACCACGGTTCCACGCCCCCTGCTCACCGCGGGTACGGGCCGTTCCCCCTCGCGTACGCGTTGAAGCACCGCCGTACGCGGGGTACGTGCCACCGGCCGATCGTCACCGCAGGGCACTTCTCCGTGCCACCGGCCGATCGCCGCCGGGCACTTCTCCGCACCGTCCCGCCGGACCACCGGCGGGACGTCTCCGCGGCCCGCATCCCCGCACTCCGGTCTGTCTGTCCACCCGACGGTTCCGTACAAGGGGCTACTCACCCATGCCATTCGCCGTTTACGTCCTGGGGCTCGCGGTCTTCGCCCAGGGCACCTCCGAGTTCATGCTGTCCGGGCTCGTCTCCGGCATCGCCGCCGACCTCGACGTCTCCCTCTCCGCCGCCGGCCTCCTCACGTCCGCCTTCGCCATCGGAATGGTCGTCGGCGCACCTCTGATGGCGCTTGCCGGCCGCGCCTGGCCCCGCCGCCGCGCCCTGCTCCTCTTCCTCGCGGTGTTCGTCGCCGTCCATGTCGTCGGCGCTCTCACCCCGAGTTACGAGGTGCTCCTGGTGACCCGCTTCGTCGGGGCCCTCGCCAACGCGGGCTTCTGGGCGGTCGCGCTGACCACGGCCATCGCGATGGTCCCGGACCAACTGAAGGGCCGGGCCACCGCCGTGGTGGTCGGCGGCGTGACCATCGCCTGCGTCGTGGGCGTACCGGCCGGCGCGGTGCTGGGGGAGCGCTGGGGGTGGCGGTCGGCCTTCTGGGCGGTCGCGATCGTCTCGCTGCCCGCCTTCCTCGCGGTCCTGCGCTCCATCCCGGGCGGCCGGGGTACGGACCCGGGCGCCGCTCCCGTACCCGTGCGGGACGAACTGCGCGCGCTGACCGGCCCCGGGCCGCGGCCGGTCCTGCTCACGATGGCCCTGGTGCAGGGGGCGACCTTCTGCGCCTTCTCCTACCTGGAGCCGCTCCTCACCCGGGAGACGGGTCTGGGCGCGGGGTGGGTGCCGGTGTCCCTGGCGCTGTTCGGGGCGGGGTCGTTCGCCGGTGTCACGGTGGCGGGCCGGTTCGCCGACGCCCGCCCGGTCGCCGTCGTCGCCACGGGCATGAGCGCCCTCACCGTCGGCTGGGCGGCCCTCGCCCTGACGGCGGGCCGCCCGGTGCTCGCCCTGGCGCTGATCCCGCTCCTCGGCATGCTCGCCTTCGGTACGGGCACCGCGCTGATCACCCGGGTCCTGGGCCTCGCCTCCGGGGCCCCGACGCTGGCCGGCGCCTTCTCGACGACCGCGTTCAACCTGGGGGCGGCGGTGGGCCCGTGGGCGGGCGGCCTGGCCCTGGACGCCGGGTTCGGCTACCGGGCCCCGGTCTGGGTGAGCGCCCTGCTGATGGTCCTGGCCCTGCTCGTCGCCGCGACGACGGCGAAGGGCCGCCGCCCCCGAGCGGGGGAGCGGCGGCCCTCAGAGGCTGTCGACCTGAGCGCCCACGGGCGCTTGTGAATCAGAGAACGCGGACCGCGCCGGTCGGCCGGTCGTAGTCCATGGAGCGCTGCACCGTGCCGGTGCTGGAGTTCTGCGCACCGACGAACTCGCCGCCGCCGACGTAGATCGCGACGTGGTACGCGCTGCCGGCGCCACCCCAGTAAAGGATGTCGCCGGGCTGGAGGTTGTCCAGGGAGACCTGGGTGCCGAAGGTCGACTGGGACTGCGAGACGCGCGGCAGGTCGATGCCCGCCGTGCGGTACGCGGCCTGGACCAGACCCGAGCAGTCCCACGCGTTGGGGCCGGTGCCGCCGGACACGTACGCGTCGCCGACCTGCGCCTTGGCGAAGGCCACGATGGAGGCGGCGGAACCGCTCACGTTCGAGGAGGAGGGGGCGGAGGCGGAGCTGCCCGAGTCCGAGGAGTCCGACGAGCCGGAGGAGGCGCTGAGCGTCGTGCGCTCGGAGGTCCGGGAGGCGCGCTCGGCGCGCTCCTCGGCCTCCGCCTCGGCCTTGGCCTTGGCGGCGGCTTCGGCCTTCTTCTTGGCCTCGGCCTTGCGGACGGCCTCGGCGTGCGCCTTCTTGGCCGCCTTCGCGGCCTTCTCGGCCGCGGCGTCCTCGTCGGCCTGCGTCTCCAGGTCGAGGGCGACCTGCTGTGTGGCCTGGGCGGAGGCGGCCACAGCGGTGGAGAAGCCGGACGTGATCGTGGGCATCTCGATCGTCTGGGTCACCGGCTCGGCCTGGGCCGGACCGGCGGCACCCGCGACCGCGATGGTGCTGAGGACGCCACCGGCAACTCCGGCTCGCAGTGCCGACTTCGAGGCGCGCTGACGGGGCTTCCGGTGGCTGGGTATGTGAGCGGTGTGGGACATGGGTACTAGCGCTATCAGGGCTGTAGGGGTCCCATCAAGAAACGTGTGTTGCGACACAGTTACGTTCGGAATCTGTGAATCCGCTTTCTGGGCACCTTTATTGACGCCGTAACGGGCAAATCGGTCAGCGTCCATCAGGCCCGTGATCATTGTCTTTCGGTAATACGCCCGAATTGCCCGTCGCTTACCATCCGTTCGCACCGATGGCCAAGCCCGGCTTTCCGGGGCGAGGGGTCGAGTGGCGCAGGTCACAGTGTTGGTCCGCCGGAACGGGCAACCCTCGCGGCTGCGATCCGCGTGGGCACCCCGCGGCGATCGACGGGCCCCCGTGGTCGCCCCGTGTCGACGGATGCGGTGACTCCGCCCGTGTGCCGGGCCGGCGCGGGGTCGGCCTCCGGGTGCTCGATCCGGAAGTTCGTGAATGCGTGCACATGTCCACATCGGTCCCCACCGCCCCTCGTGCGGGCGGTCATCGATCTTGGTCGACGCCCTTATCACCCCTGGGCGTTCCATCGCCAATTTGCTTGTACGGGCCGTCGATTGATAGCGCGGCACGCCTTTGACCAGCGGTAACACCATCGAATGTCACGTCTCGTGATCACTCGGCCGCTTCGCGTACGAAGATCACCGCTCATACGACTTCATGATCCTTCGTCAGGTGGTGGAGATCACAAAGCCGTTGTCGCACCCCGTGTCGCAGATCACAGGGGGCCGGGCATAGGATGCGGGGCAGTCGGGCTTGTGAACTGCCTCACATGTGCACGATCTTGGTGAGGCAGCGAGCCGGTCGCCCGATGCGGTCCACAGGTCAAGGACGACTGGAAGGAGCGAGGAGCGTGAATGCCTACGCGCCCATCCTCGTGCTCGGCGCCCTCGGGGCAGGGTTTGCGATCTTCTCCGTGGTCATGGCCACGCTTATCGGCCCCAAGCGGTACAACCGGGCAAAGCTCGAAGCGTACGAGTGCGGTATCGAACCCACCCCGACTCCCGCCGGAGGCGGCCGCTTTCCGATCAAGTACTACCTGACGGCGATGCTTTTCATCGTCTTCGACATCGAGATCGTCTTCCTCTATCCCTGGGCGGTCTCCTTCGACGCCCTGGGGATCTTCGGGCTCGTGGAGATGCTGCTCTTCGTGCTCACCGTCTTCGTCGCCTATGCGTATGTATGGCGTCGCGGCGGCCTGGAATGGGACTGAGGGGCTGAGGGGCACACCATGGGACTCGAAGAGAAACTGCCGAGCGGCTTCGTTCTGACCACGGTCGAGCAGGCCGCGGGCTGGGTGCGGAAGTCATCCGTCTTCCCGGCCACGTTCGGACTGGCCTGCTGCGCCATCGAGATGATGACGACCGGCGCGGGCCGCTACGACCTGGCCCGGTTCGGGATGGAGGTCTTCCGCGGATCGCCGCGACAGGCGGACCTGATGATCGTCGCGGGGCGGGTGAGCCAGAAGATGGCGCCCGTCCTGCGGCAGGTCTACGACCAGATGCCGAATCCCAAGTGGGTCATTTCCATGGGAGTCTGTGCGTCATCGGGTGGGATGTTCAACAATTACGCCATTGTGCAGGGTGTTGATCACATTGTCCCGGTCGATATCTATTTGCCGGGTTGTCCGCCTCGCCCCGAGATGCTGCTGGACGCCATCCTCAAGCTCCACCAGAAGATCCAGACCTCCAAGCTCGGGGTCAACGCGGAGGAGGCCGCCCGCGAGGCGGAGGAAGCGGCCCTCAAGGCACTGCCCCTGATCGAGATGAAGGGGCTGCTGCGGTGACCGAGAACTCCGACGCGAACGGCGAGCGGAACGGCAACGCCGTACCCGCCCCGCGCGACACCGGCGGCGAGGTCATCCGCGTCCGCAAGGGCATGTTCGGCGCGAACAACGGCGGCGACACCTCCGGCTACGGCGGCCTCGTCCGCACCATCACCCTGCCGGGAGCCGCCTCCCGGCCGTACGGCGGCTGGTTCGACGAGGTGGCCGACGAGCTGGAAGGGGCCCTGGAGGAACAGGACCTGCTCTCCTCCAACGCCATCGAGAAGACGGTTGTCGACCGCGACGAGCTGACCTTCCACATCGCCCGCGAGCACCTGGTCCAGGTCGCCCGCACGCTGCGCGACGACCCCGCCCTGCGCTTCGAACTCTGTACGGGCGTGAGCGGCGTCCACTTCCTGGGCGACAAGGGCCGCGAGCTGCACGCCGTCTACCACCTGCGGTCCCTCACCCACGGCCGGCTGATCCGGCTGGAGGTGTCCGCCCCGGACAGCGACCCGCACATCCCGTCGCTCGTCGAGATCTACCCGACCAACGACTGGCACGAGCGCGAGGCGTACGACTTCTTCGGGCTCATCTTCGACGGGCACCCGGCCCTGACCCGGATCATGATGCCGGACGACTGGCAGGGCTTCCCGCAGCGCAAGGACTACCCGCTCGGCGGTATCGCCGTCGAGTACAAGGGCGCCCAGATCCCGGCTCCGGACCAGCGGAGGTCGTACTCCTGATGACCACTCCCCACGCGACACCCCGTGCCACGACCGAGGGGACTGTATATACAGTCACCGGCGGCGACTGGGACGAGGTCGTCGAATCCGCGGTGAAGTCCGACGACGAGCGCATCATCGTCAACATGGGTCCCCAGCACCCGTCCACGCACGGCGTGCTGCGCCTCATCCTGGAGATCGACGGCGAGACCGTCACCGAGGCCCGCTGCGGCATCGGCTACCTCCACACCGGCATCGAGAAGAACCTCGAATTCCGCAACTGGACGCAGGGCACCACCTTCGTCACGCGGATGGACTACCTGACGCCGTTCTTCAACGAGACGGCGTACTGCCTGGGCGTCGAGAAGCTCCTCGGCATCGAGGACCAGATCCCCGACCGGGCCACCGTCCTGCGCGTGCTGCTGATGGAGCTCAACCGGATCTCCTCGCACCTGGTGTGCGTCGCCACCGGCGGCATGGAGCTCGGCGCGACCACGATCATGATCTACGGCTTCCGCGATCGTGAACTGGTTCTCGACCTCTTCGAACTCTTCACCGGCCTGCGGATGAACCACGCGTTCGTCCGCCCCGGCGGCCTCGCCCAGGACCTGCCCCCGGGCGCGATCGACCGGCTGCGCGAGTTCATCAAGACCATGAAGAAGAACCTGCCGGAGTACGACAAGCTCGCCACCGGCAACCCGATCTTCAAGGCCCGTATGCAGGACGTCGGCTACCTCGACCTCTCCGGCTGCATGGCGCTCGGCGCCACCGGCCCGGTGCTGCGCTCCGCCGGACTCCCGCACGACCTGCGCAAGAGCGACCCGTACTGCGGCTACGAGACCTACGACTTCGAGGTCCCGACCGCCGACACCTGCGACTCCTACGGACGCTTCCTGATCCGCCTGGAGGAGATGCGCCAGTCGCTGCGCATCATCGAGCAGTGCATCGACCGCCTGGAGCCCGGGCCGGTCATGGTCGCCGACAAGAAGATCGCCTGGCCCGCCCAGCTCGCCCTCGGCCCGGACGGACTCGGCAACTCGCTCGACCACATCCGGAACATCATGGGCACCTCCATGGAAGCCCTGATCCACCACTTCAAGCTGGTGACCGAGGGCTTCCGGGTCCCGGCCGGGCAGACGTACACCGCCGTCGAGTCCCCCAAGGGCGAACTCGGCGTGCACGTCGTCTCCGACGGTGGCACCCGCCCCTACCGGGTCCACTTCCGCGACCCGTCCTTCACCAACCTCCAGGCCATGGCGGCGATGTGCGAAGGCGGCCAGGTCGCCGACGTCATCGTCGCCGTCGCGTCCATCGACCCCGTGATGGGAGGCGTCGACCGGTGACCACATCACGCCAAGACGTCAGTCTGGGGATGCCGCAGCTCCCCGCCACCCCCTACCCGGCCGAGGTGCGCGCCCGGCTCGACGCGGACGCGAAGGAGGTGCTCGCCCGCTACCCCGGCAGCCGCTCCGCCCTGCTGCCGCTGCTGCACCTCGTGCAGTCCGAGGAGGGATACGTCTCCCGTACGGGCATGGCCTTCTGCGCCGAGACGCTCGACCTCACCACCGCCGAGGTCACCGCCGTCGCGACGTTCTACTCCATGTACCGGCGCAGGCCCAGCGGCGACTACCAGGTCGGCGTCTGCACCAACACCCTGTGCGCGGTCATGGGCGGCGACGCCATCTTCGACACGCTCAAGGAGCACCTCGGCGTCGGCAACAACGAGACCACCGACGACGGCAAGGTCACCCTCGAACACATCGAGTGCAACGCCGCCTGCGACTTCGCGCCCGTCGTGATGGTCAACTGGGAGTTCTTCGACAACCAGACGCCCCAGAGCGCCACGCAGCTCGTCGACGACCTGATCGCCGGCCGGACCGTCGAGCCCACCCGCGGCGCGCCGATCTGCTCGTACAAGGAGACGGCCCGCATCCTGGCCGGCTTCCCCGACGAGCGGCCCGGCGCCGTCGAGGCGACCGGCGGCGCGGGCCCCGCCTCCCTCGTCGGGCTGAAGCTCGCCAAGGGCGAGGCGCTTCCGCAGGCGCGCGTGGTCTCCCCGCGCGCCGGACAGCCCCAGGACGCGCAGCCGCACGACGCGCAGCCGCAGGACGGACAGCCGCACGACCCTTCGCCGTCCGAGCACCTCAGCTCGCACGACGCACCGCAGCAGACCTCGGCCTCGGACCCGGAGCACCCGGCCGGGCCCGCAGCCGAGGAGGGGGAGTGATGACCTTGGCCGCCGAGATCGACCACAACGGGACGAGCCCCGAGAAGCTGCTCGCACCCGTCCTCTCCGCCTTCTGGGACCAGCCCGACTCCTGGACCCTGGACACCTACCGCCGCCACGACGGCTACGAAGGGCTGCGCAAGGCACTCGCCATGGCGCCCGACGACCTCATCGCGTACGTCAAGGACTCCGGTCTGCGCGGACGCGGCGGCGCGGGCTTCCCCACCGGGATGAAGTGGCAGTTCATCCCGCAGGGCGACGGCAAACCGCACTATCTGGTGGTCAACGCCGACGAGTCGGAGCCGGGGACCTGCAAGGACATCCCGCTCCTCTTCGCCAACCCGCACAGCCTCATCGAGGGCATCGTGATCGCCTGTTACGCGATCCGTTCGTCGCACGCGTTCATCTATCTGCGCGGTGAGGTCGTCCCCGTGCTGCGACGACTGCACGAGGCCGTACGAGAGGCGTACGAGGCGGGTTATCTGGGGACGAACGTCCTGGGTTCAGGACTCGATCTGGAACTCACGGTGCACGCGGGCGCCGGTGCGTACATCTGTGGTGAGGAAACCGCGCTGCTCGACTCTCTCGAAGGACGGCGTGGCCAGCCCCGGCTGCGGCCCCCCTTCCCTGCGGTCGCCGGTCTGTACGCCTGCCCCACTGTGGTGAACAACGTCGAGTCCATCGCCTCGGTTCCCGCGATCCTGAACAAGGGCAAGGACTGGTTCAAGTCGATGGGCAGCGAGAAGTCCCCGGGCTTCACGCTCTACTCGCTCAGCGGCCATGTCACCAGCCCCGGCCAGTACGAGGCCCCGCTCGGCATCACGCTGCGCCAGCTCCTCGACATGAGCGGCGGCATCCGGGCCGGTCACCGCCTGAAGTTCTGGACCCCGGGCGGCTCCTCCACCCCGATGTTCACCGAGGAGCACCTCGACGTCCCCCTCGACTACGAGGGCGTCGGCGCCGCCGGCTCCATGCTCGGCACCAAGGCGCTCCAGTGCTTCGACGAGACGACCTGCGTCGTGCGGGCCGTCACCCGCTGGACCGAGTTCTACGCCCACGAGTCCTGCGGCAAGTGCACGCCCTGCCGCGAAGGGACGTACTGGCTGGTCCAGTTGCTCCGCGACATCGAGGCCGGCAAGGGCGAGATGGCCGACCTCGACAAGCTCAACGACATCGCCGACAACATCAACGGCAAGTCGTTCTGCGCGCTCGGCGACGGCGCGGCCTCGCCGATCTTCTCCTCGCTCAAGTACTTCCGCGAGGAGTACGAGCAGCACATCACCGGCAAGGGCTGCCCCTTCGACCCCGCCCGGTCCACGGCCTGGGCCGACGACAAGAACACCGACGGCAAGAACGCTCACCGGGGGGTGAACGCATGACAGTCACCACGAGTGCGCCCTCCGGGGGCGGCGAGGCGGCGATCCCGCCCGAGGACCTGGTCACGCTGACCATCGACGGCATCGAGATCAGCGTCCCCAAGGGGACCCTGGTCATCCGCGCCGCCGAGCTCCTCGGCATCGAGATCCCGCGCTTCTGCGACCACCCGCTCCTCGACCCCGCCGGCGCCTGCCGCCAGTGCATCGTCGAGGTCGAGGGCCAGCGCAAGCCCATGGCCTCCTGCACCATCACCTGCACCGACGGCATGGTCGTCAAGTCGCAGATCACCTCTCCTGTCGCCGAGAAGGCGCAGAAGGGCGTGATGGAGCTCCTGCTGATCAACCATCCGCTGGACTGCCCCGTCTGCGACAAGGGCGGCGAGTGCCCGCTCCAGAACCAGGCGATGTCGCACGGCGCCGCCGACTCCCGCTTCGACGGCAAGAAGCGGACCTTCGAGAAGCCGGTCGCGATCTCCACCCAGGTGCTGCTGGACCGCGAGCGGTGCGTGCTCTGCGCGCGCTGCACCCGGTTCTCCAACCAGGTGGCGGGCGACCCGATGATCGAGCTGATCGAGCGCGGCGCCCTCCAGCAGGTCGGCACCGGCGAGGGCGACCCCTTCGAGTCGTACTTCTCCGGCAACACCATCCAGATCTGCCCGGTCGGCGCGCTGACCTCGGCGGCGTACCGATTCCGCTCCCGTCCCTTCGACCTGGTCTCCACGCCCTCGGTGTGCGAGCAGTGCGCGGGCGGCTGCTCGACCCGCACCGACCACCGGCGCGGCAAGGTCATGCGCCGCCTCGCGGCCAACGAGCCCGAGGTCAACGAGGAGTGGCTCTGCGACAAGGGGCGGTTCGGCTTCCGTTACGCCCAGCAGCGCGACCGGCTCACCACCCCGCTGGTCCGCAACGCCGAGGGCGTCCTGGAACCGGCGAGCTGGCCCGAGGCGCTGGAAGCCGCGGCGGCCGGGCTCCTCGCCGCCCGCGGCCGTACCGGCGTCCTGACCGGCGGCCGGCTGACCGTCGAGGACGCCTACGCGTACAGCAAGTTCGCCCGGGTCGCCCTCGACACCAACGACGTCGACTTCCGCTCCCGGGTCCACAGCGCCGAGGAGGCCGACTTCCTGGCCGCCCGGGTCGCCGGACGCGGCCGGGACCTGGACGGCGAGGGGGTCACGTACACCGCGCTGGAGAAGGCCCCCGCGGTCCTGCTCATCGGGTTCGAGTCCGAGGAGGAGGCGCCCGGCGTCTTCCTGCGGCTGCGCAAGGCCCACCGCAAGAGCGGCCAGAAGACCTTCGCGCTCGCCTCGCACGCCACCCGGGGCCTGGTGAAGGCGGGCGGCACCCTGCTGCCCGCCGCCCCCGGCACCGAGACCGAGTGGCTGGACGCGCTCGCGGGCGGCGTCGGCCTGGAGGCCGAAGGGGCCGCCGCGGCCGAGGCGCTCCGCGCCGAGCACTCCCTGATCATCGTCGGTGAACGGCTCGCCGGAGTGCCCGGTGCGCTGTCCGCCGCCGTCCGCACCGCCACCGCCACCGGCGCACGCCTGGTGTGGATCCCGCGCCGGGCGGGCGACCGGGGCGCGGTGGAGGGGGGCGCGCTCCCCACCCTGCTGCCCGGCGGCCGCCCGGCCACCGACCCGCGGGCCCGCGAGGAGGTCGCGGAGCTGTGGCGTGTGGCCGAACTGCCCACCCGCCACGGCCGCGACACCGACCAGATCGTCGAGGCCGCGGCCACCGGCGAACTGGGCGCGCTCCTCGTCGCCGGGGTCGGCGTCGAGGACCTGCCCGACCCGAACCGTGCCATCCAGGCGCTGAACGAGGTCGGCTTCCTGGTCTCGCTGGAACTGCGGCCGAGCGCGGTCACCGCCCGGGCGGACGTGGTCTTCCCGGTCGCCGCCGTCGCGGAGAAGTCCGGCACCTTCCTCAACTGGGAGGGCCGGGTCCGGATGTTCCAGGCGGCGCTGAAGCCGGAGCAGATGCCCCGGACGCTGGCGCCGACGGACTCCCGGGTGCTGCACATGCTGGCCGACGCCATGGACGTGCACTTCGCCCTGCCGGACCTGACCGCCGCCCGCCGCGAGCTGGACCGGCTCGGCGGCTGGGAGGGCGGCCACGCGGAGGACCCGCGCGAGAGCGCCCAGCCGCTGCCACGGCCCGGCGACGGCGAGGCGGTCCTCGCGGGCCACCGGATGCTGCTCGACCTCGGCCGGCTCCAGGACGGCGACACCGCGCTCGCCGGGACCCGGCACGCGGCCGTCGCCCGGCTCTCGCCGGTCACCGCCGCCGAGTCCGGTGTCAAGGACGGCGACCTGCTCGCCGTCACCGGCCCCGCGGGCACCGTCGAACTGCCCCTCGCGGTCACCGACATGCCGGACCGGGTGGTCTGGGTGCCGCTGAACTCGGTGGGGCGCGGCATCCCCGCCGACACCGGCGCGAACCCCGGCGGCCTGGTGCGGATCGGTCCCGCCGCCGCACCGGGTGCTCCCGTCGAACCATCGGAGGTACGAGCGTGACTGGCCTCGCCGCATTCACGACGGCGCCCGAGGGCGTCGTCCTCGCCGCCGAGGATCTCTCGATGTTCGGCACCGACCCCTGGTGGCTCGTCGTCATCAAGGCGGTCTTCTGCTTCGCGTTCCTGATGGTGACCGTGCTGTTCTCCATCGTGTGGGAGCGCAAGGTCGTGGCCTGGATGCAGCTGCGCATCGGCCCCAACCGCAACGGCCCCTGGGGCATGCTCCAGTCGCTCGCCGACGGCATGAAGCTCATGCTCAAGGAAGACGTCGTCGTCAAGCGGGCCGACAAGGTCGTCTACATCCTGGCGCCGATCATCGCGGCGATCCCGGCGTTCATGGCGATCGCGGTCATCCCGTTCGGCCCCGCCGACAACCAGGTGTCGATCTTCGGGCAGCGCACGACGATGCAGTTGACCGACCTCCCGATCGCGATGCTCTACATTCTCGCGGTCGCCTCGGTCGGCATCTACGGCCTCGTGCTGGCGGGCTGGTCCTCCGGATCGACGTACCCGCTGCTCGGCGGTCTGCGCTCCGCCGCCCAGATGATCAGCTACGAGATCGCGATGGGCGCCGCGTTCGCCTCGGTGTTCCTCTACTCCGGGTCGATGTCGACCTCGGCGATCGTGGAGGCCCAGGCGGACCGGTGGTTCGTGATCCTGCTGCCGGTCTCCTTCATCATCTACATCATCACGATGGTCGGTGAGACCAACCGGGCGCCGTTCGACATGCCGGAGTCCGAGGGCGACCTCGTCGGCGGGTTCAACACCGAGTACTCCTCGATCAAGTTCGCGATGTTCATGCTCGCCGAGTACGTCAACATGGTCACCGTCTCCGCGGTCTCCGTGACCCTCTTCCTGGGCGGCTGGCGGGCTCCGTACCCGATCAGCACCTTCTGGGAGGGCGCGAACCAGGGCTGGTGGCCGATGCTCTGGTTCGTCCTCAAGGTCCAGCTGCTGCTGTTCTTCTTCATCTGGCTGCGCGGCACCCTGCCCCGGGTCCGCTACGACCAGCTGATGAAGCTCGGCTGGAAGGTCCTCATCCCGGTCTCCGTGGTCTGGCTGATGCTCGTCGCCACCGTTCGCGCCCTGCGCAACGAGGGCTACGACTTCTCCCGGATCGTGCTGTACGTCGGAGCGGCCGTGCTCGCGATCCTGCTGATCTCGTTCATCGTCGACATGTTCCGCGACCGCAGGAACCGGGCCGAGGAGGAAGCGGCCGGGCCGGAGCCCGCCTTCGATCCGATGGCGGGCGGGTTCCCGGTGCCTCCGCTGCCCGGACAGACCCTGCCGCCGGTGCCCAGGCGCACACCACGACGGGAGCGGGAGCTCGTTGTCAGTGGTGGACCGGATACTCAGAGTGACGGAAACGCGAGTGACGGAAAGGAGGCCGGCGGTGTCTGAGAAACCAGAGCTCACGGGCTCATCGGGATCCGCTGGATCCTCGGGCCGGGCGGGGGAGTCGGGGGACAAGTTCCAGAACCCCGTGGCCGGCTTCGGCGTGACCTTCAAGGCCATGTTCAAGAAGCGGCTCACCGAGCAGTATCCGGAGACGCCGAAGGTGACGGCGCCCCGCTTCCACGGCCGCCATCAGCTCAACCGCCACCCGGACGGCCTGGAGAAGTGCGTCGGCTGCGAGCTGTGCGCCTGGGCCTGTCCGGCGGACGCGATCTACGTGGAGGGCGCGGACAACACCGAGGAGGAGCGCTACTCCCCGGGAGAGCGCTACGGCCGCGTCTACCAGATCAATTACGCGCGCTGCATCCTGTGCGGACTCTGCATCGAGGCCTGCCCCACCCGGGCACTGACGATGACGAACGAGTTCGAGCTGGCCAACACCACCCGCGAGAGCCTCATCTACACCAAGGACGAGCTGCTCGCGGGCCTGGAAGAGGGCATGGTCGACAGCCCGCACGCGATCTTCCCCGGCATGGACGAGCAGGACTACTACCGGGGAGTGGTCACCGAGGCCGCCCCCGGCACGGTCCGTCAGACGGCCGTGTCCAAGGGCGAGGGCGACAAGCCCGACGAGGACCCCATCGAGTCCACCCGGGCCGCCGACGCCACCCGGCAGGACAAGGGGGTGGGGGCGTGAACGCGCTGGCCGCAGCCACCACCACCTCGACGGGCGAGGCCTTCCAGTTCTGGATCCTGGGCACCGTCGCCGTGATCGGCGCGCTCTCCACGGCCCTGCTGAAGAGGGCCGTGCACAGCGCGCTCTCGCTCGCCGGCACCATGATCGTCCTGGCGGTGTTCTACCTCGCCAACGGGGCGTATTTCCTCGGCATCGTCCAGATCGTCGTCTACACCGGCGCGATCATGATGCTGTTCCTCTTCGTCGTCATGCTCGTCGGCGTCACCGCCGCCGACTCCCTCAAGGAGACCATCAAGGGGCAGCGCTGGCTGGCCCTCGGCTGCTCCCTCGGATTCGGCATCCTGCTGATCGCCGGCATCGGCAACGCCTCCCTCAGCACGTTCGAGGGGCTCGGCGCCGCCAACGCGGCGCACGGCGGCAATATCGAGGGGCTCGCCAACCTCATCTTCACGAAGTACGTCTTCGCCTTCGAGATCACCGGCGCCCTGCTGATCACCGCGACGGTCGGCGCGATGGTGCTCACGCACCGCGAGCGCACCGAGCGGGCCAAGACCCAGCGGGAGATGTCCGAGGAGCGCGTGCGCGGCAAGCACCTCCCGCCGCTCCCCGCACCCGGCGTCTACGCCCGGCACAACGCGGTGGACATCCCCGGTCTGCTCCCCGACGGCACGCCGTCCGAGCTGACCGTCATGCAGACGCTGCGTCGGCGCGGCCAGATCCGTGATGTCTCGCAGCAGTCCCTCGCCGATCTCAAGGCCCTGGAGCAGCGCTCCGGGGAGCGGCTCGGACGTGAGGACGCGGACGCCGTGGCACGCGGAGCCAATCCCCCGTCCGCGGCGGAGAATTCGGAGGCCGCCAAGTGAACCCGGTCAACTACCTCTACCTCGCGGCCCTGCTGTTCGCGATCGGCGCCTCCGGGGTGCTGGTCCGGCGGAACGCGATCGTGGTGTTCATGTGCGTCGAGCTGATGCTCAACGCCTGCAATCTGGCGCTCGTCACGTTCTCCCGGATGCACGGCAACCTCGACGGGCAGATCGTCGCGTTCTTCACGATGGTCGTCGCCGCCGCGGAAGTCGTCGTCGGACTCGCGATCATCGTGTCGTTGTTCCGCTCCCGCCACTCGGCCTCGGTCGACGACGCCAGCCTGATGAAGCTGTAAGGGGTCGGAAACGTGGAGAACCTGATTGCGCTGCTCGTCGCGGCGCCCCTGCTCGGAGCGGCGGTCCTGCTCTGCGGCGGACGCCGACTGGACAAGACCGGCCACTGGCTCGGCACCGTCCTCGCCGGAGCCTCGTTCGTCGTCGGACTGATTCTGTTCACCGACATGCTGGGGAAGGACGCCGAGGACCGGGCCCTGCACCAGCACCTGTTCAGCTGGATTCCGGTGGAGGGCTTCCAGGCCGACATCGCCTTCCAGCTCGACCAGTTGTCGATGACGTTCGTCCTGCTCATCACCGGTGTGGGCACCCTGATCCACATCTACTCCATCGGCTACATGGAGCACGACGAGCGCAGGCGCCGCTTCTTCGGCTACCTCAACCTGTTCCTCGCGGCGATGCTCATCCTGGTCATCGCCGACAACTACCTCCTGCTGTACGTCGGGTGGGAGGGCGTCGGTCTGGCGTCGTTCCTGCTCATCGGCTTCTGGCAGCACAAGCCCACCGCGGCCACCGCCGCGAAGAAGGCCTTCCTGGTCAACCGGGTCGGCGACATGGGCCTGTCGATCGCCATCATGCTGATGTTCACCACCTTCGGCACCTTCGCCTTCGGGCCGGTGCTGGAGTCGGCGGGCGAGACGAGCCAGGGCAAGCTGACCGCCATCGGGCTGATGCTGCTGCTGGCCGCCTGCGGCAAGTCGGCCCAGGTGCCGCTGCAGTCCTGGCTCGGCGACGCGATGGAGGGCCCGACCCCGGTCTCCGCCCTCATCCACGCCGCGACCATGGTCACCGCCGGCGTCTATCTCATCGTCCGCTCCGGCGCGATCTTCAACGCCGCCCCGGACGCCCAGCTGGTCGTCGTCATCGTCGGCGCGGTCACGTTGATCTTCGGTGCGATCGTCGGTTGCGCGAAGGACGACATCAAGAAGGCCCTCGCCGGCTCCACGATGTCGCAGATCGGCTACATGATCCTGGCCGCGGGCCTCGGCCCCATCGGCTACATCTTCGCGATCATGCACCTGGTGACGCACGGCTTCTTCAAGGCCGGGCTCTTCCTCGGCGCGGGCTCCGTCATGCACGGCATGAACGACGAGGTCGACATGCGCAAGTACGGCGGCCTGCGGAAGTACATGCCGGTCACCTTCGTCACCTTCGGTCTCGGCTATCTGGCCATCATCGGTTTCCCCGGCCTGTCCGGCTTCTTCTCCAAGGACAAGATCATCGAGGCGGCCTTCGCCAAGGGCGGCACCGAGGGCTGGATCCTCGGCTCCGTGGCCCTGCTGGGCGCCGCGATCACCGCGTTCTACATGACGCGCGTGATGCTGATGACGTTCTTCGGCGAGAAGCGCTGGCGGCCGGACGCGGAGGGCCACGAGCCGCACCCGCACGAGTCCCCGAAGTCGATGACGATCCCGATGATCGTGCTGGCCTTCGGCTCGGTCTTCGCCGGCGGGTTCTTCGCGATCGGCGACCGGTTCATCAACTGGCTGGAGCCCGTCACCGGTTACGACCACGGGCACGCCCCGCTGAGCGCGACCACGGTCACCGGAGCCACCGTGGTGGCCCTGGTCGTCGGCGTCGGGATCGCCTGGGCGATGTACGGGCGCAAGCCCGTGCCCGTCGTCGCCCCGCGCGGCTCGGTCCTCACCCGGGCCGCCCGCCGCGATCTCCTCCAGGACGACTTCAACCACGTGGTCCTGGTCCGCGGCGGCGAGCACCTCACCCGCTCGCTGGTCTACGTGGACCACTCCCTGGTCGACGGCGTCGTCAACGGCACGGCCGCCTCGGTCGGCGGGCTCTCCGGCCGGCTGCGCAAGCTGCAGAACGGCTACGCCCGCACCTACGCGGTCTCGATGTTCGGCGGTACGGCGGTCGTCATCGCCGCGACCCTGCTGATGAGGGCGGTCTGATCACATGTCCTTTCCCCTCCTGACCGCGACGGCGGCGCTCCCGGCGATCGGCGCCATCGCCACCGCCGCCGTCCCCGCCGCGCGGCGCACCGCGGCCAAATGGCTCGCGCTGCTCTTCTCGCTCGGCACGCTGGTCCTGGCGGCCGTCGTCTTCCTCCGCTTCGAACCGGGCGGCGACCGCTACCAGCTCACCGAGTCCCGGTCCTGGATCGCCGACTTCGGCGTCCGCTACGAACTGGGCGTGGACGGCATCGGGGTGGCGCTCCTCGGCCTCACCGCGCTGCTGATCCCGTTCGTCATCGTCGCGGGCTGGCACGACGCCGACCCCCTGGAGACGAAGTCCTCGCGCTGGCGTCCGACACAGGGCTTCTTCGCCCTGATCCTCATGGTCGAGGCCATGGTGATCCTGTCGTTCGTCGCCACGGACGTCTTCCTCTTCTACATCCTGTTCGAAGCCATGCTCATCCCGATGTACTTCCTCATCGGCGGCTTCGGCGACCGGGCCCACGCGGGCACCGACGAGAACGCCGCGGCCCAGCGGTCGTACGCGGCGGTCAAGTTCCTCCTCTACAACCTGGCCGGCGGTCTGATCATGCTGGCCGCGGTCATCGGCCTCTACGTGGTCGCGGGCAGCTTCTCGCTCTCCGAGATCACCGAGGCCCGGGCCAACGGCTCCCTGGAGATGGCGACCAGCACCGAACGGTGGCTGTTCCTCGGGTTCTTCTTCGCCTTCGCGGTGAAGGCCCCGCTGTGGCCGCTGCACACCTGGCTGCCCAACGCGATGGGCGAGGCGACCGCCCCGGTCGCCGTGCTGATCACCGCGATCGTCGACAAGGTCGGCACCTTCGCGATGCTCCGCTTCTGCCTCGGGCTCTTCCCGGAGGCCAGCAAGTGGGCGACGCCGGTGGTCATCACCCTGGCGCTGATCTCCATCGTGTACGGGGCGCTGCTCGCGGTCGGCCAGCGCGACATCAAGCGGCTCATCGCCTACGCCTCGATCTCGCACTTCGGCTTCATCATCCTGGGCATCTTCGCGATGACCAGCCAGGGCCAGTCGGGCGCCACGCTCTACATGGTCAACCACGGGATCTCGACGGCCGCGCTGCTGCTGGTCGCCGGATTCCTCATCACCCGGCGCGGATCACGGCTCATCGCGGACTACGGCGGGGTGCAGAAGGTCGCCCCCGTGCTGGCCGGGACGTTCCTCATCGGCGGGCTCGCCACCCTGTCGCTGCCCGGACTCGCCCCGTTCGTCAGTGAGTTCCTGGTCCTCGTCGGCACGTTCAGCGCGTATCCGGTGGCCGGCATCATCGCCACCTCCGGCATCGTGCTCGCCGCGCTCTACGTCCTGGTCCTCTACCAGCGCACGATGACCGGCCCGGTGAAGGAATCGGTCCGGTCCATGCCGGACCTCAGGGCCCGGGAGCTGGCGGTCGCGCTTCCGCTGATCGCCGTGCTGATCTTCCTGGGCGTCTTCCCGAAGCCGCTCACCGAGGTCGTCAACCCGGCGGTGGAGCACACCATGTCCGACGTACAGAAGAAGGACCCCCAGCCCGAGGTGGAGGCCGCCAAGTGAGCGCAACAGCTGTCCACAGTCTGTGGACGACGGCGAGCGGGGTGACATCGGCGGCACCGGGCAACTCGTTCACGGCGCCGAAGATCGAGTACACCCAGCTGATGCCGGTCCTGATCATCGTGGTCGCCGCCGTCCTGGGCATCCTGGTGGAGGCCTTCGTGCCGCGCCGGGCCCGCTACCACGCCCAGCTCTTCCTGACCGTGGTGGCGGTCGCCGGCTCGTTCGCCGCGATCGTCGGCCTCGCGGCCGGCGGATACGGCACCACGGACGCCGGGATCGTGGCCATGGGCGCCATCGCGATCGACGGCCCCACCCTGTTCCTCCAGGGCACCATTCTCCTGGTCGCCATGGTGGCGGTGTTCACCTTCGCCGAGCGCCGGCTCGACCCCACCACCCACGGCAACCGGGTCGACTCGTTCGCCGCGCAGGCCGGTTCCGTACCGGGCGGCGAGGGCGAGAAGGCCGCGGTGCGGGCCGGGTTCACCACCACCGAGGTCTTCCCGCTCCTGCTCTTCTCGGTGGCGGGGCTGCTGGTCTTCCCGGCCGCCAACGACCTGCTGACCCTCTTCATCGCGCTGGAAGTCTTCTCGCTCCCGCTCTACCTCCTGTGCGCCGTCGCCCGCCGCAAGCGGCTGATGTCGCAGGAGGCGGCCGTGAAGTACTTCCTGCTCGGCGCGTTCTCCTCGGCGTTCCTGCTCTTCGGGATCGCCCTCCTCTACGGCTACTCGGGCTCCCTCGGGTACGCGGAGATCGCCAACGTCGTCGACGGCTCGGTCCTGGAGATCGACCCGGCCCTCGCCGACACCATGGGCAACGACGCACTGCTGCTCATCGGCGGCGCGATGATCCTGACAGGCCTGCTCTTCAAGGTCGGCGCGGTCCCGTTCCACATGTGGACCCCGGACGTCTACCAGGGCGCCCCGACCCCGGTGACCGGCTTCATGGCCGCCGCGACGAAGGTCGCCGCGTTCGGCGCCCTGCTGCGCCTGCTGTACGTGGCGCTGCCGGGCCTCGCCTGGGACCTGCGGCCGGTCATGTGGGGGGTGGCCATCGTCACGATGCTGGGCGGCGCGATCGTCGCGATCACCCAGACCGACATCAAGCGACTGCTGGCCTACTCCTCGATCGCGCACGCGGGCTTCATCCTCGCGGGCGTCATCGCGGCCAGCCCGGAGGGCATCTCCTCGGTCCTCTTCTACCTGCTGGCCTACTCCTTCGTGACGGTCGGCGCGTTCGCCGTCGTCACCCTGGTGCGGGACGCGGGCGGCGAGGCCACCCACCTGTCGAAGTGGGCCGGGCTCGGCCGGCGCTCCCCGCTGGTCGCCGCGGTCTTCGCGGTGTTCCTGCTGGCCTTCGCGGGCATCCCGCTGACCTCCGGGTTCTCCGGGAAGTTCGCGGTGTTCAAGGCGGCCGCCGAGGGCGGGGCCGGCGGGCTGGTCGTCGTCGGTGTGCTCTCCTCGGCCGTCGCGGCGTTCTTCTACATCCGCGTGATCGTCCTGATGTTCTTCAGCGAGCCGAAGGAGGACGGCCCCACGGTCGCCGTACCGTCCCCGCTGACCATGACGACGATCGCGGTCGGCGTCGCCGTCACCCTGGTGCTGGGCCTGGCCCCGCAGTACTTCCTGGACCTGGCGAGCCAGGCGGGAGTGTTCGTGCGGTAGCCCGCGCAGTATGCGGGTCAGCAGCGCCGGACGGTCGGTTATCCACAGACCGTCCGGCGTTGTCGTTGCCTCCGCCTATCGTGGACGGGGACGAGAGCAGGACGGACAGGGCCGGGCGTGCGGACCTCGGGGGACAGAGCATTGGGTGTGACCATGGATGTGACCGGGACGGTGACCGACACCGGCATCGACACGGACGGCGAGAGCGAGGCGCGGCGGACGCTGCACCGCGTCTTCGGGTACGAGGCGTTCCGCGGCGAGCAGGGTGCGGTCATCGAGCATGTGGTGGCGGGCGGCGACGCGGTCGTGCTCATGCCCACCGGCGGTGGAAAGTCCCTCTGCTACCAGATCCCGTCCCTGGTCAGGCGGGGCACCGGCGTCGTCGTCTCCCCGCTGATCGCCCTCATGCAGGACCAGGTCGACGCCCTGCGGGCGCTCGGCGTCCGGGCCGGCTTCATGAACTCCACGCAGGACTTCGACGAGCGCCGCTCGATGGAGGCGCAGTTCCTCGCGGGCGAGCTGGACGTGCTCTACCTCGCGCCGGAGCGGCTGCGGCTGGACTCCACCCTCTCCCTGCTGGCCCGGGGCGAGATCTCCGTCTTCGCGATCGACGAGGCGCACTGCGTCGCCCAGTGGGGCCACGACTTCCGCCCCGACTATCTGGCCCTGTCCGTGCTCGGCGAGCGCTGGCCGGACGTTCCGCGCATCGCCCTGACGGCGACCGCGACCCACGCCACGCACGAGGAGATCACCCGCCGCCTCGGCATGCCGGACGCGAAGCACTTCGTCGCGAGCTTCGACCGGCCGAACATCCAGTACCGGATCGTGCCGAAGTCCGAGCCCAAGAAGCAGCTCCTCACCTTCCTCAAGGAGGAGCACGCCGGGGACGCGGGCATCGTCTACTGCCTCTCGCGCAACTCCACCGAGAAGATCGCGGAGTACCTCTGCCGCAACGGCGTGGAGGCCGTGCCGTACCACGCGGGCCTGGACGCCGGGACGCGCGCCACCCACCAGGCGCGCTTCCTCCGCGAGGAGGGGCTCGTCGTCGTCGCGACGATCGCGTTCGGCATGGGTATCGACAAGCCGGACGTCCGCTTCGTCGCCCATGTCGACCTCCCCAAGTCCGTCGAGGGGTATTACCAGGAGACCGGCCGCGCGGGCCGTGACGGGGAGCCGTCGACTGCCTGGATGGCGTACGGACTCCAGGATGTCGTCCAGCAGCGCAAGCTCATCCAGGGCAGCGAGGGCGACGAGGCGTTCCGCCGCCGGGCCGCCTCCCATCTGGACTCGATGCTGGCCCTGTGCGAGACGGTCCAGTGCCGCCGGGCCCAGCTGCTGACCTACTTCGGCCAGGAACCCACGGCCCCCGCCTGCGGCAACTGCGACACCTGCCTGACCCCGCCGGAGACCTGGGACGGCACGGTCGTCTCGCAGAAGCTGCTCTCCACGGTGGTGCGGCTGAAGCGCGAACGGAACCAGAAGTTCGGCGCGGGCCAGATCATCGACATCCTGCTGGGCCGCAAGACCGCCAAGGTCATCCAGTTCGACCACGACCAGCTCTCCGTCTTCGGCATCGGAGAGGATCTGGCGGAGGCGGAGTGGCGCGGTGTGGTGCGCCAGCTGCTGGCCCAGGGGCTGCTCGCGGTCGAGGGGGAGTACGGCACGCTGGTCCTGACCGACGAGAGCGCGACGGTCCTGGGGCGCGAGCGGGACGTGCTGCTCCGCAAGGAGCCGAAGAAGCCGACGTCCCGGTCGTCGTCCTCCGCCGACGGAGCCAAGGGCGCCAAGGGCAAGGCGGCCGCCGCCGATCTCCCCGAGTCCGCGGTCCCGGTCTTCGAGGCGCTGCGGGCCTGGCGCGGGGCGACAGCGAAGGAGCAGGGCGTCCCGGCGTACGTCATCTTCCACGACGCCACGCTGCGCGAGATCGCGACGCTGCACCCGAGCTCCCTCGCGGAGCTGGGCGGCGTCAGCGGCCTGGGCGAGAAGAAGCTGGCGACCTACGGGGAGGGCGTGCTGGAGGTCCTGGCGCAGACGTCCCCGGGGGCGGCGGCGGAGACTCCCGCACCGGCGGTCCCTGCGCCGACTGCCCCGGCTCCCGCACCACGTGCGGCGGCCCCGGCCCGTACGCAAGCCGCGGCTCCGCAGCACAGCGACCCCGAGTTCGGCTGGGACGAGGAACCGCCCGAGTACGAGTGAGGCGTACCGGGCGGTGGGAGAGGGGTGGCGGGACCTATCCCAGGTCCGCCGCCCGGCGGCGGGGTGTGATCGCCGTGAGGTCCAGGTCGACGGGGAAGGGCACCGACACCTTCATCCGGTCGTGGAAGATCCCCGTCGAGGTGTAGGCGCCGGTGGCCGGCTCCCGCTCGAAGACGTACACCACGGCACGCCCGTCGTGGTTCTCCACCCGCCAGTAGTGGGGGATCGTCGCCCGGGCGTACTTCACGGGCTTGGTCTCCCGGTCGCGGGTCAGCGAATCCTCGGAGACCACCTCGACGACCAGCAGCACGGCATCGCCGGGCAGCCGTGTCTGGTCCATGTCCCGGATGACTTCTTCGGGCACGACGATCACATCGGGTTCGGGACGGTTGAGTTGGTCGATGTCGATGGTGAAGCGGCTGATCGTGTCGGTGCCGGAAGGGGCGGCGTCCCGCAGACGCTCCTCGAAGAAGCTGATGGCGCGCGCGTGGAAGTACGTCTGAGGGCAGGGGAACATAAGGCTCCCGTCGATCAGCTCCGTGTGCGGAGGCAGATTCGGGAGTGTGTCCAGGTCATCGGCGGTCCAGCCGCCCTCGGGCGGGACCGCCCACCGCGGCTCCGAGGCCTCGGGTTCGATGCTCATCATTGCTCCCGTCCCTGATCTTGCGTGGGCATCCCCGGCTTCAGCCGGGGTGGGAAACGCATCCTAAGGCCGGAGGCGTGGAGCGCCGGAGTTGTCTGCGCCTCCGTAGTGACGGTCAGGCGGGCCGTTTCTGGTCCTCGATGTACTGACGGATCACGGTCAGTGGTGCCCCGCCGCAGGACCCTGCGAAGTAGGAGCGGGACCAGAACACCGAGCCCATGCCGATCCGGTTGATTCGGCCGGTGTACTCGGCCCGGAGGTACCGGGAGCTGACGCCCTTGAGGGAGTTGATCAGCTTCGACAGGGCGACCTTCGGTGGGTAGTGCACCAGCAGGTGCACGTGGTCGGCCTCGCCGTTGAACTCGCGCAGCTCGGTCTCGAAGCCGGCACACACCCCGCGCATGATTTCTTCGCAGCGCTTGAGCATGGCGTCATCGAACACGTCACGCCGGTATTTCGTCACGAACACCAAGTGGGCATGCAGGTGGTAAGCGACATGACGACCCGTACGGACATCGGGGTTTGGTTCCCAGCGAGGTGACATACCCCAAGCGTAGTATGCTCATCGAATCGACGTGGAGAGGGGGTGGGGCGGGTGATCCGTGCGTACAAGTTCCTCATGCGGCCCACCGTGGGCCAGGCGATTGCGCTCGGCGAGATGCTGCGTGACCACTGCTCCCTCTACAACGGCGCGTTACAGGAACGCCGCGACGCCTATCGGCACGTGTCGAGGACGAGCATCAAGTACGGGATGCAGTCGGCACAGCTCAAGGACATCCGGTCGTTCGACCCGGAGCGGCAGGGCCGCTGGTCCTTCTCGTCCCAGCAGGCGACGTTGCGCCGACTCGACAAGGCATTCGCCGCGTTCTTCCGCCGGCTCAAGTCCGGCGAGACCCCGGGCTATCCCCGCTTTCGCGGGATGAACTGGTTCGACACGGTGGACTTCCCCAAGGACGGCGACGGCTGCCGCTGGGACGCCACCCCGCACAACCCCGTCACTCGCGTGCGGTTCCAAGGTGTCGGACACGTCAAGGTCAACCAGCACCGGCCGGTCATCGGCAAGGTAAAGACCGTCAGCGTCAAGCGCGAGGGAAACCGCTGGTATGTCGTCCTGACCGCAGAACAGGCGGCCCCCGAGCCGCTGCCCGCGACCGGGTCCGTGGTCGGTATCGACCTCGGGATCGTCAACTTCCTCGCGGACTCCAACGGCGAGTTCATCCCCAGCCCCCGCCACGGCCGCACGGCCGCCGCGAAACTGGAGACCGCACAGCAGGCGCTCAGCAGGTTCCCGCGTGTCCGCCGTGACAAGCGCACCGGCAACCACCGCAGGGCTGTCGAACGCGTCGCTACCCTGCACCGCAAGGTTCGCCTCCAGCGCCTCGACCACGCGCACAAGACCGCCTTGGATCTCGTCCGCGCACACGATTTCATCGCGCACGAAGACCTCAAGATCCGCAACATGAGCAAGGCCCCCGCACCCAAGCCCAACCCTGGGGCACCAGGCAGTTTCCTGCCCAACGGGGCCACCGCGAAGACCGGGCTCAACCGCTCGATCAACGATGCCGGATGGGGGGTGTTCCTCGCGATCCTGAATGCCAAGGCTGAGAGTGCCAGGCGGGAAGTGGTGGCCGTCGACCCCCGCAACACCTCCAGGCAGTGCCCCGAATGCGGGCACACCGCCAAGGAGAACCGGCCCACACAGGAGAAGTTCCACTGCCAGTCCTGCGGCCACATGGCGCACGCGGACACGGTGGGCGCCCTGAACGTACTACGGGCCGGGCTGGTCCGTCGCAACGCCAACCAGGCATAGCGAGAAGCCCCCTCCTTCAGGAGGGGGAGGAGTCACGGGGAGGAGTCTCGCGGGCCAGCGTATCCGTCGGGAACCGGATGAGGCCCCCCGAACGTGTGAACGCCTCGCGCACCGCTGACCGGGCCCCGCGCCCCCTCAGTCCCCGCCCCCGCCGCAGCCACCCCCGCCCCCGCTGTCGCCGCCGCTCCAGCCGTTGCCGGACTCGTTCTGCTTCACGTTGTAGTGGACCGCTGCGGCGGTCCACTCGGAGCGGCGCATGACCTTCATCACCGTTCGGCCCGTGCGGCCGAGGCGGGTCAGGTCACCGGCCAGGCCGATGGCGGAGGCCAGGGCGGCCAGTACCCGGTCGCGGTGGTCGGGATATCCCGCCGCCTCGGCCGCCGCGAACCGGTCGAGGACGCCCGGCGCGAGGTCCGGCACGCCCGGGTAGTGGCGGTGGTACGGGATGACGCCGAGGAAGCGGTGGGTCTTCCGGGACAGGACGGAGCGCTCGACCAGGGAGTCCAGGTACTTCTCCTGTACGTACCGGTCGTAGTCGCCCACCCAGCGCCGGGCGCGGATCCCCGGGCGGCGGCGGCCCTTGGCCGGCGGGTCCAGGGTGCGGAGCAGGGCGGCGAGGAGCGGGTCGGCCGGTTCCAGCGGGTTCACCACCTGGATCCGGCCGCCCTCCTCCCGTATCCGGCCCTGGATCTCCAGCTCCGCGAGGGCCGCCCCGGCGGTTCCGTACGCCAGATCGCGGGCCCCGCACGTCGGCTTGCCCCGGTTGGGATCCAGGGCGAGCAGGATCAGCTCCTCGGGCAGCGTCAGCGCGGGGGCGTCATGGGTCATGGCGCGGTGACGATCCTTCCGGTCACGTCGCCGAGGCCCACCCGGGTGCCGTGCGGGCCGGGGGCCCAGGCGGTCAGCGTGACCGTGTCCCCGTCCTCCAGGAACGTCCGCTTGCCCTCGGGGAGTTCGAGCGCGTCGCGGCCGTTCCAGGTCAGCTCCAGGAGCGAGCCGCGCTGGGCGGGCTCGGGGCCGCTGACGGTGCCGGAGCCGTACAGGTCGCCGGTGCGCAGCGACGCGCCGTTCACCGTCATATGGGCGAGCTGCTGGGCGGCCGTCCAGTACATCGAGGCGAACGGCGGTTCGGCGACCACCTGCCCGTTGATCTCGACGCTGATGCGGATGTCGAAGCCGCCCGGCTCCTCGTCCGCCGCGTCGTCGAGGTAGGGGAGCAGGGGGACGTCGCGGGCCGGGGGCGCGGTGCGGGCGGCGTCCAGGGCCTCCAGCGGGGTGACCCAGGCGGAGACGGAGGTGGCGAAGGACTTGCCGAGGAACGGACCGAGCGGCACGTACTCCCAGGCCTGGAGGTCGCGGGCGGACCAGTCGTTGAGGAGCGAGAGGCCGAA
This sequence comes from Streptomyces sp. NPDC091287, assembly GCF_044768525.1. NCBI lineage: Bacteria > Bacillati > Actinomycetota > Actinomycetes > Kitasatosporales > Streptomycetaceae > Streptomyces > Streptomyces sp. NPDC091287. The sequence continues at coordinate 274,888 of NZ_JBIVUV010000005.1, forward strand.
GACGTGCTCGCGGAACTCGGCCAGCGGCACCGGCGTGCCCTGCGCGGAGGGGACGCCGACGACGAACCCGACCTCGGCCTCGATGTCGAGCTTCACCGAGGGCCCGAAGACGGGGGCCGGGTCGGCGGGGGCCTTGCGCTGGCCGCTGGGGCGCACCACGTCGGTGCCGGAGACCACGACGGTGCCGGAGCGTCCGTGGTAACCGATCGGCAGGTGCTTCCAGTTGGGGGTGAGCGCGTCGCCGTCCGGCCGGAAGATCTGTCCGACGTTGGTGGCGTGGTGCTCGCTGGCGTAGAAGTCGACGTAGTCCGCGACCTCGTACGGCAGGTGCAGGGTCACCGCGTCCACCGGGTGCAGCAGCGGCTCGATGTCCGCGCGGTGGGCGGGGACCGTCAGCCAGGCGGTGAGCGCGCGGCGCACGTCCCGCCAGGCGGTGCGGCCCGCGGCGAGCAGCGGTGTCAGGCTCGGCTGCGCGAGCAGCCCCGCGTAGGGGGAGCCCAGCGCGTGGGCGGCGGCCCCGGCGTCCAGGACGTGGTTGCCGATGCGGACGCCGACCCGGCGGTCGTCGGGGTGGTCGGGGGTGGAGAACACACCGTACGGAAGGTTGTGCGGGCCGAAGGGGTCGCCCTCGGCCAGATCGAGCGGGCTGCTCTGCTCGGGCATGTGGTGCTGCCTCGCTTTCCAGGTCGCGTTGAGGACACGTTACGTCGGTGCCCCTACCCAGCGGCAGTGCCCCGACTATCCCCAACTGTGCGCATTGCCCGGAAAGTTCGTCGGGTCCCCCGGAAATCCGGGGGACCCGAACAGGAAACCCGCGCGCCACTCAGCCCGCCGTGCGCGGGATGCGCTTCTCCCAGGTGCGGTGGAAGACGACCTCTCCGCCGTCCTTGCAGATCACCTCGTTGGAGGTGATGAAGTCCTGGTCGTCGGCGGCGATCTCGGAGCGGGTCTCGATCTCCACGTCCCAGGCCATCTCCGGGCGGTGCAGCCGGATCCGCCAGTCGGAGCGGGTCCGCGCGGAGAGCGGGTCGTCCTGCTGGATCGTGTACGTCTCCAGGGCGTCCTCGGTGAATTCGAGGCCGTCGGGGTAGACCCGCGTACCGCCGTAGCGGGGGTCGACCTCCATGCGCCATTCACCCTTGGCGACATCGCGGACGACGAGGCGTTCGGGGCGGGGCTCCTCCAGGGTGACCGGGTAGACCACGCCGAGCGGTTCGGACTGCTCGGGCTCGCCGAAGGTGATCGCCGGGTCCTCGGTGTGGCGGCGCACCGGGAGCTCGACGAAACTGCCGTCCGCGTCCAGGGTGAAGCCCGCCGAGCCGGCCTGCGGCCAGATCCAGGGCCAGTAGGAGGAGGAGACGGCGAGCCGGATGCGGTGGCCGGGCGGGAAGGTGTGCCCGATGCCGTTGAGGTCGAAGACCACGTCCTCGGTCTCGCCGGGGGGCCAGTCGTCGGTGCGGTCGCGGCCGTGCCGGGCCGCGAGGTTGAGGACGCCCCGGGTGACCAGGGTGGAGGATCCGTCGGGCCCGACGTCGCAGAGCCGGGCGATGGCCTGGCCGCGGGGCGCGTCCATCCGGACGCGGAGCTTCACCCGGGGGCGGCCGAGGATCTCGATCGGCGCGTCCTCGACGGGGAATTCGAAGGACACCGACTTCGCGTCCTCGTCCCGCTGGTCCGGCGGGAGGTCCGCGTCGTTGCCGAACGGGAAGAAGCGGCCCGCGTCCACGCCGGTCTGCTGCGGCGAGGCGACGATCCGCTCGCCGCCCTGGAGGGCGTACGCCACCGGGGAGACGTTCTCCGAGGGCCAGCTCGCGTCCCCGACCCAGCGGCCCGGCAGCGTCTCGTACACCGTGGCGGGCGGGTGGGAGCCGCTGATCCAGGACCGCAGCAGCGGCTCCCGCATCACACCCGTCTCCTGGCCCTTGAGGTGCTGGTCCCACCAGCGCAGCGTCTCCTGGAGGAAGCCGATCGCGGGCCCCGGCGGCAGCCCCCGGTCGGGGTACTGGTGCGACCAGGGGCCGATCAGCCCGCGCACCTGCTCCGGATCCAGGTGCTCCACGAGCCGCAGGACGGTGTCCCGGTACGGGTCGTGCCAGCCGCCGACCGCGAGGACCTTCGCCTTGATCGCGCCGTAGTCCTCGCAGACGCTGCCGTGCTTCCAGTAGTCGTCGCGGCTCTGGTGGGCGAGCCAGGTGTGGATGAAGGGGTCGACGGCCTCCAGCCGCTTCAGCCACATCTCCTTCCAGTCGTCGCCGACCTGCGCCGGGTCCGGCGGGCGGCAGACGAAGGCGAGCATGGTGGCGGCCCAGGCGTGCATGTCCACGGCGAGGACGGAGCCGCCCATGTAGTGGACGTCGTTGTCGTAGCGGTCGTCGGCCGAGCAGACCGTGACGATCGCCTTCAGCGGCTCGGGGGCGAGCGCGGCGATCTGGAGCGAGTTGAAGCCGCCCCAGGAGATGCCGAACATCCCGACCCGGCCGGAGCACCACTCCTGCTGGGCCAGCCAGTGGATGACGGCGACCCCGTCCTCCAGTTCCCGCGCGTCGTACTCGTCGCCCGGCAGCCCCTCGCTGTTGCCGTGGCCGCGGACGTCGACCCGTACGGAGGCGTAGCCGTGGCCCGCGTACCAGGGGTGGCGCTGCCAGTCGCGGGGCGCGGTCCAGTCGCTGAGCCGGTAGGGCAGGTACTCCAGCAGGGCCGGGACCGGTTCGTCGGTCAGCGGCCGCCAGATCCGGGCGTAGAGCCGGGTGCCGTCGGAGAGCGGGATGTACACGTCCTCGCGGGTGGTCTCGTACGGGAACTCGGTCGTGATGTTCATGGGTCACCTCGATGTACGACGACGGGGTGCGAAGGCGCGCTCAGTGGACGGGGTGCATGGTGCGTTTCAGCCACGGGGCCGCGGCGATCATCGCCACGCCCGCCGCCACGGCGATCGCGCCGTTGACGCCGAAGTAGGCGGGGTTGGAGACCTCGCCGTACAGCTTCACGATCTGGGCCTGGATGCCGTTGGCCAGGGCGAGCGAGAGGAACCACAGGGCCATCGTCTGGCTGGCGAACGCCTTGGGGGCGAGCTTGGTGGTGGCGGACATGCCGGAGGTCTCCAGCAGGATGTCGCCGAGCCCGAGCAGCAGGTACGAGCCGACGATCCACCAGGCCGCCATGCGGTACGTGTCGTCGGCGTGGCCGGAGGTCGGCAGGACCATCAGCAGGAAGGAGAGCCCGCCGAGGATCACCCCGAAGGCGATCTTGTTGGAGGCGTGCGGCTGGCGGGGGCCCATCTTCGCCCAGACCGCGGCGACGACCGGGGCGAGCGCGACCTCGAAGGCGCCCAGCGCGGAGGCGTACCAGCTGGCCGGGAAGGTGAAGCCGAGGATCTCGGTCCGGGCGTTCGTCGACGCGAGCAGCATCATCGTCGAGTACGCCTGGAAGAGGATGAAGTTGAAGACGACGGACCCGAGGAAGAGGACGACGTACGGGCGGAGCCTGCCGCGTTCCTCGGCGGTGACCCGGGGGGAGCGGAACATCACCGCGAAGTAGACGATCGGCGCGATCACCGAGATGACGGTGAGGACGTCGACGAACCGGTCCATCGTCAGCCAGCCCGCCAGGGCCAGTGCGGTGGCCACCACGGCGACCGCGACGGCCCCGCCGATGATCAGCCGGACCGCGCGGCGCATCGCGTCGGGGGCCAGCGCGAATTCGGCGGCGTGCTTACGCCCGGCCAGGTGACGGCGGCCCGCCACGTACTGGATCAGACCGAAGGTCATGCCGACCGCGGCGGCCGAGAAGCCCCAGTGCCAGCTGACGTGCTCGCCGAGCCAGCCGGTGATCAGCGGTCCGGCGAAGGCGCCGATGTTGATGCCCATGTAGTAGAGGGCGAAGCCGGCGTCGCGCCGCTCGTCGTCGGTGCGGTAGAGCTTGCCGACCATGGAGGCCACGTTGGGCTTGAGCAGGCCCGTTCCGGCGCTGATCAGGCCGAGGCCCACCCAGGTCATGGCGTCGGTGGGAACGGCCATGCTGTAGTGGCCGCACGCGATGAGGACGCCGCCGTACAGCACGGCCCGGTACGAGCCGAGGATCCGGTCGGCCAGCCAGCCGCCCGCCACGGAGACCAGATAGACCAGTGTTCCGTAGGCGGCGGAGACGGACGCGGCCGTTCCGGGGTCCATGTCCATACCGCCGTTCGCCACCGTGTCGGCGAAGAACAGCACCAGGATGGCCTGCATGCCCAGGAACGAGAACCGCTCCCAGACCTCCAGGCCGGACAGGGTCATCAGCCCCCGTGGCTGCCCGAAGAAGGCGTGGTCGTCCTCGGGAGGGGGCTGCGTCGGCTCGGTGCCGGTGGTGCTGTGCGACAAAACGGGGACTCCTGATCGTATGAGCTGATCCCGAACATACCGGCGGTCATGGGAAGCCGCCCACGGTGATCCATAGCGGACCGGATACGCTGAAGTTGATTCGAGACTCAGCGACACATCGACATTGCGTGTGATCGTCAGCAGACAGGAGATGCCCTCGTGACCGTCGTCGGGCCGTTCGGACTGCACGTGCGGGACCAGGCTCTTGAGGCCGATGTCCAGTCGGGCCTGGCCGCTGTCGAGGCGGGGCTGCTCGAAGCCACCAAGAGCGACGTGCCCTTCATCACGGAAGCCGCCCAGCACCTCGTGCGCGCGGGGGGCAAGCGGTTCCGCCCGCTGCTGGTCATGCTCGCGTCACAGTTCGGCGATCCCGACGCGCCGGGAATCGTCCCCGCCGCCGTCGTCGTCGAACTGACCCACCTGGCCACGCTGTACCACGACGACGTGATGGACGAGGCCGACGTGCGGCGCGGGGTGCCCAGCACCAACACCCGCTGGGGCAACTCCGTCGCCGTCCTCACCGGCGACTTCCTCTTCGCCCGCGCCTCCCACATCCTGGCCGACCTCGGCCCCGAGGCCGTCCGCATCCAGGCGGAGGCCTTCGAGCGACTCGTCACCGGCCAGATCCTGGAGACCGCGGGCCCGCGCGACGGCCGCGACCCGGTCGACCACTACCTGGACGTCCTCAGCGGCAAGACCGGCTCGCTGGTCGCCGTGTCCGGCCGCTTCGGCGCGATGATGTCCGGCGCCGACGAGCGGACCGTGGACGTCCTCACCCAGTACGGGGAGCGGCTCGGCATCGCCTTCCAGCTCGCCGACGACGTCCTCGACATCGCCTCCGACTCCCACGAGTCCGGCAAGACCCCAGGGACCGACCTGCGCGAGGGCATCCCGACACTCCCGGTCCTGCGGCTGCGCGCCCAGGCGGCGGCCGACGGCAAGCCCGACGATCTGGAGCTCGTCGAGCTGCTCGACGGCGACCTCGGCGACGACGCCGCGCTGGAGGAGGTGCTGCGCCGACTGCGCGCCCACCCGGCGCTGGAGCAGGCCCGCCAGGACACCGTGCACTACGCCCAGGCGGCGCGCGCCACGCTCGCACCGCTGCCCGAGGGGTACGCGAAGTCTGCGCTGGAAGAGCTGTGCGACGCCGTGGTGCACCGCGCGGGCTGAGAGCCCGCCGCGGTGACCTGCTCCGGGTTCTCGCCGCGGTGTCCTTTGTCCTCGGGGTGGTGCCCGAGGCCTCGCCGTGGTGCGCTGGACGCTGACGGCGCGTCATCCGGTGGGGGCGTACCCCTACTGGATGGCGTACACGCCCCTCCCGGTTGTCATACCGGAGCAGTACGTGGAGTTGATTCCCCGGGCTGACGCTTCGGACCGTCTGATTTGGTCAGATGGTTAACAACGGAAGCCGCCGACCACGGAGGTAGGGCACACCATGGCACCGAACGACAGCGCAGAGACCACCGGCGAGGCCACGAGCACTGTCGTGGGCCGCCGGAAGGCGGCACGCTACATCGTCCCCGTCGCGGTCGCGGGGGTGGCGGCCGCGACCATCGGACTCGTCCCGGCGCTCGCCAGCACCGGCGACCCGGATCTGCCCAAGATCAGCGCACAGCAGCTCATCGAGAAGATCGCCGCTTCCGACGAGGAGCAGCTCTCCGGCACGTTCAAGATCAGCACCGACCTGGGCCTGCCCCTCGACGGCCTCGCGGGCTCGCTCGTACCGGGCGGAGCGGGCGGGGACAAGGACGGCGGCGCGGCGGCCCCGCAGGACAAGCTCATGGAGCTGACGTCCGGCACGCACACGCTGCGCGTGGCCGCCGACGGTCCGGAGCGGCAGAAGCTCTCCATCCTCGGGGACGCGTCCGAGTACAGCCTCATCCACAACCAGGGGGAGGTCTGGGCATACGACAGCGAGTCCGACGAGGTCTACCACGCCGAGGCTCCCGAGGGCCGGGACGGCGACGGGCGCGCGGAGAAGGCCCCGAAGGCCCCCAAGGGCGCTCCGGCCACTCCGAAGGACTTCGCCGAGCAGGCGCTCGCGGCGGCCGGGGACACCACATCGGTCACCGTGGACGGCACGGCGCAGGTCGCCGGGCGGGACGCGTACCAGCTGCTGATCAAGCCGAAGCAGTCCGGTTCGACGATCGGCTCGGTCCGTATCGCCGTGGACGCCGAGAACGGCGTACCGCTGAAGTTCACCCTGTCGGCGGCGAGCGGCGGCAAGGCCGTGGTCGACGCCGGGTTCACCAAGGTCGACTTCTCCAAGCCCGCCGCGTCCACGTTCGACTTCACCCCGCCCAAGGGGGCCGAGGTGACCGAGGCCGACGAGCTGGAGACCGGCAAGGACGAGCACGGCGCGGCGCAGCAGGCGCTCCCCGGGCAGCTGGCCGAGCTGGACGGCTTCGAGGGCCTCAACGTCATCGGTAAGGGCTGGACCTCGATCGCCGAGATCAGGACCCCCGGCGGCACGGGTCTCCCCGCGGCCGGCTCGGGCGACGTCCCGGCCGAGGCGCAGGGCTTCCTCGACGCGCTCGGCGACAAGGTCACCGGAAAGTTCGGTTCGGGCACGGTCTTCAAGACGCGCCTGGTCAACGCCCTGCTGACGGACGACGGCAGGGTGTACGTCGGAGCGGTGACGAAGGACGCGCTGGTCCGCGCCGCCGACGCCGCCAAGTAGGACACCCCGGCGCCCGTCCTGCCGGACGACCGGCGCCGGACACCCCGCCCCGTCGCACACCGTGCGGCGGGGCGGCAGTGCCGCACAGGCGCTGCCAGCCGCGCGGACGGGAGAGGTGCGACCGGGATGACGACGACGGGGACGGCCGGGGCGGCGGGGGAGCGCGCTGCGGGCGCGGCGGGAGGGAAAGCCGCGGCGGACACGGCGCGGACGTCCGGCGCCGCGGGTGCGGAGGAGGTGCGGACGTCCGGCGCCGCGGGGGCGGAGGAGGCCGGTCCGGTCATTCGCACCCGTGGTCTGACCAAGCGCTACCGGGGCGGCCACCTCGCCGTGGACAGCCTCGACCTGACCGTGCCCGGCGGCAGCGTCTTCGGCTTCCTCGGCCCCAACGGCTCCGGGAAGACCACCACGATCCGGATGCTGATGGGCCTCATCACCCCGACGTTCGGCACCGCGGAGGTGCTCGGCCGCCCGATGCCGGGGGCCGTTCGTACGGTGCTGCCGGAGGTCGGCGCGCTGATCGAGGGGCCCGCGCTGTACGGCTTCATGGACGGCCGGGAGAACCTGCTGTGCTACGACCGGGCCGACCCCACCGCCGACCCGCGCACCCGCAGGGCCCGCGTCGACGAGGCCCTGGAGCGGGTCGGCCTCTCCGCCGCCTCCGGGAAGAAGGCCAAGGCGTACTCCCTCGGCATGAAGCAGCGCCTCGGGCTCGCCGCCGCGCTGCTCCGGCCGCGCCGGCTGCTGGTCCTGGACGAGCCGACCAACGGCCTCGACCCGCAGGGCATGCGCGAGATCCGTTCCCTGGTCCGGGAGCTTGCCGCCGAGGGCACCACGGTGTTCCTCTCCTCCCATCTGCTGGACGAGATCGAGCAGGTCTGCACGCACGCAGCGGTGATGGCCCGGGGCCGCCTGATCGTCCAGGGCACGGTCGCCGACCTCGCCGCGGGCACCCGGGGCCGGCTCGCCGTCACGACCCCCGACCCCGGGGACGCGGTCCGCATCCTCAAGGAGCACGGGCTCACCGGCCTGAGCGCCGACGGCGACCGGCTGACCGCCGACACTCCGCCCGCTGACGTGGACCTCGCCGACCTCAACGCGGCGCTGGTGTCCGGCGGGGTGCGGGTGCGGTTCTTCGGCGTCGAGCGGGGATCGCTGGAGGACGCCTTCGTCGCACTCACGGGAGAGGGATTCGATGTCGCAGGCTGAGACGGCACCGCAGGCCGGGGCAGCACCGCAGGCCGGAACAGCACCGCAGGCCGGAACAGCACCGCCGGCCGGGGCAGCGGGAGCCGGCGATCCGGCGGGTTCCCGTGATCCGGCGGGTCCTCGTGATCCGGCCCGTCCCCGCCATCCGGTGCGTCCCCGCAACCCGTTGTGGACACTGGGTCTCCTCCGGTCCGAGATCACCACGCTGCTCCGCCGCCACCGGACCTTCGCCCTGCTCGGCGTGCTCGCCGCCGTACCCGTACTCATCGGGATCGCGGTCCGGATCGAGACGGGCGGCGGCGGTGGCGGGGCGGGCGGCCCGGACGGCGGGGCGGGCCCGGCGTTCCTCGCCCAGGTCACCAACAACGGCCTGTTCCTCGTCTTCGCCGCCCTCGCCGCCACCCTGCCGGTCTTCCTGCCGATGGCCGTCGGCGTCGTCGCGGGCGACGCGATCGCGGGCGAGGCGAGCAGCGGCACCCTGCGCTATCTGCTGGTCGCCCCGGCGGGCCGGACCAGGCTGCTGCTGGTGAAGTACGCCTCCATCCTCACCTTCTGCCTGGTCGCGACCCTGGTCGTGGCGGCGTCGGCGCTGGCGGTGGGTGCGCTGCTGTTCCCGGTGGGCGACGTCACCACGATCTCCGGGACCCGGATCAGCTTCGGCGAGGGGCTGGGGCGGGCGGCACTGACGGCGCTGGTCGTCGCGGTCTCCCTGACGGGGTTCGCCGCGCTCGGGCTGTTCGTCTCGACGCTGACCAGCAGCGGGATCGGGGCGATGGCGGCCACGGTCGGGCTGCTGATCACGGTGCAGATCCTGGACAGCATTCCGCAGCTGAGCGGCGTGCACCCGTACCTGTTCGCGCACTACTGGCTGTCCTTCGCGGACGTCCTGCGCGAACCCGTCCACTGGGACGACCTGATCAAGAACTTCCAGCTGCAGGGGCTGTACGTCGCGGTGTTCGGCTCGGCGGCCTGGGCGCGCTTCACGGCCAAGGACATCACGGCCTGAGAGACGATCCGGGAGAGCGTGTCTCCTGGCTGGATCGGATCGGCGGGAGGCCGTCCGCGCCGTCGGCCGGGCGAGCCGTCCCCCGATCGGCTCGTCGCGGCACGAACGGCACGAACGGTGCGGACACCGGGAACGACACGACACGGTACGTTCCGTTTCCGCCTGGGTATTGTTCGGTCTTTGGCGACGAGATGTCAACAAGAGATTGGCTGGAACCCCCCTATGCTCACCGAATGATCACATCGCCCAGCAGTGTGCGCCGCAGCGAAAGGTCACGCCGCGCGATCCTGCGGTCCGCTCTCGATCTCTGTACGGAGCGGGGGTACGGGCACGTCACGATAGAGGCCATCGCGGCCGGGGCCGGGGTCAGCAAGAAGACGATCTACCGCTGGTGGCCGTCGAAGGGCGCGGTGCTGCTGGAGGCGTTCGCGGACGCCCTGATCGACGCGACGCCGTTCGTGGACACCGGCGACATCGGCGCCGATCTGCGCGCCCACGTCGCCGGCGCGGTGAGACTGCTCTCGGTCCCGCCGTTCGGCCCCGCCTACGCGGGCATCCTCTCCGAGCTGCACCACGACGACCTGCTGGCCCAGCAGCTGCGGGAGGAGCTGGTCGACCCGCGCGTCGAGAAAGCGATCGGCCGACTGCGCAGCGCCCAGGAACAGGGCCAGATCCCGCCCGGTGCGGACCTCCCGCTCGCCGTGGAGATGCTGTACGGCCCGGTCTACTACCGCCATGTGCTGCGCAAGCCCGTCCAGGACGAGGAGACGATCGCCACCCTGGTGAACCACGTACTGCGCTCGCTGCGCGCGCCGGGGTACTGAGGCCGGAAGGGCATCGGGCCGCGCCCCCGGAAGAGTGATGTCACATCCATCATGACAGGTCAGAGGGCGCTTTCGTAGGAGTAACGGCACAGCTGGACAACCTTGTCGGGCCCCTGCCGGGGCGCCCACAATTCCCGCTGTGAATCACTCTCGGAAAGTCGATCAGGACGACATCGTGCGGGCGCGGAACGTGCTGCTCGCGTCGGGACGCCGCACTCCGCGGGAGGAGGTCGACGCCTACCGGGTGCTCGCCCAGGTCAGCCCCGCCTCGTACTTGCCGCTCCTGGCCGAGGCGCTCCAACGTCTCAGCTACGACACCGGCTCCCTCACACGGCACGCGTCCGCCCCGGAGCTGTGCGAGGAGGCGGTGGCCGTGGCGCGGTGCATCGATCCGGCCGAACCCGCCCGAGCGGATGTCCTCTACCGGGCGCTCGACAGCCACCGGAGAGAGCTGTACCGCCTGGGCCGGCGCACGGAAGGCCTCGCACGGTGCGCCGAGATGCTCGACATCAGCCGCGCCCAGGCCGAGTCGGCCGGATCCCCGGTGGTCAAAGGGCTGGACAAGTGGGCTGCCGGACTCTCCGAGGAAGGCCGGTACGCCGAGGCCGCCGACGCCATGGACGAGTTGGTCGCGGCGCTCCTGCCTCAGGGGCCCCGCAGCGGGGGCCTCGCCTGGACACTCCTGGACTGGATCGCCGCTCTCCACGACGCCGGCCGAATAGATGACGCGCTCGCCGCGTTCGAGGAATCCGTCACCATGGAGGCGGCCGAAGCCGCGGCCGACCGCGGCCCGATGGCCTGTCACCTTTACGCGCTCATCGGGCACGCCCAGCTGCTCGACACCCACGGTCGGGACGAGCGCGCGGCCCAGGCACGGCAAGAGGCACTCGCCGTGCTGACGGAGTTGGCCGACACCGGTGAGCGGAAGACCTGGAGCGGCTACCAACGGAGCTTCTGGGCGGCGCTGGTGACCCTCTCCGGTACCTACAGCGACCGCCCGCCCGCGCCCGATGAACCGCGTCCGCCTTCGGGCACGGCGCCGATGCGAGGGTCGCCCCGTGCCCAGTGGCGCGACGTCGACAGCCGTCATGCCCTGCGCGCCCGGGTGGACGCCCTCACTCCACGCGCCGCCGAAGACCCGGACCGCTACCTGGCCGAACTGGTCCGCCTGCATCGGGACCTCACCCTCCGCACCGCCGTCTTCCAGGAGAACCGCACGCGTCTGATCGCGGACGACCTGCGCTCCCTGTACGACGAGGGAGTGGACCTGGCCCGTCGACTGGCTCGGCACGACCCGGCGGAGGGTCCGCGAGCGCTGGCCGGAAGGCTGATCGACCGGTCGACCCTGCACACCGTCGCCCACGATTTCGGCCCCGCCCTCGACGACTTCCGCCAAGCCTTGACGTGCCTGGGGGAGCCCGCCTGAACCCGAGCCGGTCGGCGAGACCGGGCCCGGCGGCGCCCATCCCCTGACCAGCGCGAGCCCTCCGGCGGTGCGCTCGCCGCTCACGCCGCCACGGCTCCACGTGTCCGCCGTCCCTGCCGCTGCCGTTCACGCCTCTGCCCTCCACCGGTGGCCGGGCCCGGTGCGGCGGGCGATGCTGGTCCGGCGCGTGCCGGCACCGGTGCACCGGTGCGCCGGAGCCGGAGGGCGGGTGGAGCCGTGGCGGACGCCGAGACTCCGGCCGGGCGCGGAACGCCCCGGGGCGTTCCGGACCAGCCGGCCGCGGCACTGCTGGACGAGGCGCTGCTGGCGACCCTGTTCACCCAGTCCGCCGTCGGCCTGGTCGTGCTCGACCCGCAGCTCCGTCTCGTACGGGCCAACTCACTCGTCGACGGTGTGGAGACCGGGGAGTACATCGGCCGCCGGTTCACCGAGGCCTTCCGGCTCGACGACCCGGACGGCGCCGAGCAGCTCATGAAGCGGGTGCTCGCCGGCGAAGGCCCGGTGCGCGACCACCTCGTGCGCGGCCGGCTGCGCGAGATCCCCGGCGACCGGGAGTTCCTGGTCTCCTCCTACCGCGTCGACGGCCCCGGCGGCCCCGCCGCACCCGCCCTCGGCCTGCTGACCGCGGTCGTCGACGTCACCGAGCGCCAACGGGCCCGCGCCCGGGAAGCCGCGCTCGCCGCCGTGCGGGACGCCGTCGGCGGCTCCCTCGACGTCGCCGCCACCTGCCGCGCCTTCGCCGACGCCCTGGTGCCCGGATTCGCCGACCTCGCCGTCGTCGAGGTGGTGGACGACGTCCTGCGCGGCGCCGAACCACCGGTGGGCCCGTTGCCGCCCGGCACCCCGCTGCGCCGCGCCGCGAGCGGCCGGTGCGACGCCGGCCGGGACACGGCGGAGGGCGAGGGGGAGGGCGGGGGCCGCGAGTGCTCGGCGGGGGTGACCCGCCGCCTCCCCGCCCGTACGCCGTACGCGCTCGCCACCACCGACCTGCGGGCCCGGCTCGTCCCGCTCGGGCCCGGCACCCCGTGGCCGGACACCGATCCGGACGGGGTGCGCGCCGTCGCGGAGACCGGCGCGCACTCCCTGATCGTGGTGCCCCTGACCCTGCGGGGCGCGGTCCTCGGGCTGGTCAGCCTCTACCGCTGCGGAGCGGCCGAGCCCTTCGACGACGACGACGTCTCCCTCGCCGTCGCGGCGGCCACCCGGGCGGCCCTCGGCATCGACAACGCCCGCCGCTACGAGCGCGAGCACGTCATCGCCTCGACGGTCCAGCGGCGGCTGCTCCCGCAGGCCGAACGGCAGCAGGCCGCCGTCGACACCGCGCACGTCCTGCTGCCCGGCCGGGACAGCGGCTGCTGGTTCGACACCATCGCCCTGTCCGGCGCCCGCACCGCGCTCGTCGTGGGCGGCGTCGCGGGCGAGGGTCTCCAGTCGGCCATCGCCATGGGCCAGTTGCGTACGGTCGTCCAGGCGCTGGCGGGTCTCGACCTGGAGCCGGAGGAGGTCCTCGCCCGGCTCAAGGAAACCGCCGACCGCCTCGCCCACGAACGCGCCACCCTGCCCCCGGCCGACGCCCTCCGGGGCGAACCCCTGAGCGCGGGCTGCGTGTACGGGGTCTACGACCCGTTCACCCGCACCTGCACCGTGGCGCGCGCCGGGCACCCCGCGCCGTTGATCGTCGGCCCCGACGGACGGGCGGTCGCCCTCGACGTGCCGGAGGGGCCCGGACTCTTCTCCACGGACAGCGCTCTCTTCGCCCCCGCCACCGTCACCCTGGAGGAGGGCAGCCTCCTCGCGTTCTGCACCGCCGACCTGCTCTCCGGCGACCACGCCGCCGAGCGCATCACGCAGACCCTCGCCCGGCCGGGCCGAAGCCTCCAGCAACTGGGCGACGACATCGTGTACGCGCTGCCGGACGACACCCGCTCCGCCGGTGCGGCCCTGCTCCTGGCCCGTACGGGTACGGTCTCCGACCATCTGGTCGCCACCTGGGACCTGGCCCAGGACCCCACGACGCCCGCCACGGCCCGGGTGTTCGTACGCGACCGGCTCCAGGGCTGGGGGCTGGACGAGGACACCGTCGAGGCGACGGAGCTGATCGTCAGCGAGCTGGTCACCAACGCCGTCCGCTACGGCACCCCGCCGCTGCGGCTGCGCCTCCTGCTGGACTCCACGCTGACCTGCGAGGTCCACGACGGCTCCACGGCCTCCCCGCACCTGCGGCACGCCCGGACCGTCGACGAGGGCGGCCGGGGCCTGTTCATCGTCTCCCGGCTCGCCTCCCACTGGGGGGCCCGCCACGGGCCGGACGGCAAGGTGCTGTGGACCGAGCAGGATCTGTCGAGCGACGATTCCGATTCCGATTCCGGACCGCTCCCGCCCTCGCCCTCGTTCCCGCCCTCGTTCCCGCCGAGCTGATTTCGCCCGAGGCGCACGGTGTCCGCGCCGATCGCGCAGAGTGGTCCGTATGACGACTCCCGCGGAGCTGCTGCGCTCCTTCGCCCGTACCCGTGCTTCCCTCGACGGCGAGGAGGTCACGTACTGGTGGTCCGGAGACGTGTACTCCTGGGCCCCCGACGAGCCCTACCGCCGGATCTTCGGTTTCGAGGGCCTCAACGTCTCGCGGCTGGTCCAGGACGCGGAGGCCGGGCCGGACGCGTACCAACTGCTCACCCGTGAGGCCGCGTTCTATCTGGACCCCGTCAGCCGCGAGATCCTGGAGACCTGGCAGGACCTGCCGGTGGTGCACGTCTGGAACGACCCGGCCAACCAGAAGTGGCGCCCCTTCCCGATCCCGACGACCGACCTCGGGGACCAGGTCTGCTTCAGCCTGGAGATCCCGCTCGCCTACCCGTCGCCGCTGCCGGTGGCCGAGTATCCGGTGCACTCGGCGGGGGACACGTACAAGGCCCTGGAGCTCTTCCAGTTCTTCGCCGACCGCGCCGACCTGGCGGGCCCGGCCCCCGGTGTCCCGGCCACCATGTCGTGGAGCCGGATGTCCCCGTGGCTCCCGTGGATGGCCCGGGGGCAGCGGCCCGGCGGCCTCACCTTCCACTGCCGGGGCCGCAAGCTCGGCGCGTACGCCGAGGTCCCCGAGCGCACCCGCGCGTACATCGCCGCCCACCATCCGGAGTTCGCCCACGCCCCGGAGAGGTGGAGCGAGCCGAACGAGACCAGCTGGACCTACTTCCGCAAGCTCAACCCGCCCCAGGGCTGAGGGCTGAGGGCCACGGGGCCCGGGCTCCGTGGCCCGCCCCCCCGGCCTCGCCTACCGGAGGACGATGTTCCGGCCGGGGCCGCCGTCGACACTGTCCTTGCCGGGGCCGCCGACGATCAGGTCGTCGCCGTCCTCGCCGTGCACCATGTCGTCGCCGGAGCCGCCGAACAGGAGGTCGTCGCCCTCACCGCCCATGACGTGGTCGTCGCCCGGGCCCGCGTACACGAGGTCGTTGCCGTCGTACGCCTCGATCATGTCGTCGCCCCGGCCGCCCCACAGCCGCTGGTCACCGTCGACGGGCATCAGGTGGTCCATGCCGTCGCCGCCGTCCAGGACCACGCGGCCCATGACCATGTCGTTCCCCGCGTCGCCCCGTACCGTGTGCGCGGTGTGGGCGTGCAGCATGTCGTCGCCGGTGCCGCCGCTGACGGTCGCGACCCCGGGGTCGCTGGTGGCGATCTCGTCGTCGCCGTCGCCGAGGAAGACGTCGATCCGGTCCGGCCGGGAGCTGTCGGTGGGCAGTTCGCAGACGACGTAGGTCTCGTCCCCGGGGGTGAGGTAGGTGCAGTGGTCGCCGGGTACGAGCGGGACCGCGTCGCGGAAGCCGATCCGCCGGACTCCGTCGCCCCGGTCCATGGGAACCACGTGGAGGTCGTTCACCTGTCCCGCGCCCGCGGTGAAGGTGATCGACTGTTTCGCCCAGTCGGCGCCCACGCGGGCCTTCGCCCCGGTGCCGGTGGGGGCGGCGACTGCCGGGGAAGCGGCGAGGCCGGTGGCGAGCAGGGCCACGACGGCCGCGCGGGCGGTGAGTCGGTGTCGGTTCATGGGACCTCATCTCGGTGGGGCGGCCGGTGGGTCGGCCTGCCGGCGGGGGCCTGCCCGGGGTACCGGCGACCGCGGTCGCGAGGGCGGCGTCCTCACGACCGCGACCGGCGCGTTCCGGTACCCCGGGCAGGCTCTGTTCGTCCCGGCGGGGCCGGGCGGGTGCGGTACCGCGTCAGCTCACGTTCACGCGGTGCCGCGTCAGCTCACGTTCACGTCCACGCAGGCGTAGAACGCGTTGGCGGTGTCGGCGATGTTCCACACGGCCAGCACCTTCTGCTTGCCGGACAGGCCGCCGAAGCTGACCTGGTGGGTGACGGTCTCGCCGGGCCGTGCGCCGCCGTCGTTGAACTCGGCGATCTTCCGGCCGCCCGCGTAGTACTGCCAGGTGCTGGTGGCGTGCCGTGCCGTCAGCCGCCAGTTGAAACTGGTCGTCCGGCCGACCGGGGTGACCTTCCAGCCCTTGTTGTCATTGTTGAGTTCGGCGAAGCCGGCGTTCCCTCCGCTGCAACTCGACAGTCCCTTGGGGCCCTCGACGCTCTGCGGCTCGTACTTGATGGCGCCGCAGGAGACCGTTCCGGCGGCGCACTGGGCCTGTCGGCTGGGGGGTGATGAGATGTAGCCGTGCGCGCTCGCGCTGCCGGCCGGCAGGCTGACGGCCAGGAGCGGGGCGATTCCCGCGCCGATGGCGACGGCTAAGAGCCTCTTGCTTTTCATGACAACTCCTCTGTGGGGGTCCGTGCCCGCCCGCGCGAAGACGGGGCAGGCATGCGCATGTCAAGCAGCCACGCCGTGGCGGTGGGGCTGCCACGAGTAGCGACGGAAGCGTACCGCTCTTGGTCTAGACCAAGCTAGTGCCCGGGTGTGACCTCTGTGCCCGACTGTCGGGCGTCGGTCGTGCCGAACAGGCGCTCCAGGACCACCGCGACCCCGTCCTCCGCGTTCGACAGGGTCACCTCGTCGGCCGCCGCGCGCAGCTCCGGATGCGCGTTGCCCATGGCGACCCGATGGCCCGAACCGGCGAACATCGGCAGGTCGTTGGGCATGTCCCCGAACGCGACGATCCGCTCCGCCCCGACCCCCAGCAGCCCGGCGGCCACCGCGAGCCCCGTGCCCTTGTCCACCCCGCGCGGGGCCAGCTCCACCGTGCCGGGACCCGCCATGGTCACCGTCGCCAGATCGCCCACGGCCCCCCGCGCGGCCGCGGCCAGCGCGTCGTCGCCCAGGTCGGGATGGCGCACCAGCACCTTGATCACGGGCCGCTCCCACAACGCGGCCCGGGAGCCGACGCGTTGGGCGGGAAGCGTCGGGTTCGGCATCCGGTACCCGGCCTCGATCAGGGTCACCCCGTCCACGCCGTCCTGGTCCACGGCGGCGAACACGGCTCCGACCTCCGCCTCGATCTTCCCGAGCGCGGTGTCGGCGGCCTCCCGGTCCAGGGCGACGGACCGCAACAGCCGCCCGCCGCCCGCCCCGGCCTCGTAGAGCTGGGTGCCCTGCCCGCAGACGACGAGCCCGGTGTACGCCAGGTCCGCGAGCAACGCCCGTATCCCGGGCACGGGCCGCCCGGTGACGACCAGGTGCCGGGCACCGGCGGAGGCGGCGAGGGCGAGCGCGGCCCGGGAGCGGGCGCTCACGGTGTCGTCCGGACGCAGCAGGGTGCCGTCCAGGTCCGTGGCGACGAGGGCGTGTGCGGGGGTGATGCCGGGGGCGTATGCGGGTGGCGTGGGCATGGGCCCCAGCCTAGAAGGGCCCGGACGGCCGCTTGCCCGCCAGGGGCGGATCGGGTAAAGACCCAGCGGCGGGGTCCCGGCCGGGCCGCGTCGGCCGGGAGCCGCGATGTCATCAGGGGAAGATGCCGCTGTAGGCGTTGAGTGCGGGCCGGCTGCCGAGGTGCGCGTACGAGTTTGATGGCGTCCACCTCGAAGGCGTCGTCGGCCTCCAGCGCCGCCTCGGCGTCGTTACGCCGCAGAGCGTCGGCGAAACGGGCGTTCGCCTCAGATGGCGAACAGAACGGAATGTCGGGTCGCGTGGGTGCGGACTCGTGGATTCACGCGTCGGCAGGGGATGAAATGCGAACGGTGATTTCTACAGTCTCTTCGGTGTTCTGTTAAAACTTCCCCCCGTCAATCACCTTGATGGCGCACCGCCGTTGGGTCAAAGTTCATGTCGCGGCGGGCATCGCTCCCGCCGCCCGGCGAAACTCACCCCCGGCGACACGCGCTGACGTATCGCCGAATCCACCCCCCTCGCGAGTTTCTGCCTGCCATCCGGAAGGAATCAGCGTGCGTAATTCCAGCAATTCCCGCAATTCCAGCAAGTCCAGCAAGTACAGATTCGCCTTCGTGGCCGCCGCACTCTCGGCCTCCGTGGTCATGGGAACCCAGGCAACCGCCCAGGCCCAGGACGCCGCCCCCGCCGGGGACTCGTCCGCCCCGCTCTACCAGCCCGAGATGGTGCGGGCCCTCGCCGCGTCGCTGGGCGTGGACGCGAAGGCGGCGACCGGCCGTCTGGACCGGCAGAACGCCCAGCAGAAGCGGCTGGCGGAGCTGCGCAAGGGCGGACTGGCCGACGACGGCGCGTTCTTCGACGCTTCCGGCGACCTGACCGTCAACGCCGAGGACCGCGCGGACGTCGCCCGGTTCGAACAGGCCGGACTCGAAGCCCGGTTGCCCGCCCGCGGCGAGAGCACCCTCGACCGGATCAAGGCCCAGCTCGACGCCTCCGCCGCCAGGAGCGTCCCCACCGGAGTGGTGGCCTGGTCAGTGGACCTCGCCGCCGACCGGGTCGTCGTCAAGGTGAACAGCGACCGATCCGCCCCCGCCAAGGCATTCCTCGCCGCAGCGGCCAAGCACGGCTCCGCCGTCGAGATCGTGCGCGGCGAGGAGAAGCTCGCACCCCAGGCCGCGATATACCCCGGCAGCAAAATGACGATCAACAGCACCACCGGCTGGTGTTCCGTCGGATACGGGGCCCGCGACCGGTCCGGCAACCAGTACCTGGTGACCGCCGGCCACTGCGTCGCGAACCTTCCGACCCTGCGCTACGACGGCACCGCCTTCGCCAAGGGCACCAAGACCCGCTACGCCCTCGGCACCCGCAGCGTCGACATGGGCATCGCCTCCATCAACTCCGGCCACTCCATCACCACCAGCGTCGGCACCTGGGGCAACACCAACCCGATCGCCGTCCGCGGCAGCAGCCGGGCCGCCTCCGGCGCCTCGCTCTGCAAGTCCGGTGCCACCACCGGTTGGACCTGCGGCACGGTCGGCTCCTACAACGTCTCGGTCACCTACGTCGACCTCAACGGCGGACCCGACACCGTCGTCACCGGCCTCGCCACGTCCAGCGTCTGCACGGAGGGCGGCGACAGCGGAGGCGCGTACATCTCCGGCAACCAGGCCCAGGGCATGACCTCCGGCGGCCCGACCAACCAGCGGTGCACCGGAGGAGTCAACTCCCGCGGCTCCTCGTACTTCCAGCCGCTCGACGACACGCTCGCCTATTACGGGCTGACTCTCAACACCAACTGACCTGCGGCAGAAGGGCTGACCAGGGGCCGTCCACCGGGCTAAGGTGGGCGGCCCCCCGCGCCGCCGGTGCACGCAGATCGTTGAGAGACGCCATGCCGCATCCCCTCCACGACGTCGACCACGTCGAAGACCTCCCAAGGGCCGACGCGACTTTCGCCGCCGTGTTCCGCCAAGCCCTGCGCCGACGCGGACTCCCGCTGGAACGCATCCGCGACCATCTGCGCGCCCAGCACATATCCGTCAGCCTCGCCACGCTCAGCCACTGGCAGCGCGGTCGCAGCCAGCCGGAGAAGGCCCAGTCCCTGCGCGCCGTCGACGCCCTGGAACCGCTGCTGGATCTTCCCACCGGAACCCTGCGCTCGCTGCTCGGACCGCACCGCCCCCGGGGTGGTGCCCGGCCGCCCGACCCTGCCGCGGCCCGGGGCGTCTTCGGCGAGGACTCCGATGTCGAGCGGGCCCTCGGCGACGCCTTCGCCCACTTCAACGCCGGTCTGCGCGCGCTCACCGTCCAGGAGACGGTCTGCCTGGACGAGCACCGGACCATCCGCGAGACCTCGGTGACCACAGTGGTGCAGGCCGTCCACGACGGCGTCGACCACCTCAGCGTCGTCCACTTCCTCGACTCGCCGAAGGCCGGTACGGCCGTCCTCTCCGTCCCCGGCAGCCCCGAACCGCGCATCCGGTTCCTGGAGGAGTTGGGCTGCGTGGCGGCAGACATCCCGCTCGGCCGCCGACTGGCCCGCACGGAGACGGCGGTCGTCGCCTACACCCTCCGCGCGGAGGGGCAAGCCTCCTGGCAGCATGAGCGCCGCGTCACGGTTCCTCTGCGTGCCTATCTGCTGCACGTGCGCTTCGACCCTCGGGCGGTGCCCACCCGCTGCTGGGGGTACCGCCGCGAGCGAATCGGCGCCGACCCCTCTCACCGCCACCGCACGGCGCTCGACGACTTCCACTCGACCCACCTCATGCCGACGCGGTGCGTACCGGGCGTCTACGGGATCGAGTGGAGCTGGCCCGACTGAGCGACGGAAGGCCCCACCGCGTGTGCCTGCGTGCGCGGTGGGGCCTGCCTGTACGGCTCCGGGTGCTCAGCCGGTGCCGAAGCCCCCGGCCCGGACGCCCGCCACGAAGGCGGTGAACGCGGTGACGGGGACATCGAGGACCGGGCCGCTGACGTTCTTGGAGTCGCGGACGGGGACGATGCCGTGCGGGGCGGCGAGGTTGGTGGCGACCTCGACGCACTGGCCGCCGTTGTCGCTGTACGAGGACGTGAACCAACGGGGGGTCTCGGTTGTCACTGGATGCCCTTTCGCAACTGCCTGAACATGTCTACGGACGCGGCCTGGGAGGGCGCTACCGCCTGCATCTGATGGTAGGCCGTCAGATGCGGAAGCACAGAGCCACTTTCTCGCTCCAAGTAACCCTGCTGGGCGGACTCGGCGTACGACATGAGCGAGCGGTCGGGCATGGTCAGGATGGTGACCGGCAGGTTGAATGGGCGGAGTTCACCCATGTCGAACGTGGCCACCTGGATCACGGTGTTGGGCTGCTCCGCGAACTCGATCAGGCGGTCCATCTGCGCCCTCATGACCTCCGGCCCGCCGACCGGCCTGCGGAGGCAGCTCTCGTCCAGCGTCGCGAAGACCAGCGGCGGCTTCTCCCGGACGAGGGCCGCCTGACGCTCCGCGACCAGCGCGACGCGCTCTTCTGCCTGGTCGGCCGTGATCGCCTGTCGCCTGACGGCGCTGTCGGCCAGGACCCTGGCGTACTCCGGGGTCTGGAGCAGGCCAGGCATGACGCCGACCTCGTACAGCCGGATCTCCGCCGCCCGGCGCTCGTAACCGAGGAACTCCGGGAAGCCCTCCAGCAGGCTGCCGTGCTTGATCTGGCCCAGCTCGCGCTCGAACGACGCCTCGGTCCCGGTGAGCCCCAGCACCCGGTCCGTACTGCGCGAAAAGCGCAAGGTAGCGAGTTTGCGACCAGTTTCCACGGACGAGATGTGCGTGCTGGAGTAGCCGTTGTGGTCCCCCAGCACTTCCTGCGTCCAGCCCCGCTTCTCCCGTAAGCCCCGCAGACGTGCGCCGTAGGCCGCCTGCGCCGAGCTTTCCGGATTCAACTCCTTGATGTTCACGGACCCCAGCCCCGATCTTCCGTGCCGAATGGGCAAGTTGAATGGCTCCTGACGTTAGGTCACGCTGAATCGCCCCGGTAGTCAAACGGCTACAGAGAGGAGCGATAGGTGTACGGCGAGAACGTTTGCCCGAACGCGCAGCAGCCTCCCGACCCTCCGGCCCCCGGCACGCTCATGGTGGACACCGGTCGCGGTGACCGCGTGGGGGAGTTCCGCGGGGTCGCCGGCCCCTACTGGTCGCTGCGGCCCGTGGGCGGCGGGGCCGAGTGGGAGGCCGAGCCGCACCGGGTCCGGCCCGCGCTCCTCATAGAGCAGCTGAGGGCCAGGACCGCACGGCTGAATGCCCGCAGCCGGGGTGAGGTGCTGTGAACCTCCCTCACCAGCAGCCCATTTGGTACGTCGCCGAGAGCCACGGCGGCGACGCGGCGCGCTCCGTCCGGCTCGGCGGGATCCTCGCACCGACGCGACGGCTGGCCCTGCGCTGGCTGCGGCGGCAGGCCCAGCGCTTCGCGGACGCGCTCGACCCGGACCCGTACGCCCCCTGGGCCCCGGCCCGTGCGCTGTACCCGGTCCCCGCAGGCGGCCGACGCGACGCACCGGCCGAACTCCGTTCCTGGGCGAACAGTTTCCGCGAGCACGACTACGCGCTGACGCGGCTCGCGGACGGGCTGCCGTACGAGTTCGTCGCCCGGGACGCCGGGTCCTGGTACGGGCTCGTCATGCGCCCCCTGGCCGTCGCCTCCCGTACTTCCCCTCCCCACCGGCAAGGATGAGCGCCATGTTGCAGTGCACCGCCTTCACCGAACTCCCCGAGATGGGTGCGCGCGTCGCGCTCATGGGCCTGGCGGGCGGGCCCGGCCAGGGTGTGGAAGCGCCCGACCTGGACGAATTCCTGCTCTGTGAACTCGGCGAGCACGAGGAGGCGATCGAGCACGCTGCCCAGCTCTGGTCGGCCTCGGCTCCGGCCGGGCGGGATCTGTGGATGTTCTGGACCGACACCGGTGGGCGGCGGAAGTTCCGCTTCACGGAACTGCTGCCCTGTCCGGCCGTCATTCACCGGCTGTCCGTCAAGGAGGGGGATGCCTGCGTGCTGTACGACCGGCACCCGGCCGCGCACTCCTGGGACGTGACGGACCCGCTCGCCGATCTGATGGCGGAGCGAATCCGGGAGGACGTACGACGCGACCGGGGGGACGGAGGCGGAGGGGAGAGGCTCTGACGCTGTGCGCGCCCGCCCGCCCGCCGGGCCGTCCGGGCGCGCCGAATTCTGCCGATCGGCAGATGTGCCGGGACGCCCCGCGCGGCAGCCTCGATCCATGACGACAGGCATCGGGCACCGCTCCGAGAGGTGCGGCGGATGCGAGCGGCGAAGCAGAGGAAGTCGGTCATGCCGAACACGGTCACCGGAACGCGTACCGGGGAGGCCTCCCCGGATGCCGTGCCCCGCCGACGCTGGTGGTCCGGCTGGCCGGACTGGTCCGCCTGCCTGGCGGTCGTATGGTCGGCGCTCTACGGGGCGGCGGCGCTGTACTGGGCGCTCGGCGGGGACGGTTACCCCTTCGAGCGGGTCCACGAGGACCGGTCCTCCGGGTCGATCCTGGAGCCGAGCCGGGCCGAGGCCGTCGCCCCGGTGCTGGCCCTGTTCTGCGCCCTCGGGGTGGTCGCCGGTGTCCTGATGCTGAAGAACCTCGGGACCGGCCGGGTCCGCAAGGCCCTCCTCGCCTACGGGTGGGCGGCCGGTATCGCCCTGACCCTCCTGATCCCCGACTACTCGCTGCTCGGTCTGCTGGCGTTCTCCCCGGCGCTGATCGTGTTCGTCTTCACCGGAGTGCCGGGCCCGCAGGACCTGGGCGACATCATGTACTGGCACCGCGGAAACCTGATGATCGTCTTTGTCGGCGGGCTGCTGTGGGTCGCCGCGACGCTCGCGTACCAGCGGCGCACCAACGGGCAGTGCGTGTACTGCGGCCGGGCCCCGCACGCGCCCGGCCGCTGGACCGACGCCGCCAGGCTGCGCACCTGGGGGCGTCGGGCGGTCTGGCTGGCCGTGCTCTCGACCCTCCCGTACGACATCACCCGCATCGCCTGGTACTTCGGCTGGCCGCTCGGCATCACCGACGAGTTCCTGAAGGAGATGCAGGACACGCCCAGCATGCTGGAGTTGGGGCTCGCGCTGGGAGTGGTGTCGACCCTGGGCAGCCTGCTGACGCACGGGCTGATCGCCAGGTGGGGCGAGGTGTGGCCGCGCTGGGTGTGGTGGAGGAAGGGGCGGACGATTCACCCGGCGACCGCCGTCGTACCGGCCGGATTCGTCGCGGTCGTGCTCATTCCGGGCGGCCTGATGGCGGTGCGTGGCTTCGAGCTGACCTCGTGGGGGGAGACCGGTCCCGCGATCCTGTGGGCGGTCTGGGGTGTCGCCCTGGGCGCCGCCACCTACCTGTACTACCTGCGCCGCCGAGCCGTCTGCCGCAGTTGCGGGCAGGGCTGACGGGCAGTCGGTACCCCCCGCGTCAGCTGAGGCAGAACTCGTTGTCCTCGGGGTCCGCCATGAGGACCCAGCTCCCGCCCTGTTCGTCGAACGTGCGCACCGCCCGCGCGCCCAGCCCCACCAGCCGTGCCTCCTCCGTGTCGCGCTGCCCCGGCGCGGAGTGCACATCGATGTGGAGGCGGTTCTTCACCGTCTTCGGCTCCGGTACCCGCTGGAACAGCAGCCGCCGCCCCTGCCCCGTACCGCTGACCTCGTCGTACGGGTCGTCCGGATGCCGGGCCGCCGCGAGGTCGAGCCAGGCGCGGCGACCGTGGGCGTGGGTCGTGATCGCCTCCGGTACGGCTCCGGCCGCGAGCAACTGCTCGACCAGCGGGCGTACTTCGAGGTGCTGCGCGAGTCGGCCGACCTGGTGAACTGGGCGGAGGAGAGCCGGCTGCCGGGCGGGCTCGGTCCGGGCGGCGGGCCCGGTTCCGGTCCGGGCCCCGCGCTCGTCGTGAGCGCGGGGGAGGTGGCGGAAGCGCGTGTTCTGCGCGACGCGCTGTGGCGGCTGGCGGAGGGCCATGTCGAGGGGACGCCTCCCGGCCCGGACGACCTCGCCATCCTCAACGACGCAGCGGCGCACCCGCCCTGGCGGCCCGGCTGACCGCGGGCGGGGGTCGGGAGTGGGCTCCCGGGGGCACCGGGACCGGGCTGCTGTCCACCGTCGCCCGCGATGCGGTCGACCTGTTCACCGGGGCGTATGCCCACCGGATCCGCACGTGCGGCGCGCACGGCTGCCGCCTGATGTTCGTCGACACCTCCCGCCCCGGCAGGCGCCGCTGGTGCTCGATGGAGCGCTGCGGCAACCGCCACAAGGTCCGGGCCCACCGCGCCCGGCTCACCGCCGCCGACGAGTGAAGAGGGCTCTGCGTCCGTCCCGTGATCGATGCCGACTGTCTCTGTGCATGGGGCACGAAAATCTATGTTCGCCAGAGTAGACATTGGGTGGTGCTGTGGTTATGGTTTCTCTTGTAGCCCAAAGAGACAGCAGGGCCCGGCAGAGACGAACTGCCGGGCAGCAGTGCAAGCAGTTGCCGTTCGAAAGACGGTGCGGTGGCGGAGTTTCGAAGCCAGGGTTGTTGCAGGACGGCGACGGGGCTGGCGACCGCACTGGGTGGCCCGCAGTGATCAGGGGCCGCCGTCAGCAGTACCGCGTTTCACGCAGGAGCAGTACCCAGCAGTAAGCAAGTGATTCATTTCAGAGGGAAGAACGGAGGGGCGAGGCGCCATCAGGATCGCCCGGGCGGAGTCGTGAGCCCGGGTACCGCAGGACATCGATAGTGAGGTGGTCTCCGGTCAAGCAACCGCGATCCCCGCGACCCCGGCAAGTTTCAGGCCGGGTCAGCGGAAACAGAAGGCCGGCGCAGTACCAGGTCGGCGGATGGTGTTAGCAGTTCCTTCGGGGCCCGAGTGCCGTACGGCACTCGGGCCCCTCCACGCGTTCCACAGAGAGGTGCAAATGACAGCAGGCGACTCGTTCGGACGTCTCGACGACGACGACTATCCCGCCTACACGATGGGCCGGGCCGCCGAGATGCTCGGTACCACACAGGGCTTTCTCCGAGCCATCGGAGAAGCCCGCCTCATCACCCCGCTGCGTTCCGAGGGCGGGCATCGCCGCTACTCCCGCTACCAGCTGCGCATCGCCGCACGTGCTCGGGAACTGGTCGACCAGGGCACCCCCATCGAGGCCGCCTGCCGCATCGTCATCCTCGAAGACCAGCTCGAAGAAGCCCAGCGCATCAACGCCGAATACCGCAAAGCCGCCGCATCGGAGAACCCGACGACCGCAGGCTGAGGTGGTGTCGACCCCCGCCGGCGGCTCGCTGTCGTGCCGCTCGTCGACGAGCACGGCAGCGCCCGCCAGCAGGAAACGGTGCGGCCCGAGCGGCAGGCGCCGGTCGGGCCCTCGCCGCGGGCAGGGTTCCGTCAGAGCGCGGTGCCGTATCTCAGTGGTCGGATTTCAGTGGTCGGAGTAGCTGAAGTCGCCCATGGTCCAGGCGCTGACGTCATCGATCGCCACGCGGTACATCCCGCCCGTGTCCGGGATCCCCACCGTTCCCTGCAGAATCCGCGCCACATGGAAATGCAGATGCGTGGGTGCTTTCTCCACGGGCGTCGGGGCGGTGAAGACGGCGGAGAATTCGCTCAGGCGGGCCGAGTCGGCCAGGACCTCCGACACCCGCTGCCGCCAGACCGCTTCGGGAGCCAGCCGACCGGTGATGACAGCACCACCGGCGACCACGGTCAGAGTCATCTGATTGCTGTGCCCGGACTCCACCAGGGCAGCGATATCAACAAGCAGTTCGTCAGGTTTCGACATGGGGCCAACTCTATGCACCACCGTCCGGCCGGTTCGAGGGGTGTGCCCTCACCGGCTTCGACAATGCCGGGTCAGTGCACCTGGGCCTCGCGCGGGCGGAGACCGGCGCAGGCCGGGCAGGCGTGCCGGTCGATCGCGGCCAGCAGGCGGGTGGCGGCCGTGCGTACGGTCCGCGCCGGGGAAGGCCCCCCGGCCTCGGGCGTCTCGGGCGTGCCGGGCGCGGCGCCCAACCGGGCGGCCGTGGCGCGGCCCGCCACCACCGCGTCGTGCGCGGCGCGGGTCCACGCGGGGTGCTCGGGGTTCCCGGCCGCCAGGATCGTGGCGAGCAGGTCCAGGACGCCCGCCCGGTCCCTGACCGTGTCCGTCGCCGCCAGCTCCCAGAGGAACGGCACCGTCGCCGCCGTCGAGTCGAAGACGGGCGGGGTGCCGATCCAGCGCTCCAGATCGCTCAGCGCCTCGTCCGAGGTCGGCGCGTCCCCCCAGGCGATCCGCGACAGCACCCCGGGAACCTGGGACGCGGAGCCGTACGCGTGCTGCAGCTCGTGCCACCGCACGTTCCTCATGGCCCCCAGGACAGTCCCCATCCGGGCACTCAATCAGCCTTTACCGCACGGCGTCCACCATGCCGGGGGACCGTTCCGCTGACCGGCCCGTTCCGTGGAGCCTGCGCAGATACTCCCGTACGGAGCGGGCACCGTCCGCCGGGGCGACAAGGCCCACGTGGTGGTCGGGGCGGACGACCACGACGGTGCCCGTTCCGGTACGACCGGAGGCTTCCGTTCCGTACGCGGCGGCCGCGTGGCCCGCGTCGTCGACCACCGCTCCCGGCTCCACCCCTGTCCGGTCCTCGTGCGCCGCGTACACCCGGCAGATCCGCACCCCGGCGTCGCCGTACGCGTCCGCTGTCCCGCGCAGGACCGCCGCGCTCCCGGGGCCGAAACCGAGGACCGTGGTGCGGGGGCCCGCGAAGACGCGGTGCAGCCGGGTCCGTGCCCCGGTCGCGGCGTCGGCGCAGGGGGCGTCCGGGGCGCGGTCCCCGGCGGCCGGGGTTGCGGGCGCGTCGGCGTGGTGGGCGGCCAGGGAGCTCCAGCGGTAGCCGACGTCCAGGCCGGTGGTGTCGGGAGTGATCGCCGCGTCCAGGCCGCCGCCGGGGCGGCGGATCGCCTCCAGGGTGGCCCGCAGCCGCTCCGATGTGAGGTCCAGGGTGCGGGCGGCCACCGGGAGGCGCTCCTCCTCGTAGGTGTCCAGCAGCCTCGTGTCCGCGTGACCGGCGAGCACCAGCCCCAGCTTCCAGCCCAGGTTGAACGCGTCCTGGATACCGGTGTTCATCCCGAGGCCGCCGGCGATGGCGTGCACGTGCGCCGCGTCGCCGGCGAGGAGGACCCGCCCCGCGCGGAACCGGTCCGCCATCCGTACGTTGACCCGGTACGTCGACAGCAGCTCCGCCCGCGTCAGGGCCCGGCCGGGCAGGGCGGTGTGGTGGGCGAGCAGCCGCCGGAACCCGTCGGCGGTGGGCGCGAGCGGCCGTCCCCGCCCGTCCCGCTCCGGCCCGGCCTGGAACCACCAGCCCGTCCGCGTGCCGGGGATCGGGCAGAGCATCACCGCGCCGTCCTCGTCGAACCACTGGTGCCAGCGGGTGCGGTCCAGGGCGCCCTCGGCCAGGTCGACATCGCCGCAGACCATCACCTGGTCCTCGTCGGTGGTCCCCTCGAACCCGATCCCGAGCAGCTTCCGTACGGAGCTGTGGGCGCCGTCGCAGCCGACGACGTACCGGGCCCGCCCGGCCGGCCCATCGGCGTACGTGACGTCGACGTGGCCCCCGTCGCCCCTGTTGACCTCGTTGCCTCCGCCGTCATCGTGACGTGCCTGCGTCAGCCCCACGACCTCGCGGCCGGGCTCGACGCGGACGCCGTACCCGGCCAGCCGGTCGCGGAGGATCCCCTCCAGCCGCCACTGGGCGATCAGCCACCCCCGGTCGTAGGGGGCGTCCGGCGACGGCGCGGTGTCCGCCCACGGATCGGCCTCCGCGACCGGGAGACGGTCGCGGTACTTGAGCATCGGCAGCGGGGCCGAACCGGCGGCGAGCACCTCCTCGACCACTCCCAGATCGTCCAGGATCTCCAGCGACCGGGGGTTGGGGCCCTTGGCCCGCGAGGTGCGCGGCGGGGCGGGGGACCGGTCCACGATCCGTACGGCCGCGCCGCGCCGGGCCAGGTCGCAGGCCAGCACCAGCCCGGTGGGTCCCGCTCCCACGATGAGTACGTCGGTCATGCCCATGCCTCTCCTTCGGTCACGCTCCCGGTCCATCCAGGACCAGGAAAACGTAACCGAGTAAGAAAGGCAACTAGGTAATCTTTTGTTCTGCGGGGCTGTCCTGCGGCGTGGGCGTGGGGTCCGAGGTCATGGCTGCGGGGCCCTCGGTCGTGGCCGCGGGGTCCGGGGTCATGGCCGCGGGCGCGGCTGCCGCCGTCGCCAGCAGCTTCAGGGCGAGCGCCCGGTTGCGTCGGGCGGTCCGCAGCGCGTCCCAGGTCAGCAGCGACAGCGCCAGCCAGACCAGGGCGAACCCGGCCCACCGCTCGGGCGGCATCGACTCGTTGAAGTACAGGACGCCCAGCCCGAACTGGAAGACCGGGGCCAGGTACTGGAGCAGCCCCAACGTGGACAGCGGCACCCGGACCGCCGCCGCACCGAAGCAGATCAGCGGCACCGCCGTGACGATGCCCGTCGCGGCGAGCAGGAACCCGTGCCCCGCGCCCCCGGTCGTGAACGTCGACCCGCCGGTGGCGGCGAGCCAGAGCAGGAAGCCGAGTGCGGGCACGAAGAGCACGGCGGTCTCGGCGGCCAGCGACTCCAGGCCGCCCATGTTGACCTTCTTCTTCACCAGCCCGTACGTGGCGAACGAGAACGCCAGCACCAGCGAGACCCAGGGCGGCTTGCCGTAGCCGATCGCCAGGACGAGGACGGCGACGAGCCCTGTGGCGACCGCGGTCCACTGGACCGGCCGCAGCCGTTCGCCCAGCAGCAGGACGCCCATGGCGATGGTGACCAGCGGATTGACGAAGTAGCCGAGCGAGGCCTCGACGACCTGGCCGTTGTTCACGGCCCAGATGTAGAGACCCCAGTTGACGGTGATGGTTGCCGCCGCGACCGATATCAGGCCCAGTTTGCGCCGGTCGCGGACCAGTTCGCCGATCCAGGCCCAGCGGCGTACGACCAGCAGGGCGACGGCGACGACGCCGAGCGACCAGACCATCCGGTGCGCGAGGATCTCGATCGCCCCGGACGGCTTGAGCAGCGGCCAGAACAGCGGGACCAGGCCCCACATCCCGTACGCGCCGATTCCGTACAGCAGGCCTGCCCGCTGTTCGTTCTTCCCCTCCACGTGCCCTCCCGGCCCGCCCACGCCGGCGGATCCGCCGACGGCACGACGGTAGCGCCGGAAGGGCTTCGTGTCATAGCCGTCTCACGGAAACACTCATGACACTGATGACACTTGACACCGATGACGCTCATGGCAGGGCGCGGGGCCGCGCTCGGCACGGTGGGGAAGAGGTGCGCCGAGGGTCAGGCGGTGGCCAGGGCGGCGCGCACGGTCTCGGCGAGGGGTGTCGTCGGGCGGCCGATGAGCCGGGCGAGGTCGCCGCTCGTCCCCGCGAGCCGTCCCCGTCCGATCGCCTCGTCCACGTCCACGAGGATCGCGGCGAAGCCCTCGGGCAGTCCGGCACCGACCAGGGCCTCCTGGTGCGCGGCGGCCGGGACGTTCTTGTACGTGATCTCCTCGCCGGTCAGCTCGGACAGCAGCGCGGCGTACGAGGCGAGCGACCAGGCGGTGTCGCCGCTCAGCTCGTAGGCGGTGTTCAGGTGGCCCTCGCCGGTCAGCACGGCGGCCGCCGCGGCGGCGTAGTCGGCCCGGGAGGCGGAGGCGACACGGCCCTCGCCCGCGTTGGCGAGCACCGTGCGGTGCTCCAGGACCGGGGCCAGGTTGCCGGTGTAGTTCTCGGTGTACCAGCCGTTGCGCAGGAACGTGTACGGCAGCCCGGAGTCGAGGATCAGCTGCTCGGTGGCCTTGTGCTCGTCGGCCAGCGTGAAGTCCGCGTCCGGCCCGCCGAGCACGCCGGTGTACGCGAGCTGGGCGACGCCCGCCGCCTTCGCCGCGGCGACGACCGCGGCGTGCTGCGGCACCCGCTTGCCCACCTCACTGCCGGAGATCAGCAGTACCCGGTCGCCGGACCGGAAGACTCCGGCGAGGGACTCGGGGCGGTCGTAGTCCGCGATGCGCAGCTCCACGCCCCGGGCGGCGAGCGCGGCGGCCTTCTCCTTGTCGCGCACGACCGCGACGACCTCGCCGGCCGGGACCTCGGCCAGCAGGGCGTCGACGACGAGGCGGCCGAGTGCGCCAGTGGCTCCGGTGACAACGATGCTCATGAGGGGTCTCCGATTCGGTGGTTCGATGACGCGGTTTCGGTGGTTCAGTCCGCTTCTGCGCTTCGGTTACGACCTTACGGGTAGCGCTAACTGTAAGAAAGTACCCACTTTGAAGTAAGGTACTGGCATGGCAGAGAGTGCGGAGGTTCCACGACCGAGTCGTCCGGGTGAAGGCCGTAGTGCGGCCTTGTCCTCTCTCCTGGCCTGGGACGTCAACCAGCCCATGTGTCCGTCCCGGCTGATCCTGGAACACGTGACGAGCCGCTGGGGCGTCCTCGTACTGGCGGCGCTGCTGGAGCGTTCGTACCGCTTCAGCGAACTGCGCCGCGCGGTGGGCGGGGTCAGCGAGAAGATGCTGGCCCAGACCCTCCGGACGTTGGAACGCGACGGCTTCGTCCACCGGGACGCGAAGCCGGTGATCCCGCCGCGGGTCGACTACACGCTCACCCCGCTCGGCATCGAGGCCGCCGAGCAGGTCTGGGCGCTCGCCCGCTGGACCGAACGCCAGGTGGGCGCGGTGCAGGCGGCACGCGAGGCATACGACGGGGCCCGGGCCTGACCCCGTGGGGGATCGGGCCCGGGCCCCGGGCGGTACGCGTACGGTCCTCGCCCGGCCTCAGCCGACGACGGTCCAGGTGTCGCTGCCGGCGAGGAGTGAGCCGAGGTCGCCCTTGCCGTTCTGCTCGACGGCGGCGTCGAGCTGGTCGGACATCAGCGTGTCGTAGACGGGCCGTTCGACGCTCCGCAGCACCCCGATGGGGGTGTGGTGCAGGGTGTCCGCGTCGGCGATCCGGGACAGCGCGAACGCTGTCGTCGGCGATTCCGCGTGGGCGTCGTGGACGAGGACCTGCGAGCGGTTCTCCTCCGTGACGGCCACGACCTTCAGATCGCCGGTGGCCGGATCGCGCACGACGCCCTTGGGCTCCTGGGAGCCGAAGAGGATCGGCTGACCGTGTTCGAGGCGGATGACGGCCTCGGCGGCCTGTTCCTTGTCCTTGAGGACCTCGAAAGCGCCGTCGTTGAAGATGTTGCAGTTCTGGTAGATCTCCACCAGCGCCGTGCCCGAGTGCTCGGCGGCCGCGCGCAGCACGCTGGTGAGGTGCTTGCGGTCGGAGTCGACCGTGCGCGCCACGAACGTCGCCTCCGCGCCGATGGCGAGGGACACAGGATTGAACGGCGCGTCGAGCGACCCCATCGGCGTCGATTTGGTGATCTTGCCCAGCTCGGACGTGGGGCTGTACTGGCCCTTCGTCAGCCCGTAGATCCGGTTGTTGAAGAGCAGGATCTTGAGGTTGACGTTGCGGCGCAGGGCGTGGATGAGGTGGTTGCCGCCGATGGAGAGGGCGTCGCCGTCGCCGGTGACGACCCAGACCGACAGGTCACGTCGCGAGGTGGCGAGCCCGGTCGCGATGGAGGGGGCGCGGCCGTGGATGGAGTGCATCCCGTAGGTGTTCATGTAGTACGGGAAGCGGGAGGAGCAGCCGATTCCGGAGACGAAGGTGATGTTCTCCTTCGCGAGGCCCAGCTCCGGCATGAACCCCTGGACGGCGGCGAGCACCGCGTAGTCGCCGCAGCCGGGGCACCAGCGGACCTCCTGGTCGGACTTGAAGTCCTTCATGGACTGCTTCGCCTCGGCCTTGGGCACCAGCTGGAGCAGGTCGTTGTGGCGCAGTTCCTCGGTGTCAGGCATCGATGGCCTCCTTGAGGGCCGTCGCGAGCTGCTCGGCCTTGAACGGCATTCCGTTGACCTGGTTGTAGCTGTGGGCGTCCACCAGATACTTCGCCCTGAGCAGCATGGCGAGCTGGCCGAGGTTCATCTCCGGGACGACGACCTTGTCGTAACGCTTCAGCACCTCGCCGAGGTTCTTCGGGAAGGGGTTGAGATGGCGCAGGTGGGCCTGGGCGATGGGGGCCCCCGCGGCCCGCAGCCGGCGCACCGCCGCGGTGATC
Organism: Streptomyces sp. NPDC091287; assembly: GCF_044768525.1. NCBI lineage: Bacteria > Bacillati > Actinomycetota > Actinomycetes > Kitasatosporales > Streptomycetaceae > Streptomyces > Streptomyces sp. NPDC091287. The sequence continues at coordinate 307,340 of NZ_JBIVUV010000005.1, forward strand.
GGCCCGTACGTCGATCCCCAGCCGAGCACCAGGGTGCGGGCCCCGGCGGGGTCGTCGACCTGGAGGTCGGGGACCTCGATGCCGTCGATCTTGGCCTGGCGGGTGCGGACCATGAAGTCGTGGTTGGCCGGGTCGTAGGAGATGTTGCCCGTGCCGTCCTGCTTCTCGATCCCGCCGATACGGTGCTCCAGACCGGCCGTCCCGGGGACCGCCCACGGGCGGGCCAGAGTCTGCGGGTCGCGCTTGTAGGGCCAGAACACCTCCGTCCCGTCCGCCAGCGTGTGGTTCGGGCCGGTGGCGAAGGGGGTCTGCAGGTCGGGCAGGGTCGACGTCTCCGGGATCCGCCACGGCTCGGAACCGTTGGCGAGATAGCCGTCGGAGAGCAGGAAGACCGGGGTGCGGTAGGTCAGGGCGATCCGGGCCGCTTCGATCGCGGCGTCGAAGCAGTCGGCCGGAGTCCGCGGAGCCACGATCGGAACCGGGGCCTCACCGTTCCTGCCGAACATCGCCTGCAATAGATCGGCCTGCTCGGTCTTGGTCGGCAGCCCGGTCGACGGCCCGCCCCGCTGGATGTCGATGATCAGCAGCGGCAGCTCCAGGGAGACCGCGAGACCGATCGTCTCCGACTTCAGCGCCACCCCCGGGCCGGACGTCGTCGTGATGCCCAGCGCCCCGCCGAACGCCGCGCCCAGCGCCGCACCGATCCCGGCGATCTCGTCCTCCGCCTGGAACGTCCGCACACCGAAGTTCTTGTGCCGCGACAGCTCATGCAGGATGTCCGACGCCGGAGTGATCGGATATGACCCCAGATACAACGGCAGCTCCGCCAGCTGCCCGGCCGCGATCAGCCCGTAGGACAGGGCGAGGTTCCCCGAAATGTTGCGGTAGGTGCCGGTGGGGAAGGCCTGCGAGGCCGGGGCGACCTCGTAGGAGACCGCGAAGTCCTCGGTCGTCTCACCGAAATTCCAGCCCGCCCGGAAGGCCGCCACGTTCGCCTCGGCGATCTGCGGCTTCTTCGCGAACTTCTGCCGCAGGAACGTCTCCGTCCCCTCGGTCGGCCGGTGATACATCCACGACAGCAGGCCCAGCGCGAACATGTTCTTCGACCGCTCCGCCTCCTTACGAGGCAGCCCGAACTCCTTCAACGCCTCCAGCGTCAACGTCGTCAACGGCACCGGATGGACGTTGTAGGCCTCCAGCGAGCCGTCCTCCAACGGACTGGTCGCGTACCCCACCTTCGCCATCGGCCGCTTCGTGAACTCGTCGGTGTTCACAATGATCTCCGCGCCGCGCGGCACGTCGTCGATGTTCGCCTTCAACGCGGCCGGGTTCATCGCGACCAGGACGTTGGGGGCGTCGCCCGGGGTCAGAATGTCATGATCGGCAAAGTGCAACTGGAAGGAAGAGACCCCCGGCAGGGTGCCTGCGGGGGCGCGGATCTCGGCCGGGAAGTTCGGCAGCGTGGAGAGATCGTTGCCGAAGGAAGCGGTCTCCGAGGTGAACCGGTCACCCGTGAGCTGCATACCGTCACCCGAGTCACCCGCGAAACGGATGATCACCCGGTCCAGGCGACGGATCTCCTTCCCCTCGCCGCCCGTGGTTCCCGTCGTACCTGACAGGGGGGCTCGCTGACCCCCGAGGACGGCGTCGTTGGCCTCTTCGGCCTTTTCTGCCGCGCTACTGACCTGGCTCGTCACTGAACTGGACCTCCCTTGGGCGGCGGTTCGGAACCGTCCGGCCAGCCGGCGATCCCAGAAGCCACCCTACGTCCGCGTAGGTGGCCTCCCAGGGACCGATCATATGGTGGACGCTGTTTTGAGCCACCCTTTGAGTAGGATTTGGCACGTTTTGCAAGCCCCCCGATCGCGGGACGAAGGCGGTCGCTCCCTGGGTCTTTCGCCCTAGGCCTCCCCTGGGTCCCCCTCGGCCGCCCGGGCCTCCGTCGACCCTCCTTGATCAGAGGTGCCCGTCCGGCACCCGCCGGACACCCTCGGACCCGCACGATGCCCGCAATGCCCCCGGGGCGCTCCCGGGGTGCACCGGGGGTACTCCGGGAGCGCCCCGGGAGCGCCCCGGGGGCGCCCCTGGAGCGTCAGTCGGCGTAAGGCGCCTGCGGCTCGCATTCCGCTCCCGTAAGTATCTGACGGGGCGTCAGGCGTCCAGGGTGTCAGATGTCTAGGAATTCAGGTAGGTCAGCACGGCGAGGACGCGCCGGTGGTCCCCGTCGCTGGGCGAGAGCCCCAGCTTCTGGAAGATGTTGCTGACATGCTTCTCGACCGCCCCGTCGCTCACCACGAGCTGGCGGGCGACCGCGGAGTTCGTCCGGCCCTCGGCCATCAGCCCCAGGACCTCCCGCTCGCGAGGCGTCAGCCCGGCCAGCACGTCCTGCTTGCGGCTGCGGCCCAGCAGCTGCGCCACCACTTCCGGGTCCAGCGCCGTCCCGCCCTGCGCCACCCGGACGACGGCGTCCACGAACTCGCGGACCTCGGCCACCCGGTCCTTCAGCAGATACCCCACCCCGCGGCTGCTGCCCGCCAGCAGCTCGGTGGCGTACTGCTCCTCCACGTACTGGGAGAGGACCAGCACCCCGATGTCCGGGTAGTCCTTCCGCAGCCGCACCGCCGCGCGCACGCCCTCGTCGGTGTGCGTCGGCGGCATCCGCACATCGGCGACCACCACATCGGGAAGCGCCTGCTGGGCGTCGAGGTCCGCCACGGTCTTGAGCAGCGCCTCCGCGTCCCCGACCCCCGCCACCACGTCGTGCCCGAGATCGGTGAGCAGACGGGTGAGCCCCTCCCGGAGCAGGACCGAATCCTCGGCGATGACCACGCGCACCCTGTTCTCCACGTTCTCCACGACTGCGAGTCCCCCACTGTTCCGAATATGCCGCGTTCCCCGCGACCCCGCACGCACCACGCCCGACCACCGCGCACCGCGCCCCGACCGCACAAGCATCCCAGGACCCGGACACGGATGGGGGCCCTGTGGATAACCCAGGCGGGCCGGCAGCACGGCCCCACACGCCCCGGGCACGGGCGGCCGCGCACCTCGGGCACGGGCGGCCGCGTGCCCCGGGCATGGGCGGCCACGTGCCTCGAACGATCATGGCTGTGCGCGTCTGACGATCACGGGCGTGCGCCCTGGCAGTCGCGGTCGTACGCCCCGTCGCCGGACCGGGAGGCCGGGCGACGGGGCATACGCACGCGGGGAGGGACATGACGGGGGAGCGGGGGAGCCAGGAGGAGCGGGGAGCCGGGAGGAGCAGGGAGGAGCAGGAAGGAGGTGGGAGCAGGGAGGAGCAGGAAGGAGGTGGGAGCAGGGAGGAGTGGGGAGGAGCGGGGAGAGGGCGCGGGAGACCGGTGGAGACCGGGAGAGGCGTGAGGCGCCGCGTTCGGGGTCAGCCGCGCCAGGGCAGCTCGGCCGTGACCGTCGTCGGGCCGCCGGCCGGGGAGTCGACCACGAGGACCCCGTCCACGGCGTCCAGCCGCTCCGTCAGCCCCGCCAGGCCGCCGCCCGAGGCCGGTGACGCCCCGCCCCGGCCGTTGTCGGTGACCTGGAGCATCAGCCGGTCGGCCGCCCGCCACACGTCGACCGTGGCCCGGGTCGCACGGGCGTGCTTGCTGATGTTCTGGAGCAGCTCGGAGACGGTGAAGTACGCGATGCCCTCGATCGCCTGCGCGGGCCGCGAGTCCAGGTCCACCTCGACCGTCACGGGCACGGTGCAGCGGGAGGCTATCGCGGAGAGCGCGGCGTCCAGGCCCCGGTCGGTGAGGACGGCGGGGTGGATCCCCCGGGCCAGATCGCGCAGCTCCTGAAGGGCCACCTTCACCTCGCCGTGGGCCTCGTCGACCATGCGGGCCGCGGCCTCGGGGTCGTCGGTGAGCTTCTCCTTCGCCAGACCCAGATCCATGGCAAGCGCGACCAGGCGGGCCTGGGCGCCGTCGTGCAGGTCGCGCTCGATGCGGCGGAGGTCGGCGGCGGCGGTGTCCACGACCACGCCCCGGTCCGACTCCAGCTCGGACACCCGGGTGGCCAGCCGGGACGGCCCCAGCAGACCGGTGACCATCAGCCGGTCCACCGACAGCAGCCCCCGCACGATCCACGGCGCGGCCAGGACGAGCGCCAGGCCCACCGCCCCGGTCACCGCCAGCTCGCCCGGCGAGTCCAGATACTCCTGGTGGGTGCGGTCCCCGTACAGCTGGAGACCGTCCTGCCCCCCGAACACGGGAAAGAGCCAGAACCACAGCGGGTACGTCAGCGCCGCCAGTCCGTACGTCCAGAACGTGATCGCGACGACGAACGTGAACGTGGCCCACGGGAAGTGGAGCAGTGTGTACAGCAGGTGCCGCCAGGACACCCCGCTCTTGAGGACCGCGCCCATCCAGGACAACGGGCCGCCGGTCTTCCCCCGCACCCGCTCCGGATCCGCGACCTCCACCCGCAGCAGCCCGCGCGCCCGGTGCCGCTCCAGCGCACCGAAGCCCCGGCAGACGGCGAGACCGGCGGCGAGGACCGGTATCCCGATGAAGGTGACCAACAGGCCCGCGCTCAGCGACGTCATGGTGACCGCGAAGACGAACGCCGCCGTGGCGAGCGGGAAGCTCAGCAGCGTGTAGAGCAGCTCGCGCCAGGCACGAGCCTCCAGCGGCGCACGCAGCGGCGCCGGGAGGAAATGCTTCGCCGTGGTCTTCGCTGGGGTATTCGCCCCGAAGCCGGGGCCGGAACCCTGATGCCGCCGGTCCCGCGTGTCCGGTCCGTATGCCGTGGCCATGAGTCCCGTCCGTTCCGTCTCTGTCTGAAGTCTCTCAGTGGGTTGTGCGTGGGGCAGTGGGCTGTGCGTGGGGCCGCGCCGCGATGGCGCCGGAGGCGGCCCGTCACCCCGGACCGTTCTCCCTCAAGGGTCCTGGCCGGCGGCCTTCCGCGCCATGAGGTCCCTCTCCGTATCCGCCCGGGGGTTTTCCCCACCCCCGGGCGTCGGGCGGTCAGGCGGCCGGCCGCGCTGCGGCCCGGTCGCGCCAGGGCAGCTCGGCGGTGACGGTCGTCGGCCCGCCCTCCGGCGACTCCAGGACGAACACCCCGTCGACCGCGTCGAGCCGCTCGGCGAGCCCCGCGAGACCCGTACCGCCGCCCATCCGGGCTCCGCCCCCGCCGTCGTCCGTGACCTGGAGCATCAGCCGGTCCGCCGAACGCCACACGTCGACGGTGGCGGACCGTGCGCCGCTGTGCTTGCTGACGTTCTGCAGCAGCTCCGAGACGGTGAAATACGCGATGCCCTCGATGGCCTCCGCCGGCCGCCCCCGAAGCCCCACCGACACCTTGACCGGAACCGTGCACCGGGAAGCGATGGCGGAGAGCGCGGCGTCCAGGCCGCGGTCGGTGAGGACGGCGGGGTGGATCCCCCGGGCGAGATCGCGCAGCTCCTGGAGGGCGACCTTGATCTCGCCGTGGGCCTCGTCGACCATGCGGGCCGCGGCCTCGGGGTCGTCGGTGAGCTTCTCCTTCGCCAGGCCGAGCCCCATGGCGAGGGCGACCAGGCGGGCCTGGGCGCCGTCGTGCAGGTCGCGCTCGATGCGGCGGAGGTCGGCGGCGGCGGTGTCCACGACCACGCCCCGGTCCGACTCCAGCTCGGCGATGCGCCGCTCCAGCTCGTCCGAGGGCGACAGCAGCCCGCGCGCCATCGCCCGGTCCACCGTCGTCAACCCCCGCGTGATGAACGGCAGCACCGGCCACAGGACGAACAGGCTCGCCAGCGTCACCGCGAACGTCAGCACCCCCCACGGCAGTCGGATGAACCCGTACAGCAACGCCCGCCAGCCCACCGGGTCCTTGAGCCCCGCCCACAGCCGGACGAAGAACCCCTGCCCCTGGTGAGCGCGCGCCAGCGGACTCGGCTCCTCGACCCGTACGCCGAGCATCCGCCGCGCCCGCCACCGCTCCATCCGGCCCAGCAGCCGCGACCCCTGGAGCCCGCCGACCAGCAGAGGCAGCCCGATCACGGTGACGGAGAGCCCGGCGCCGACAGCTATCACGACCACCGTGTAGACGAACCCGACGACGGCCAACGGCAGATTGGCGAGCAGATACGCGATCTCCCGCCAGGTCCACCGGTCGAGGGCGAAGCGGGCGGGCGGCGGCCGGTCGGGATCCGGCACGGAAGGGCTCATGGTCATACACACAGCCTGCCGGGCCACACCCGCGCACACCATGGGGCTCATGGGTGGGGTGAAGTAGGGATAACCCCACCTGATGTCCGACGCGGCTGCTTACGCTCCGTTTATCAGGCCCTAGACTCCCGTGCGTACCGAACAGAACAGGTACACGGGACAGATGCGGACGACGAGGGAGCGAGGGGCGGACGTGACCGACGTTACGGACGTGACCGGCGTGGCGGACGCGGTGGGCACGATCGGGGTATCCGGCGCGTCCGGGGTGTCTGGCGAGTCCGGGGTGCCCGATGTGTCCAGGGTGTCCGGAGTTCCGGTGGACGGACCCACCGCACTCGCCTCGGAGTACTTCCAGAGCTATTCGGTCATCGGCCTGCTCGCCCTGGTCGGCGTCCTGTTCGTCGCCGTGGCCTTCGGGGCCGGACGACTGCTGCGCCCCGTCGTCCCCACCCCGGAGAAGCTCCTCACCTACGAATGCGGCGTCGACCCGGTCGGCGAGGGCTGGGCGCACACCCAGGTCCGCTACTACGTCTACGCGTTCCTGTACGTGATCTTCGCCGTCGACTCCATCTTCCTGTTCCCGTGGGCCACGGTGTTCGCGGCGCCCGGATACGGCGCGACGACCCTGGTCGAAATGTTCATCTTCCTCGGCTTCCTGGCCGTGGGACTGCTCTACGCATGGAAGAAGGGCGTCCTCGCATGGGCCTGACGAGCCGGCCGACCCCCGCGTCGCAGCAGCCCGCGCCCCCGCCCCCGTCCTCGTCCGAGCCGGTCCTCCTCCCGGAGCCGAAGCGCCTCGGCGTGCTCTCCCGGCTCGCACCGGAGCCGATGAAGGTCGTCCTCAACTGGGGTCGCCGCTACAGCCTCTGGGTCTTCAACTTCGGACTCGCCTGCTGCGCCATCGAGTTCATCGCCGCGTCCATGGCGCGCCACGACTTCATCCGGCTCGGCGTGATCCCGTTCGCCCCCGGCCCCCGCCAGGCCGACCTCATGATCGTGTCCGGCACGGTGACGGACAAGATGGCCCCGGCCGTGAAGCGGCTCTACGAGCAGATGCCCGAACCGAAGTACGTCATCTCCTTCGGCGCCTGCTCCAACTGCGGCGGTCCCTACTGGGACTCGTACTCCGTGACCAAGGGCGTCGACCAGATCATCCCCGTCGATGTGTACGTACCCGGCTGCCCGCCCCGGCCCGAGGCGCTGCTCCAGGGCATTCTCAAGCTCCAGGAGAAGATCGCGCGCGAATCCCTCGCCGAGCGGTACGCCACCGGGGCCACGGGCGGGGGCCCGTCACCCGATGCCCTGCGCAGCGGCCTGGTGGCCGCGCCGACGGCACCGGCCCCGACGGCCCCGACGGCCCCGGCCCCGACCTCGACACAGGAAGAGGAGCGGCGATGAGCGACAGCGACCAGCACACGGAATCCGCGGCCGACGCCTACGACCGGCTGCCGGACGCGGTCACCGACCTGTTCGGCGACGAGGCCACGGCGGAGTCCGCGTACGACCTGCTGACCGTCGACGTCCCCGCCTCCGCCTGGATCACCGCGCTGCGGACGGCCCGCGACGAGCTCGGGTGCAGCTACTTCGACTGGCTCAGCGCCGTGGACGAACCGGGCACGGGCTTCCGTGTCTGCGTCCATGTCGCGGCCCTGGGCACGGGTACGGTGCGGCGGCTGATGGTCCGCACGACCGTGCCGCACGACGCGGCGGTCCTGCCCAGCGCCATCGACGTCTACGCTGGCGCCGCGTGGCACGAGCGCGAGACGCACGAGATGTTCGGCGTCGCGTTCGACGGTCACCCCCACCTCGTACCGCTGCTCCTGCCGGAAAACTTCGAGGGCCACCCGCTGCGCAAGGACTTCGTCCTGGCCGCGCGCGTCGCCAAGGCCTGGCCCGGGGCGAAGGAACCGGGGGAGCCGGCGGAGGGCCACACCGGTCCCAAGCGTCGCGCGATGCTCCCGCCCGGGGTGCCCGACCCGAACGAATGGGGCCCTTTGAAGGGCCAGCTCCCCCCGGCCGCCGCCCGCCCGGGCCGAGCCGCCCGCCCCGCGACCGACCGCCCGCCCCGCCGCACCCGTACCGCGGGCGAGGGCTCGGCGGCACAACGCCCCACGGCGAGCGCGGCGGAGACACCCGCGGCGACCGGCACGGAGGCCGCCCCTACGGCAACCGGTGCGGAGAGCCCCGCGGCGACCGGTACGGAGGCCGCCCCTACGGCAACCGGTGCGGAGAGCCCCGCGGCGACCGGCACGGAGGCACCCACGGTGGCCGGCGCTGAGCCCCCCGTAACGCCGGAGGCGTCCGCGCCCCCGCAGGCGCCCCCGACGACCCGCCCGCGCCGCTCCCGGTCGGCGTCCGAGGGCTCGGCCAGCCAGCAGCCGGTCCCGGACGCCCCTGCGGCGGCCCCGTCCGCTCCGGCGCGCCGTTCCCGGTCGGCTTCGGAAGGTTCGGCGAGTCAGAGCCTGGAACAGGGCGCGCCGACGACGCCACCGGCCCGGCCTGCACGTCGCGCCCGCTCCGCCTCGGACGGCTCGGCCAGCCAGCGTCCGGCGTCGGACGGGCCCGGGGACGCCCCGGCGCCGCCGCCCCGGGTGCGCAGCACAGACGCACCGTGGCACGACGCCCAACCGGCCTTCGCCGACGAACCCTCCACCACCGGCGAGGCCGCCGAGTCCGAGGGCGAGCCCGCACCCCCGGACGAACCCACGCCCACCCCGGACGAACCCACCCCCGACAAGCCGGCCCCCGCCCCTGAGCGGCCCGCCCCAGACCACCCCGCCGGAGGCGATCCCGAGTGAACGACGTTCTCGACGTCGCCCTCCGTCTGGCCATCGTCTTCGTCGTGTTCCTGGTCGCCCCCCTCCTCGTGGGCCAGACGGAACACAAGGTGATGGCCCACATGCAGGGCCGCCTGGGCCCCATGTACGCAGGCGGCTTCCACGGCTGGGCCCAGCTCGTCGCGGACGGTGTGAAGTTCGCGCAGAAGGAGGACGTGGTCCCGGCCGCCGCCGACCGCCGCGTCTTCCAGCTCGCCCCCGCCGTCGCCCTCCTCCCGTACCTCCTCGTCCTCGTGGTCATCCCCGTCGGCCCCGGCGACGGCGCGGTCGGTCAGGCCGTCGACGCGGGCATCTTCTTCGTGCTCGCCGTCCTGGGCGTCGGCGTTCTCGGCTCGCTCATGGCGGGCTGGGCCTCCGCCAACAAGTTCTCCCTCCTCGGCGGCCTCCGTACCGCCGCGCAGCTCCTCTCCTACGAGCTGCCGATGCTCCTGACCGCCGCCTCCGTGGCCATGGCGGCCGGGACGGTCTCGCTCACCGGAATCCTCGACGCCTTCGAGTGGTGGTGGCTGCCCTGGCAGATCGCCGGCGCGCTGGTCTTCTTCGTGGCCGGTCTCGCCGAACTCCAGCGCCCGCCGTTCGACATGCCGGTGGCCGACTCCGAGATCATCTTCGGCGCGTACACCGAGTACACCGGTCTGCGCTTCGCCCTCTTCCTCCTCGCCGAGTACGCGGGCATCGTCGTCCTGTGCGCGCTGACCACCGTCCTGTTCCTCGGCGGCTGGCACGGCCCGTTCGGCGCCGAGGGACTCGGCTGGCTCTGGACCATCCTCAAGACCGCCCTTCTCGCGTTCGTCGTCATCTGGCTGCGCGTCAGCTACCCGCGCCTGCGTGAGGACCAGTTGCAGAAGCTCGCCTGGACCACCCTCGTCCCGCTCGCCCTCGCGCAGATCGCGCTCACCGGCATCGTGAAGGTGGCGATCAACTGATGCCCCCGATCCCCGGATCCGGCCTGGCCAAGGGCCTTGCCGTCACCCTGCGCACGATGACGAGGAAGACCGTCACCGCGCAGTACCCGGACACTCAGCCCGAACTCCCGCCGCGCTCCCGCGGCGTCATCGGGCTGTTCGAGGAGAACTGCACGGTCTGCATGCTCTGCGCCCGTGAGTGCCCCGACTGGTGCATCTACATCGATTCCCACAAGGAGACGTCGCCGCCCGCCGCCCCCGGCGGCCGTGAGCGCAGCCGGAACGTTCTCGACCGCTTCGCCATCGACTTCTCCCTCTGCATGTACTGCGGCATCTGCATCGAGGTGTGCCCCTTCGACGCACTGTTCTGGTCGCCCGAGTTCGAGTACGCGGAGACGGACATCCACGAACTCACCCACGAGCGCGACAAGCTCCGCGAGTGGATGTGGACCGTGCCGGAGCCGCCCGCCCTCGACCCCGGCGCCGAGGAGCCGAAGGAGATCGCCGCAGCCCGCAAGGGAGCGGACAAGCTCGCGGCGCAACGCGCGCAGGAACAGCAGGAACAGCAGGAACAGCAGGAACAGCAGGAACAGCGGAACCAGCAGGAACAGGCAGACGAGAAGGGAGGAACCCCGTGATGCTGCTCACCGCCACCGCCACCGCCACCGCCACCTCCGCCGTGGGCACCACCGCTGCCGGCGACCACCCCGGCTTCCTCTCCCCGTCCGGCGTCGAGATCGCGTTCCTCCTCGTCGGCCTCGCCACCCTCGGCGCCGCCGTCATCACCGTCACGACCCGGCAGCTGGTGCACGCCGCGCTCTGGCTCGTCGTGGCGCTCGGCGGACTGGCCGTCGAGTACCTCCTGCTCACCGCGGAGTTCATCGCCTGGGTCCAGGTACTGATCTACGTCGGTTCCGTCGTCGTCCTCCTCCTCTTCGGCCTGATGCTCACCCGGGCCCCCATCGGCCGTTCCCCGGACGCCGATTCGGGCAATCGGTGGGTCGCCCTCGGGGTGGCCGCCACTGCGGCGGCGGCCCTCGTCTGGGTCGTGGTCGACGCCTTCCGCACCACGTGGATCGAGCTCGACGGGCCGGCCCAGGGCTCCACCGAGGTCACCGGCGCCTTCCTGTTCCGGAACTGGGTGCTGCCCTTCGAGGCGCTCTCCGTCCTGCTGCTCGCCGCCCTCGTCGGTGCGATCGTCCTGTCCCGCAAACGCGACACGGACACCACCGTCCGCCCCGGCACCAACGGGACGGCCAGGCCCAGGACCGTGAGGCCGGGCCCGCCCGCCTCGCCCGGCACACCCGGCCACGAGGAGCAGAGCTGATGCACCTCGCCTATCCCGCCGTGCTCGCCGCCCTTCTCTTCTGTATCGGCCTCTACGGCGTCCTCGCCCGCCGCAACGCGATCCTGGTTCTGATGTCCGTCGAGCTGATGCTCAACGCCGTCAACCTCAACCTCGTCGCCTTCGACGTCTGGCTCCGCGACACCCTCCACTCCGGCCAGGCGCTCACCCTCTTCACCATCGCCATCGCCGCCGCCGAGATCGGCATCGGTCTCGCGATCGTCCTGGCCGTCTACCGGAACCGGGGCACCTCCGACATCGACCGGCTCCGCGACACCGCCGAGACCGACGCCGCCGAGACGCTCCCCGACACCGCCGAGACCGACAGCGCCGAAACCGCCGACACCGAGCCGACCTCCGGCCGGGCCGACGGGAAAACAGGGAAGACGAAGAAGGCAGAGGCCACCACGTGACCACCACGACCCTCGCCGCCCTCGTCCCTCTCCTCCCGTTCCTCGGGGCCGTCGCCGGGCTCGCCGTCGGCCGCACCGCCCCCGGCTTCGTCCGCCCGCTGGCGATCCTCCCGACCCTCACCGCGGCCGTGCTCGCCGTGATCGTCGCCGTCCGCCAGGGCGGCGGCCGGGCCATCGACGCCGCGACCCAGCTCACGCCCACCGGCTCGGTCCCGATCGACCTGGCACTGCACCTCGACGGCTTCGCCGTTCTGGTCGCCGTCCTCGTCACCGTCGTCGCCACCTGCGTACAGCTCTATTCCACGGCCTACCTCCGCGACGACGCCCGCTACCCCTCCTACGCGGCCCTCGTCTCCCTCTTCACCTCCGCGATGCTCCTGGTCGTCTACTCCGGCGACCTGATGGTGCTCCTGGTCGGCTGGGAGATCATGGGCATCTGCTCGTACTTCCTCGTCGGCCACTACTGGGAGACCCCCGAGGCCCGGGCCGCCTCCCTCAAGGCCTTCCTGGTCACCAAGCTCGGCGACGTCCCCTTCCTGATCGGTCTGTTCGCGCTCGCCGCCGACACCGGCAGCTTCCGGATCACCAAGATCCTCGCCGCCGTCGGCAACGGTGGGCTCGACCACCCCACGGTCATCGCCCTGCTGCTCCTCGCGGGCGTCGCCGGCAAGTCGGCCCAATTCCCCCTGCACACCTGGCTGCCCGACGCGATGGCCGGCCCCACCCCCGTCTCCGCGCTCATCCACGCCGCGACGATGGTCGCCGCCGGCATCTACTTCGTGGCCCGTATGCTGCCCGTCTTCGCGGCCTCCGGCGCGGCGCTCGTCGTCCTCGCCGTGATGGCCGCCGTCACGATGATCGGGTCAGGGCTCGCCGCCCTCGCCCAGGACGACATCAAACGCGTCCTCGCCTACTCGACCATCGGCCAGCTCGGCTACATGTCCGGCGCCCTGGCCGTCGGCGACCGGGGCGCGGCCGTCCTCCACCTGATCTCGCACGGTGCGTTCAAAGCGGTCCTCTTCCTCGCCGCTGGCGTCGTCATCCACGCCGCGGGTACCAACTCGCTCGCCGCCATGTCCCGGATGGGAGGCCTCGCCCGCCGCATCCCGGACGCCTTCTGGACGATGACCGTCGCGCTCCTCGCGCTGGCCGCCATCCCACCGTTCGCCGGCTTCTTCTCCAAGGAAGCCGTGCTCGTCGCCGCCGAGCACACCGCACTCGGGGACCGGAGCGTCGCCCCGGCCGCCGCCGGCTGGACGATCCTGGTCGCCGGGCTCCTCGCCGCAGTCCTGACCGCCGCCTACGCCGTACGCCTCTGGCTCCTCGCCTTCCGCGGGCGCGGCGCGGAAGTCCCCGACCACGGCAAGCAGCCCGCCGCCATGACCTCCGTCCTGTGGATCCTGGCCGTACCCACCCTCGCCTTCGGCCTCACCGTCGGCATGATCGGCGACTGGTTCGACGGGCACGACCTCACGCCGTCCCTCACCACCGCCGTCCTCTCCACCGGCGTCACGCTCGTCGGCGGCCTTGTCACCTACGGCGCGTGGCGGCACACCGCCGCCCTCGCCGCGCGCACCCCCATCGGCGCCGTCGCCGCCCACCCCGGTGTCGAACCCGCCCTCGTCGAAGCCGAGGCCATGACGTCCCACACCGCCGTCTACGGCACCATCGCGGACGCCCCCGACCCGGCCGACCCCGGCAGGCTCCTCCTCGGCCGGTTGCACCGCCACGCGGTCACCGGCTTCCACCTCGACGCCCTGTACACAGTGCTGTTCGTCCGGCCCATTCAGGGAGCCGCCCGCCTCGTCCGCTTCCTGGACCGCGAGGTCGTCGACACCTACGTCAACGGATCGGGCGCCGTCACGCGCCTCCTCGGCACCGCCGTCCGCCGGGCCCAGACCGGCAACGTGCAGACCTACGCCGGCGCCCTGCTCGCCGGGTCCCTCGTCCTGGCGATCGCCGCCGTCGTCTTCGCCAACGTCAACGCGGGGTCGTGACCGTGATCGATATCAGTGCGTCCGTGATGCAGTTCCTTCTGGCGTTCGTCGTCGTCGCCCCGCTCCTCGGCGCCGTCGCGGCCCTGCTCCCCGCCCCGCCCGGACTCAAGGGGAAGAACCCCGACCAGGCCGTGCTCCGCCACGGCGTGACCATCACCGGCGCCGTCCTCATCGCCGCGATCGTCCTGGCCGTCGGCTTCGACCACGACCACCCCGCCACGATGCAGGCGACGACCGACATCAGCTGGATCCCGGCGCTCGACGTCCGCATCCACCTCGGCATCGACGGCATCTCACTCCCCCTCCTGGTCCTGACCGCGCTGCTGACCTTCCTCTGCGCGCTGTACAGCTACTTCAAGCTGCCCGCGGGCCCCTCACCGAAGGCCTTCGTCGCCCTCGTCCTCGTCCTGGAGTCCGGCACCCTCGCCACCTTCGCCGTCCTCGACCTGCTGCTCTTCTTCCTCGCCTTCGAGATGGTCCTCATCCCGATGTACTTCCTCATCGCCCGCTGGGGCAGCGGCCAACGGCAGGCGGCCGCCTGGAAGTTCATCCTCTACACGCTGCTCGGCTCGGTCGTCATGCTGCTCGGCATCCTCCTCATCGGGCTGAAGAGCGGCACCTTCGACATGGTGGCACTCGCCACTGACAACGGCCGGGGCCTCACCACATCCGTGCAGGTCATCGCCGTACTCGCGATCGGTCTCGGCCTCGCCGTGAAGACCCCGATGTGGCCCCTGCACAGCTGGCTCCCCGACGCGCACACCGCCGCCCCCACCATCGGGTCGGTGCTCCTCGCGGGCGTCCTGCTGAAGATGGGAACGTACGGATTCGTCCGGATCCTGCTCCCCATCGCGCCCGACGGCATGCGGACCTTCGCGCCCTACCTCGCGGCGTTCGCCGTCGTCGGCATCGTCTACGGCTCGCTCGCCTGCCTGGCCCTGGCCCGTACCGGCGCCAAGGGCGACCTCAAGCGGCTCATCGCCTACTCGTCCGTCGGCCACATGGGCTTCGTCCTGCTCGGCATCGCCACGATGACCCCCACCGGAGTCAACGGCGCGCTCTTCGCCAACATCGCCCACGGCCTCATCACCGGCCTGCTGTTCTTCCTGGTCGGCGCCATCAAGGACCGCTACGGCACCGCCGACCTCGACGCCCTCGCCGGAGCGACCGGGGCCGCCCTCTACGGCCGGGCGCCCCGCCTCGGCGCCCTGCTCGCCTTCGCCGCCATCGCCTCGCTGGGCCTCCCCGGACTGGCCGGATTCTGGGGCGAGATGCTCACCCTGTTCGGCGCGTACAGCCCCGCCGAAGGTCTCAGCCGCCCCGCGTTCCGCACCTTCATGGCCATCGGGGCGTTCGGCACCCTGCTCACCGCCGCGTACATGCTGATCGTGGTCCGCCGCGTCTGCATGGGCGAGCACCCGCCCCACCCCCAGCTGTCACCCGACGACCCGGCCCCGCAGGCGGCGGACGGCCCGCAGGCAGCGGACGGCCCCCGGCCGTCCGAGGCCACCGGCACCCGGCCCGCTGCCTCCACCACCCCGCAGCTCGCCGACATCCAGACGTACGAAGCCGCCACCTGGACCCCGCTCGCCGCGCTCACCGTCCTCGCCGGCCTCTGGCCCGCAGTCCTCCTCGGCCTCACCGACCCGGCCGTGCAGCAGCTCCTCGCAGGAGGCAAGTCGTGACCGCGGACCTCAGCACCGCCCCGAGCCCCGCCCCCGGCACCGGCGACACCGCCGGAAGCCTCGTCGCGGCCGACGCCCCCAGCCTCGTCCAGTCCATCGACTGGCTCGCCATCGCGCCCCCCACCCTCACCGCGCTGGCCGCGCTGGTCGTCCTGGTCGCCGACCTGTTCCTGCCCGCGCACCGCAAGCGGCTCCTCGGCTACGGCGCCCTCACCGCCCTCGCCGCCGCCCTGGCGCTCCTGATCCCCCTGCGCGCCGGGGACCGGGCCACCTTCTGCGTCACCACCGGCACCCAGGCCTGCAGCTACACCGCCGACCACTTCACCCTCGTCATCCAGGCCCTCGTCCTCGGCGGCGCGTTCCTCACCGTCCTGCTCTCGCTCGACGACACCCGGAAACTGCCGGCGGGGGAGTACTGGTTCCTGCTCCTGGCCTCCGCCGCCGGGGCCGCCCTGCTGCCCGCCTCGCGCGACCTCGCCACGCTCGTCGTCGCCCTCGAAGTCGCCTCGCTGCCCGCGTTCGCCCTCGTCGGCATCGTGCGCGGCGACCGGCGCTCCTCCGAGGCCGCGCTGAAGTTCTTCCTCTCCTCCGTCGTCGCCACCGCCGTCATGCTGCTCGGCGTCAGCTTCGTGTACGCGACCACCGGCACCCTGCACCTCACCGAGATCGCCACCCGCCTCGACGACGTGCCCCTGGTGCTCGACACCCTCGCCAAGACCGGCGTCGCCCTCACCCTCGTCGGCTTCGCCTTCAAGACCGCCGCCGCGCCCTTCCACTTCTGGGTCCCCGACACCTACGTCGGCGCGCCCCTCCCGATCGCCGCGTATCTCTCCGTCGTGGGGAAGGCCGTCGGGTTCTCGGGGCTCATTCTGGTCACCGTCGTCGCGTTCCCCTCCTACGCCGACGTCTGGGGGCCCGCACTCGCCGTCCTCGCCGCCCTCACCATGACCGTCGGCAACGTCGCGGCCCTCCGCCAGAACGCCGCCCGCGCCCGCAGCGCCGTCCGCCTCCTCGCCTGGTCCTCGATCGCCCAGGCCGGCTACCTCCTGGTCCCGATCGCCGCCGCCGCGTACTCCAGCGACGACCAGATCGGCTCCACCGTGGCGTACGCCCTCATGTACGCCGTCGTGAACCTGGGCGCGTTCGCGGTCGCCGCAGTCGTCGCCCGTACCCACCCCGGCAACCGGCTCTCCGACTACCGGGGTCTGTACGCCACCCGCCCGCTCGCGGCCCTGGCCCTCGGGTTCTTCCTGCTCTGCCTGGCCGGACTGCCGCCCGGCATCATCGGGCTCTTCGCGAAGGTCACTGTCTTCTCCGCGGCCGTCGACGCGGGCCTCGGCTGGCTCGCCGTCGTCATGGCCGTCAACGTGGTGATCGCTCTCTACTACTACCTTCAGTGGACCGCGATCCTCTTCCGGTCCCCCGAGGGCACCCGGGAAACCACCGGGGCCGCCACCGGATCCACGGGCTCCGTTCCACCACGCCGATTCCGGTTCCCCACCCCGCTCACCACGGCGATCGTGCTCACCGCCACCGCCGGAATCCTGCTCTCCGGGGCTCCGCAGGCCGTCCTGCGCTTCGCCTCCGTCAGCCTTTTCTGAAGCCTCCCGGCCCCGGAAGATCGGTTTGCCCACGGCCCCCGCCACAGGGCATGGTCTTGGCTGCATACGTCACGTAATCGGCGTGGACGTGCCGGGAGCAAGAGGAAAGAGAGAGCAGTGCTGAACGGGTTCAAGGACTTCATCCTGCGCGGGAACGTCATCTCGATGGCGATCGGTCTCGCGGTCGGGGCCGCCTTCACCGCCGTCGTCACGGGCTTCAGCAATGCCTTCATCACGCCGCTGATCGGCCTCGCCACGCGCGGCACGGGAGACTTCAGCAAGGCCTCCTACGAAGTCGACGGCGTCGTGTTCCCGTACGGCCTCTTCATCGCCGCCGCGATCGCCTTCCTGATCACCGCCGCGGTGCTGTACTTCTGCGTCGTGGTCCCCATGGCCAAGGTGCAGAACCGCTTCGCCACGGAAGAGGAGGAGCAGGCCGCCGACATCAAGGCCGCCCTCCGCGACTGCCCGCGCTGCTTCAGCGAGATCCCCGCCGTCGCCTCCCGCTGCGGCCACTGCACCAGCGAGGTCGAGCCCGACCCCGAGGCGCTCTCCCTCGCGAAGCTCCCCGCACAGCAGCACTGATCGCACAGCGGCACTGACCCGCGCACAGCGGCACTGACCCGCAGAGCAGCACTGATCGCACAGCGGCACCGACCCGCCGCACAGCAGCACCGACCGCCGCACAGCCGAACCGAGCGCACAGCGGCGCAGGAACACCTGTAGGACCGTCGCACCACCAGGGACCCCGCCACCCGTACGGCCCAGCGCCACTCCGTACGGGGCCGGGTGCCCGACCGGCGCGAACACGCGGCACAGCCCCCGCCCTCCGGCCGCACGCACAAGGGAACTAGCTCCTCTCGCCTGGCGTTGACCAGTACAGGAGGCTCCACTGGGGAGTGGAGCACCACCATGCAAAGGGTTCCCCTGCTGCACCACTTGGAGGGCGTACCGTGCACCGCCGGCACAACGGGCTGAAGACCGCCGTACTCCTCGGGGGACTGTCCGCACTCATCATCGTCATCGGCAGCTTCTTCGGACGCACGGGCCTCGTCGTCGCGCTCCTGGTAGCCGTCGGCACCAACGCCTACGCCTACTGGAACAGCGACAAGCTCGCCCTGCGGGCCATGCGCGCCCGACCCGTCAGCGAGTTCGAGGCGCCGCAGCTCTACCGCATCGTCCGCGAGCTCTCCACGGCGGCCCGCCAGCCCATGCCGCGCCTCTACATCTCCCCGACGCAGGCGCCCAACGCGTTCGCCACCGGCCGCAACCCGCGCAACGCCGCAGTCTGCTGCACCGAGGGCATCCTCCAGATCCTCGACGAACGCGAGCTGCGTGGCGTCCTCGGCCACGAGCTGAGCCATGTCTACAACCGGGACATCCTCATCTCGTCCGTCGCCGGAGCCCTCGCCTCCGTCGTGATGTTCCTGGTCAACTTCGCCTGGCTCATCCCGGTGGGCCGCTCCAACGACGACGAGGGGCCCGGTCTCCTCGGCATGCTCCTGATCATGATCCTGGGACCGCTCGCCGCCTCCGTCATCCAGCTCGCCGTCAGCCGCTCCCGGGAGTACGAGGCCGACGCCTCCGGGGCCCAGCTCACCGGCGACCCCCTGGCCCTCGCCAGTGCCCTG
This sequence comes from Streptomyces sp. NPDC091287, assembly GCF_044768525.1. NCBI lineage: Bacteria > Bacillati > Actinomycetota > Actinomycetes > Kitasatosporales > Streptomycetaceae > Streptomyces > Streptomyces sp. NPDC091287. The sequence continues at coordinate 325,918 of NZ_JBIVUV010000005.1, forward strand.
CGCAAGCTCGACGCGGGGACGAAACAACTCCCGCTGCCGCCCGAGCCCAGGATCGAGACCGCGAGCCACATGATGATCGCGAACCCGTTCCGTCCCGGCCAGGGAATGGCGAAGATGTTCTCCACCCACCCGCCGATGGCGGAGCGGATCGCCCGACTAGAACAGATGGCAGGTCATCGCCCGTGAAAACCATCCTGAACGTCATCTGGCTGATCCTCTGCGGATTCTGGATGTTCCTCGGCTACCTGCTCGCGGGCCTCCTGCTCTGCATCACCATCATCGGTATCCCCTTCGGGCTCGCCGCCTTCAGGATCGGCGTCTACGCCCTCTGGCCGTTCGGCTACACCGTCGTCGACCGCCGGGACGCGGGCTCGCCCTCCTGCGTGGGGAACGTCCTCTGGCTGATCCTCGCCGGATGGTGGCTCGCCCTCGGCCACATCACCACCGGCATCGCGCTGTGCATCACGATCATCGGCATTCCCCTGGGCATCGCCAACTTCAAGCTGATCCCCGTCTCCCTCATGCCCTTCGGCAAGGAGATCGTCCGCACGGACCAGCCCTTCGCCGCCCGGTAGCCCGGCGAGGCCCAGGCCCCGGCTTCCCGCCTCGGCCGGCCCCGGGGCAACCGAACACCGGCCCCCGACGTCTTGGACTTCAGGACGAAGCAAGGGGTAGGTGCAGCGGCATGGGCATCATCAGTTGGATCATTCTCGGGCTGCTCGCCGGAGTCATAGCGAAAATCCTCCTCCCGGGACGTGACCCGGGCGGCATCATCGGCACCACCCTGATCGGCATCGCCGGGGCCTTCGTCGGAGGCTGGCTCTCCAGCAAGTTCCTCGACCGCCCCATCAGCAACGACTTCTACGACACCGCGACCTGGATCGCCGCCATCGCCGGTTCACTGGTCCTGCTCATCGCCTACCGGCTGCTGTTCGGCAACTCCCGCGAACGCCGCTGACCCGGGACGGCCCCGGGCCCGTGAACGGCAGGCGCACCGCTCCCTACCGCACGTCCCGTGACGTCATCCCGGTCTCCCGCAACGTCAAATTCAACCGGCCGGCCCGCAGCCCCGCGGCCGGGTCGGCCGGTCCCGCGTACACCTTCGGCACCCCGTGGAACGCGAAACGCGACGGCCCGCCGAAGACGAACAAATCACCGGACGCCAACTCCACATCCGTGTACGGCTGGCCGCGTCCCTCCGTGTTCCCGAAGCGGAACACACACCTCGCCCCGATGCTCAACGACACCACAGGAGCGCTCGACCGCTCCTCCTTGTCCTGATGCATCCCCATCCGCGCGGTGTCGTCGTAGAAGTTGATCAGCGCGGTATCCGGTGCGAACGCCTCCGCCGCAGCCTCGTCCCCGTACGCCTCGGCCACCGCCGCCCGCCCCAGGTCGCCCAGCCACTCCGGGAACGCGGCCACCCGGGCGCCGTTCACGTCGTCAGCCGTACGCGCGTACCGGTACGGCTGCCAGTGCCACCCCAGGCACACCGTCCGCACCGACATCACCCCACCGCCCGGCAGCACCGTGTGCCGCAACGGGACCGGCCCGGACGCCCACTGACGGCACGCCGCGACCAACTCCGCCCGACGCTCCACCGGCAGCCACTCCGGGACATGGACGGCCCCCGGCGCGACCACCCTCCGCGGCCGCCGGAACAGGCCGTCCGAGGACGGCGGAAGCCCTGGCGCCACGGCTCAGCCCGCCCCGCCCTCGATCCCCAGGAGCAGCTTCTTCCGCTCCAGCCCGCCCTCGATCCCCAGGAGCAGCTTCTTCCGCTCCAGCCCGCCCGCGTACCCCCGCAGCGCCCCGTCCGCCCCGATCACCCGGTGACACGGACGTACGACCAGCAACGGATTGCGCCCGATCGCCGTGCCCACCGCCCGCACCCCCGCACCCGAGGCCCCGACCAGCGCCGCGACCTCCCCGTACGACACCGTGCTCCCGTACGGGATCGACTCCAGCACCGCCCAGACCCGCCGCTGGAACTCCGTGCCCGTTCCCTCCGCCAGCGGCACGTCGAACCGCGTCGAGCGCCCCGCGAAATACGCCTCCAACTGCCGGGCGACCTCCGCGAACGCCTCAGGGGCGTGCCGCCAGCCGTCCTGGACGACCGTGCCGCCCTTCTGGCCGGGCATCGACAACGAGAGCAACCGGACACCGGCCACCTCGGCCGCCGCCCCAGCCGCCCCCGGGCCGTCGTCCGCCGCCGTCTCGCCGACCAGCAGCAGCTCGCCCAGCGGGCTCTCCACCCGCGCGTACACCGTCGTCGTCATGCCTTCTCACTTCCCCGGTCGGTACGGCCAGTCTGCGCCCGATCACCGCACCCCCACCGGCGGTATTCGGACATCGCACCCGCGCCCCGGGGCCCGGCACACGAAGAGGCACGCCGTCGAGGTCGGCCTCGGCGGTGTGCCCCCGATGTGCTCAGCTCAGCTCAGTTCGGCTCAAGCGATCCGGCAACGCCCGTACGGATCGAAGCGGTTGATCACCGGTAGTTCACGAACTGCACCGCGAAGTCGAAGTCCTGCCCCTTCAGCAGCGCCTGTACGGCCTGGAGGTCGTCCCGGCTCTTCGAGCTGACCCGCAGCTCGTCACCCTGGACCTGCGCCTTGACACCCTTGGGCCCCTCGTCGCGGATGATCTTCGCCACCTTCTTGGCGTTGTCCTGGGAGATGCCTTCCTCGATCGTGGCGAAGATCTTGTACTCCTTGCCGGAGAGCTGCGGCTCACCGGCGTCCAGCGACTTCAGCGAGATACCGCGCTTGATCAGCTTGGACTGGAAGATGTCGAGGATGGCCTTGACGCGCTCCTCGCCGTTCGCCTCCATCAGAATCTTCTCGCCCGACCACGAGATCGAGGCGCCCGTGCCCTTGAAGTCGTAACGCTGGGAGATCTCCTTGGCGGCCTGGTTGAGGGCGTTGTCGACCTCCTGCCGCTCGACCTTCGAGACGATGTCGAAACTGGAGTCGGCCATGACGTGTGGCTCCTTGCGTCGAATGCTGGGGATACAGCGCAAGCCTAGCCACCGCCGTCCCCTCCGGCCGCTGATCAATCAGGTGGCGGAGCACCCCTGGCCATCAGGTATCGTTTACGTCGTCGCCAAGGAGCTCACCACGAGATCCAACGCGTCGTTCGAGGCGGTGTGCCCGAGTGGCCAAAGGGAGCAGACTGTAAATCTGCCGGCTCAGCCTACCCAGGTTCGAACCCTGGCGCCGCCACGCGAACGAAGCCCCCGACCGGTTCTTCCGGTCGGGGGCTTCCTCGTTGTCCGGGCGCGGAGTTCCCGCCAGGAGTCCCGCCGCTGATCAGTTGCCCGCGACGTCCTTCACGGCCACCATCACCGGCACGTTCCCGGAGATCGCTTCGAGGGTGAGGCCCGCCGTCGCCGGGGTGTCCAGCAGCTCCAGCAGCGTGGCCGCCACGTCGTCGCGGGGGATCGGGCCGCGGCCCGTCGAGGCGGCCAGGACGACCTGCCCGGTGCCCGCGTCGTTGGTCAGCATGCCGGGGCGCAGAATCGTCCAGTCCAGTGCGGTGCGGGAGCGTACGTCGGCGTCGGCGGCGCCCTTGGCCCGCAGATACACGTCGAAGACCTCGTCGCCGGGGTGGTCCGGGTCGGCGCCCATCGAGGAGACGACGAGATAGCGGCGGACGCCCGCCGCCTCGGCCGCGTCGGCGAACAGCAGGGCCGCGTCGCGGTCGACGGTGTCCTTCCTGGCGACACCGCTGTTCGGCCCCGCGCCCGCGGCGAAGACGGCCGCGTCCGCGCCGCGCAGCACCTCCGCGGTCTGCTCCACGGTGGCCGATTCGAGGTCCAGCACGGCGGGTTGGGCGCCGGCTTCGGTCAGGTCCTGACTCTGTTGGGGGTTGCGGATGATCCCTACGGCTTCATCCCCGCGTGCGGCGAGCAGCCGCTCCAGCCGCAGTGCGATCTGTCCGTGTCCACCTGCGATGACAATGCGCATACCACCGACCGTACGCCCGGGAACCTGGTCGCGCTCAGTTCCTCGGCCCGGCGCCGGAGTCGGGCCGCCCCTGCCGCGGGAGTCCGCCGAGCCCCGTGGGGGCGTCTCCATCGGAGTCGCAGTACTCGCGCACGGCGCTGGTGCGGGCGACGACCCGGCCGCCGTGGATGACGATGCGGCTGTAGGCGAGGGAGAGCACCGCGGAGAGCCGTTCGCCGCGTACGGCGAGGAGTTCGGCGGGAAAGCCCGCCTCGACGCGCACGTCGGGAAGGCCGAGGGCCGCGCGGGCGGCCGTGGAGACCAGCACGTACGCCTGTTCGGCGCGGAGACCCGCCTGTGAGGCGAGGAGGTAGGCGGCTTCGAGCGGATCGCCGCGACCGACCGGGTTGGCCGTGTCCCGCAGCGCACCGCTGCCCGCCGCGACGCGCACGCCGGCGGAGCGCAGCAGGCGCACGGGGGCGGTCGTACGGCACTCCGCGCCCGCGCAGCCGCCCTGGGGCAGGCAGACCACGGTGATCCCGGCGGCGGCGAGCTGGTCGGCGGCACGGGCCGCGGCGTCCAGGGGCAGGTGGGCCAGGCCCCCGCAGGGGCCGAGGGTGACGCCGGGGCGCAGGCCCGCGGCCATCGCGGCGAGCCGGGCCAGGCGGGCGGGGTCGTCGCCGTCGGTGTGCAGGTCCACGGGGCAGCCGTGCTCGGCCGCGATCTCCAGGACGGCCTCGGTGTAGCCCGTGGGGTCGGGGTCGAGGTCGGGGCAGCCGCCGACGACGGCCGCGCCCATCTTCACCGCGTCCCGGAGCATCGCCAGGCTGTCCGCCCCGGCGATGCCGGTGAGGAGCCGGGGGACCGCGACGGGCATGACGTCGGCGAGGCCGCGCAGGGCGCGCCGGGTCTGCAGGACGGCTTCGAGCGGGGCGAGGCCCTGGACGTCGCCGACGCGGACGTGGGTGCGCAGGGCGGTGGCGCCGTGGCCGAGCTGGAGGAGGGCGGCCTCGGTCGCTCGGCGCTGGATGTCCTCGGCGCGGTGGGAGGCGGGGCCGGGGCTGTCGGGGCCCGCGCTGTCGGCGGTGAGGGCGGTGTCGCTGTGGGCGTGGGGTTCGACCGGGGCGGGGAGCAGGAGATAGCCGCGTAGGTCGATGCGGGGGCCGCGGGCGGTGAGGCTGCCCGCGGTGCCGACGGCCTCGATCCGGCTGCCGCTCAGGCGTACGTCGACGGCTCGTCCGTCGACGAGGCGGGCGCCACCGAGGACGAGGGCGGGGTTGTCGGCGGTGGTGGCTGCGTCGGCGCTGTCGGGCGCGTTGTCGTCGGGCCGCCGTGGCTGGCTGTCAGGCATCGCGCTCCTGGGAGGGGTGCAAGATCACACGGAGTGACCACACCCTAGGGGCGTGCGGGGGCGGCGTCCGGGAGGAGCGGAATAGTCGTACCGGTGCGCCTGCGCCGGCCGCCGGCCGGGCCGGTTCCCGCGGTGGACGCGGCCTGGATCAAGGCCTGATCAGGGGGTGTGGGCGGCCCCGGACGGAGGGCCGGAGAGTGCGGCACAAACGGATTTGGGCAACCGGCGGGGGACCGTGTAATGTCTTCATCGCTCGCCCCAATAGCTCAGTCGGTAGAGCGTCTCCATGGTAAGGAGAAGGTCTGCGGTTCGATTCCGCATTGGGGCTCTGGTGATCGGGAAACCCCGCTTCGGCGGGGGGACTCATCATCAAAGCGGTGTAGCTCAGTCGGTAGAGCAAGCGGCTCATAATCGCTGTGTCACCGGTTCAAGTCCGGTCACCGCTACTAACGGTAGCCGATTGCTGGGTCGGTCCTTCGATCGGCTACCCTTTTATGCGTTCATCCGTCCACCGTCCGTCCAAGGAGCACTCACGTGGCTGCCACCGACGTCCGCCCGAAGATCACGCTGGCCTGCGTGGAGTGCAAGGAGCGGAACTACATCACCAAGAAGAACCGGCGTAACAACCCGGACCGTCTTGAGATGAAGAAGCACTGCCCGCGCTGCAACTCGCACACCGCGCACCGCGAAACGCGCTGAATCAGGCTCGTACACGAGGCCGTCCCCTCCTGGGGGCGGCCTCGTGTCGTTGTAGGGGGTCGTTCCCGCACAGGGGCGTGCCCTCATTCGTCTTTCACCAGGTTTCTCAGGAGGTAGCGAGCTCATGGCGCTCGACCAGTCCTTCGTGGGGCGGACCTATCCGCCCACTCCGGCGTACGAGGTCGGCCGGGAGAAGATCCGCGAGTTCGCCGAGGCGGTGGGCGACACCCACCCGGCGTACGTCGACGCGGAGGCCGCCCGTGCGCTCGGTCACGCCGATGTGATCGCGCCGCCCACGTTCGTCTTCTCGATCACCTACCGGGCCGCCGGAGAGGTGGTGCAGGACCCACAGCTGGGCCTGGACTACAGCCGGGTCGTCCACGGCGACCAGAAGTTCAGTTACGTGCGTCCGGTGCGGGCGGGGGACCGGCTGACGGTCACGTCCACGATCGAGGCCATCAAGTCCCTCGCGGGCAACGACATTGTGGACATCCGCGGGGATGTGCACGACGAGGCCGGCGAACTGGTGGTCACGGCGCTCACGAAGCTGGTGGCACGCGCCGCCGAGGAGGCGTGATGACGGCGAAGGTCTCTTACGGATCGGTCGAGGTCGGTACGGAGCTGCCGGCGCAGTCGTTCCCGGTGACCCGGGGCATGCTCGTGCAGTACGCGGGCGCCTCGGGCGACTTCAACCCGATCCACTGGAACGAGAAGTTCGCGCTCGAGGTCGGACTGCCGGACGTGATCGCACACGGCATGTTCACGATGGCCGAGGCGATCCGGGTGGTCACGGACTGGGCCGGCGACCCGGGCGCGGTCGTCGACTACGGAGTGCGTTTCACGAAGCCGGTCGTCGTGCCCAACGACGACAAGGGCGCGCTGATCGAGGTCAGCGGCAAGGTCGCGGCGAAGCTGGACGACAACCTGGTCCGGGTGGACCTGGTCGCTCTGTGTGACGGCAAGAAGGTGCTGGGGATGTCCCGGGCCGTGGTCCGGCTCGCCTGAGACGTATCGGCGCTGTGGTCGGAAGTGAGGGGCGTTCCTCCTGCGGAGGGGCGCCCCTCACTTGTGCTCGTTCCCCCGGGGGCCGCCTTGCCAGGTTGGTTATTGAGCAATAACTTACTTTCATGGCAAGGATGAGTGCGGAGGAGCGGCGCGAGAGCGTCGTCCGGGCGGCTATCACCGAGTTCGCCCGCGGTGGCTACAACGGGACGTCCACCGAGGTGATCGCCCGGCGGGTCGGCGTCTCGCAGCCGTATCTGTTCCGGCTCTTCCCCAACAAGCAGGCCATCTTCCTCGCCGCCGCCGAGCGCTGCCTGGAGGAGACCCGGCGGGTCGTCGCGGAGGCTTCGGAGGGGCTGGAGGGGGAAGAGGCGCTGAGCGCCATGGCCGAGGCGTACCAGCGGCTGATCGTCGACGACGGCGAGAAGCTGATGATGCAGATGCAGACGTACGCGGCCGTCGCCGCGGCGGAGGCCGCGGGTGATCGCGCGTTCGGTGAGTCCCTGCGGACGGCCTGGGAGCGGATGTGGAGCGACGTCCACCTCGCGCTCGGCGCCGACGAGAACGAGACGACGTCGTTCCTGGCGTACGGGATGCTCATCAATACGCTCGCCTCGCTCGGTTTCCCGTCCGATCACCGCGTCTGGTCGGGGTTCCACATCTCGTCCAGGCCCGCCGAGTGAGCAGCGCGGTCCGGGGCCGCCCGGTTTTCTGACCGTGAAAGTTAGTGATCAATAACTAATCAGCAAGGGGAGACATGTCAGCAGGGGGAGAAGTGAACGCACGGCACGGCACGACCGGCCGCGGGGGAGCGGTCTGGGTCCTCGTCATCACCAGCGTCGCCGGATTCATGGCGGCCCTTGACAACCTGGTCGTCACGACCGCCCTTCCCTCCATCCGCGAGAGCCTCGGCGGCGGCCTGGAGGAGCTGGAGTGGACGGTGAACGCGTACACCCTGACCTTCGCCGTGCTGCTGATGCTCGGGGCCGCGCTCGGGGACCGGTTCGGCAGACGACGGCTGTTCATGGCCGGACTCGCCGTCTTCACGGCCGCCTCCGCCGCGGCGGCCCTCTCCCCGGGCATCGGGGAACTCATCGCCTTCCGGGCGGTCCAGGGCGTGGGGGCGGCGATCATGATGCCGTTGACGCTCACCCTGATCGGCGCCGCCGTCCCGCCCGAGCGGCGGGGAGCGGCGCTGGGCGTCTTCGGGGCGGTGACCGGGGTCGCGGTCGCCAGCGGCCCGCTGATCGGCGGCGCGCTCACCGAGCACATCTCCTGGCAGTGGATCTTCTGGCTGAACGTGCCGATAGGCCTGGTGCTGCTGCCGCTGGCCCGGCTGCGGCTCACCGAGTCCTACGCGCCGAAGGCGCCCCTGGACATCCGCGGCACGGTCCTGGTCAGCGCGGGCCTCTTCGGCATCGTCTACGCCCTGGTCAACACCGCGAGCCACGGATGGACCGATCCCGTCGTCCTGACCGGGCTGATCGCGGGCACGGTGCTGCTCGCCCTGTTCGTCCGCCACGGCATCCGGGCGGAGAACCCGATGCTGCCGATGCGGCTGTTCCGCAGCCGGGCCTTCCTCGGGATCAACGCCGCGAGCCTGCTGATGTTCCTCGGGATGTTCGGATCGATCTTCCTGCTCAGCCAGTTCCTGCAGAACGGCCTCGGGCACTCGCCCACCGAGGCCGGGCTGCGGATGCTGCCCTGGACCGGGATGCCGATCCTCGTGGCCCCCCTGGCCGGCTATCTCGCCGACCGCTTCGGGGGCCGTCCGGTGGTGGTCAGCGGGCTCGCGCTCCAGGCCGTCGGGCTCTCCCTGTTCGCCCTGATCATCGAGCCCGGGGTGAGCTACCCCGCCCAGTTCCCGGCCCTGATCATCGGCGGAGTCGGCATGGCCATGTACTTCGCGCCCGCCGCGAGCCTGGTGCTCTCCAGCGTCCGGCCCGGCGAACAGGGCATCGCCTCCGGAGCCAACAGCGCGCTGCGGGAGGTCGGCGGGGCGCTCGGGGTCGCGGTACTCGCCGCCGTCTTCGCCGCGCAGGGCGGCTACGGCTCACCACGGCTGCTCGCCGACGGGACCGTGCCCGCCGTCTGGATCGGGGCCGGTGCGGTCGCCCTGGGCGCGCTCGCCGCGCTCCTGATCCCGGGCCGCCGCAGCGCCGGCCGCCCCGCCCCGGAACCGGCCGCTCAGGGCCCGGCGCAGCCGGAGCGGGCAGCCGCCTGAGCCCCCGGACCCGCTCGTACGGTCCGTGGCCCCGCACGAGCGGCGGGGCCACGGACCGTACTCTTGTCCCCGTGCAGGAACTCCACGACGCCCCCCTCGCCCCCCTGACCACCTTCCGGCTCGGCGGCCCCGCCGCCCGGCTGCTGACCGCCACGACCGACGCCGAGGTGATCGCAGCCGTGCGCGAGGCCGACGCGAGCGGCACCCCGCTGCTGGTGATCGGCGGCGGCTCCAACCTGGTCATCGGGGACAAGGGCTTCGACGGCACCGCCCTGCGGATCGCCACGAAGGGCTTCGCGCTCTCGGGGACGTCCCTGGAGCTGGCAGCCGGCGAGGTGTGGACCGACGCCGTCGCCCGGACCGTCGAGGCGGGCCTCGCGGGCATCGAGTGCCTGGCCGGCATCCCCGGATCCGCGGGCGCGACGCCCATTCAGAACGTCGGCGCGTACGGACAGGAGGTGTCCACCACCATCACGGAGGTCGTCGCCTACGACCGGCGCACCGAGGAGACGGTGACGATTCCGAACGCCGAGTGCGCGTTCTCGTACCGTCACAGCCGCTTCAAGGCCGAACCCGACCGCTTCGTGGTGCTGCGTGTCCGATTCGAGCTGGAAGAGGCGGCCGGGCTCTCCGCGCCCCTGAAGTACCCCGAAACGGCCAGGGCCATGGGCGTCGAGCAGGGCGAACGCGTCCCGCTGACGGCCGCCCGCGAGACCGTGCTGCGGCTGCGCGCCGGCAAGGGCATGGTGCTGGACCCGGAGGACCACGACACCTGGTCGGCGGGGTCCTTCTTCACCAACCCGATCCTCGAACCGGCCGCGTTCCAGGACTTCCTCATTCGGGTCGGCGAGCACCTCGGCCCGGACGTGACGCCCCCGGCCTTCCCCGCCGAGGACGGACGCACCAAGACCTCGGCGGCCTGGCTGATCGACCGGGCCGGATTCACCAAGGGTTACGGCAGCGGCCCCGCCCGGATCTCCACCAAGCACACCCTCGCCCTCACCAACCGGGGCGCGGCCACCACCGAGGACCTGCTCGCCCTGGCCCGCGAGGTCGTCGCCGGGGTGCACGAGGCCTTCGGCGTCACCCTGGTCAACGAACCGGTGACGGTCGGCGTCAGCCTGTAGGAGACGTACGGGAGCCTGTAGGAGACGTACGGGAGCCTGTAGAAGACGGACGGGGTCAGTACGCGACACCCACGCCCTGCTTCACGGCCGCCGGGTCCTCCGCCAACGCGAGCATCGCGTGTGCCACATCGGCCCGGGAGATGGACCGGCTGCCGCGCGGCGTACCGCCCACGACCTGCCGGTAGACGCCCGTAAGCGGCCCGTCCGTCAGCTTCGGCGGCCGTACCACGGTCCACTCCGTCGCACTGCGGGCCAACGCCGCCTCCATCCGGGCGAGATCGGCGTACAGCTCCGCCAGGACCGCGCCGACCGCCTTGCGCATCAGCCGGTCCACCAGGGGATCGCCCGCCGGCTCCGGACCCACGGGCACCGCGCTCACCACCAGCAGTCGCCGGGCGCCCTCGGCCTCCATCGCCGCCAGGATCTGCCCGGTCAGCCGTTCGGCGATGCCGTTCGCCTTCCGGCCGCGCGAGCCCAGCCCCGACAGGACCGCGTCCCGCCCCGCCACCGCCGCCCGCACCGCCGCCGGATCGTCCAGCCGGACGACTGCGTGCGACGCCGCGCGGTCCAGCCGCTCCGGGAGCCGGTCCGGGTCGCGGACCACGACCGTCACCTCGTGGCCCGCCGCGAGGGCCTGCCCGACGATCTCCTGACCGACGCCGCCGGTCGCCCCGAACACGGTGATTCTCATAGCGCCCCCTGGTGGGTGAGTGTTCACTAACCTCTAGGGTGGGTGGCTCCCCACCCGGACGTCAAGATCTCCGGGTCACGGCCTGTTGGAGCACGCATGGACCAGAAGCCCGCCCGCGTCCGGATCGTCGACGCGGCGCACGAGCTGATGCTCTCCATCGGCCTCGCCCGGACCACCACCAAGGAGATCGCCCGGGCGGCCGGCTGCTCGGAGGCCGCGCTCTACAAGTACTTCTCCGGCAAGGAGGAGCTGTTCGTCACCGTGCTCGCGGAGCGGCTGCCCCGGCTCGGGAACCTCCTCGGAGACCTGCGCGCGGGCGAGGGCAGCGTCGAGGGCAACCTCACCGAGATCGCCCGGGTGGCCGCCCTGTTCTACGAGCAGACCTTCCCCATGGCCGCGTCCCTGTACGCCGAACCTCAGCTCAAGCGCCGTCACGAGGAGGGCGTGGGCGGGCTCGAAGCCGGGCCCCACCTGCCGATCCGGCAGCTCGACGCCTATCTGCGCGCCGAACAGGGCGCGGGCCGGGTCCGGGCCGAAGCGGACACCTACGCCGCCGCCTCGCTGCTGCTGGGCGCCTGCGCCCAGCGGGCCTTCGCCTACGCCGCGCTCCCCGGCGGTACGCCCCCACAGCCCCTGGACGAATTCGCCGCCTCCCTGGCCCGCACGCTGCTGGGCGGGATCAGCTAGCCAGCCAGTCGTCGATCCCGGACAGCAACTTCTCCCGTACGTCCACGGGGGCCGCCGATCCGCGCACCGACTGGCGGGCCAGCTCGGCCAGCTCCTCGTCGGTGAAGCCGTGGTGGCGGCGCACCAGCTCGTACTGGGCGGCCAGCCGGGAACCGAACAGCAGCGGGTCGTCCGCCCCCAGCGCCATCGGCACGCCCGCGTCGAACAGAGTGCGCAGGGGGACGTCGGCGGGCTTCTCGTAGACGCCGAGCGCCACATTGGACGACGGGCAGACCTCGCAGGTGACCCCGCGCTCGGCGAGCTTGCGCAGCAGCCGGGGGTCCTCGGCGGCCCGGACACCGTGTCCGATGCGCGAGGCGTCCAGGTCGTCGAGGCAGTCGCGCACGCTGGAGGGCCCGGCGAGCTCCCCGCCGTGCGGAGCCGCCAACAGGCCGCCCTCGCGGGCGATCGCGAAGGCCCGGTCGAAGTCGCGGGCCATTCCGCGCCGCTCGTCGTTGGAGAGCCCGAAGCCGACGACGCCCCGGTCCGCGTAACGGACGGCGAGCCGGGCCAGGGTGCGGGCGTCCAGCGGGTGCTTCATCCGGTTGGCGGCGATCACCACGCGCATGCCCAGACCGGTGTCCCGGGCGGCGCTGTCCACGGCGTCGAGGATGATCTCGATGGCCGGGATCAGCCCCCCGAGCAGCGGGGCGTACGAGGTGGGGTCGACCTGGATCTCCAGCCACCCGGAACCGTCCGCCACGTCCTCCTGGGCGCTCTCGCGCACCAGACGGTGAATGTCCTCGGGGGACCGCAGACACGACCGGGCGATGTCGTAGAGCCGCTGGAAACGGAACCAGCCGCGTTCGTCGGTCGCCCGCAGTTTGGGCGGTTCGCCGCCGGTCAGGGCGTCGGGGAGATGGACCCCGTACTTGTCGGCGAGTTCGAGCAGGGTGGTGGGCCGCATCGACCCGGTGAAGTGCAGGTGCAGGTGGGCCTTGGGCAACAGACGTACATCACGCTCCATTGGAAGATCCTGCCGCACGGGCGGGCCGGAGCGGTAGCCGCTTTCCCGTCCAGGGGTGCCGCTCGAACAAAAAGCGCCCCCGGCCGGTGGAGGATTCCAGCGGCCGGGGGCCCTTCTGTTCGAGCGGTTCCGGAACCGGTCAGGCCTTGGCCTCGCCCAGCAGCTTCTGGATCCGCGAGACGCCCTCGATCAGGTCCTCGTCGCCCAGGGCGTAGGACAGGCGCAGGTAGCCCGGGGTGCCGAAGGCCTCGCCGGGCACGACGGCGACCTCGGCCTCGTCCAGGATCAGGGCGGCCAGCTCGACGGTGGTCGCCGGACGCTTGCCGCGGATCTCCTTGCCGAGCAGGTCCTTCACCGCCGGGTAGGCGTAGAAGGCGCCCTCGGGCTCCGGGCAGAACACACCGTCGATCTCGTTGAGCATCCGCACGACGATCCCCCGGCGGCGGTCGAAGGCGGTGCGCATCTCGGCGACGGCGTCCAGCGGGCCGGAGACGGCCGCGAGCGCGGCGACCTGGGCGACGTTGGAGACGTTGGAGGTGGCGTGCGACTGGAGGTTGGTCGCGGCCTTCACCACGTCCCGCGGGCCGATGATCCAGCCCACCCGCCAGCCGGTCATCGCGTACGTCTTGGCGACGCCGTTGACGACGATGCACTTGTCGCGCAGCTCGGGGACGATCGCCGGCAGCGAGGTGAAGGTGGCGTCGCCGTAGACGAGGTGCTCGTAGATCTCGTCGGTGAGCACCCACAGACCGTGCTCGACGGCCCAGCGGCCGATGGCCTCGGCGTCGGCCTCGCTGTAGACGGCGCCGGTCGGGTTGGACGGCGAGACGAACAGGACGACCTTGGTCTTCTCGGTACGCGCGGCCTCCAGCTGCTCGACGGAGACCCGGTAGCCCGTGGTCTCGTCGGCCACGACCTCGACCGGGACACCGCCGGCGAGCCGGATCGACTCGGGGTAGGTGGTCCAGTACGGGGCGGGGACGATGACCTCGTCGCCCGGGTCGAGGATCGCGGCGAAGGCCTCGTAGATGGCCTGCTTGCCGCCGTTGGTCACCAGGATCTGGCTGGCGTCGACCTCGTAGCCGGAGTCGCGCAGGGTCTTCTCCGCGATGGCGGCCTTGAGCTCGGGGAGCCCGCCGGCCGGGGTGTAGCGGTGGTACTTCGGGTTGCGGCAGGCCTCGACCGCGGCATCGACGATGTAGTCGGGCGTCGGGAAGTCGGGCTCGCCGGCCCCGAAGCCGATCACCGGACGCCCGGCGGCCTTGAGGGCCTTGGCCTTGGCGTCGACGGCGAGGGTCGCGGACTCGGAGATCGCACCGATGCGGGCCGAAACCCGGCGCTCGGACGGTGAAGTTGCAGCGCTCATGGCCCCATGCTCCCAGACCGCGAAAGCCGTCGGCACAGGGGTTTCAGGGACCGGACAGGACCCGGACAGCATGCGGACAGGACCGGTCGGTTGTGGTCTGTTCGACGCGGCGGCCCGGAACACGTACACTCACCTGTCGTTGGCCTTCACCAGCCGCACCGTTCCTGCACCCGGTCACCGGGAAAGATGCGGTAGGTTGGTGGAAACCACAAAGGGTCGTAGCTCAATTGGTAGAGCACTGGTCTCCAAAACCAGCGGTTGGGGGTTCAAGTCCCTCCGGCCCTGCTACACACTCCTTCGCCAGGATGTGTGCGCATGTACGTACTTCATTGCACAGCCGTGCGGCTCCACCGGGCGCGGCACGGCCACGACCCGGAATCAGGTGAGTAGCGTGACGGACGCCGTGGGCTCCATCGACATGCCTGATGCTGAGGATGAAGCTCCCGAGTCGAAGAAGAAGACTCGGAAGGGCGGCAAGCGCGGCAAGAAGGGCCCTCTGGGTCGGCTCGCGCTGTTCTACCGCCAGATCGTCGCCGAACTCCGTAAGGTTGTCTGGCCGACTCGTAGCCAGCTCACGACGTACACCTCCGTGGTGATCGTGTTCGTCGTCGTCATGATCGGTCTTGTTACCGTTCTCGACATGGGCTTCGCCCGGGTCATCAAGTACGTCTTCGGCTGATCTCGCGGAAGGCGTCCGACCCGGCGCCCCTTTCGCACGTTCCACCCTTTGTATCCAGGAAGAAGCAGCCATCGTGTCTGACCCGAACCTGAACGACGCCGTCGAGCCCGAGGCTGGCGCCTTCGAGTCCGCCAAGGACGAGCTCGACATCGTTGAGGCTGCTGACTCCGTGGACCCGGACCAGGCCGAGGCCGCCGACGTCGCCGCGGGCGAGCCCGCCGAGCAGGCCGCCGTGAACGTGGAGGCGGAGGAGTCCGACGAGGACGACGCCGCCGAGGCAGCCGAGTCCGTCGAGGCCGACGACGAGAGCGCCGACGAGGAAGAGGCCGAGCCGGCCGCGCCCGTCGACCCCGTCGCCGCCCTGCGCGACGAGCTCCGCACCCTCCCCGGCGAGTGGTACGTCATCCACACGTACGCCGGTTACGAGAAGCGCGTGAAGGCCAACCTGGAGCAGCGTGCCGTCTCGCTGAACGTGGAGGAGTTCATCTATCAGGCCGAGGTGCCTGAAGAGGAAATCGTCCAGATCAAGAACGGCGAGCGCAAGAACGTCCGGCAGAACAAGCTCCCCGGCTACGTGCTGGTGCGCATGGACCTGACGAACGAGTCCTGGGGCGTCGTGCGGAACACGCCGGGCGTCACCGGCTTCGTGGGCAACGCCTACGACCCGTACCCGCTGACCCTGGACGAGATCGTCAAGATGCTCGCCCCGGAGGCCGAGGAGAAGGCCGCCCGCGAGGCCGCCGAGGCCGAGGGCAAGCCGGCTCCGTCCCGCAAGGTCGAGGTCCAGGTGCTGGACTTCGAGGTCGGCGACTCGGTCACCGTCACGGACGGCCCCTTCGCCACGCTGCAGGCCACGATCAACGAGATCAACGCCGACTCGAAGAAGGTCAAGGGTCTCGTCGAGATCTTCGGCCGCGAGACCCCGGTCGAGCTCAGCTTCGACCAGATCCAGAAGAACTAGCTCTTCCCGCCGGTTTCTGGACACATGCCTACCCAGCAGGTCAGAGGGGCTTCGCAGCCGCTCTGACCTGCTTGGTTTTTGGTCGCGCAGCTATACCCGTTATCGTTGTGCGGTATGCCTCCATCCGGATGACCGGAATCGGCGGCGAAACACTCTCATAGGACCCGGAGAGAGCAATGCCTCCCAAGAAGAAGAAGATCACGGGGCTTATCAAGCTTCAGATCAACGCCGGTGCGGCGAACCCGGCCCCGCCGGTCGGCCCCGCGCTCGGTCAGCACGGCGTCAACATCATGGAGTTCTGCAAGGCCTACAACGCCGCGACCGAGTCGCAGCGTGGCATGGTCGTGCCGGTGGAGATCACGGTCTACGACGACCGCTCCTTCACCTTCATCACGAAGACTCCGCCGGCCGCCAAGCTGATCCTCAAGGCCGCGGGTGTGGACAAGGGCTCCGGCGAGCCGCACAAGACCAAGGTTGCCAAGCTGACGGCCGCCCAGGTCCGCGAGATCGCCACGACGAAGCTCCCCGACCTGAACGCCAATGACCTCGACGCCGCGTCGAAGATCATTGCCGGCACCGCCCGTTCCATGGGCATCACGGTCGAAGGCTGATTCAGCCCCGTAACCCCCAGTGGTAGGACCAAGCGCTGGTCCGCACCACGACTCCACACTCTGAAACCACAGGAGTAGAAGTGAAGCGCAGCAAGAACCTCCGCGCTGCGGACGCCAAGATCGACCGGGAGCGCAACTACGCCCCGCTCGAGGCCGTCCGTATCGCCAAGGACACCGCCTCCACGAAGTTCGACAGCACCGTCGAGGTCGCCTTTGCCCTGGGTGTCGACCCGCGCAAGGCCGACCAGATGGTCCGTGGCACCGTGAACCTCCCGCACGGCACCGGCAAGACCGCCCGGGTCCTGGTCTTCGCGACCGGTGACCGTGCTGCGGCCGCGGAAGCCGCTGGAGCCGACATCGTCGGCGCCGACGAGCTCATCGACGAGGTGGCGAAGGGCCGTCTGGACTTCGACGCCGTCGTCGCGACCCCGGACCTCATGGGCAAGGTCGGCCGCCTGGGCCGCGTGCTCGGTCCGCGTGGTCTGATGCCGAACCCGAAGACCGGCACCGTCACCCCCGATGTCGTGAAGGCTGTCAACGACATCAAGGGCGGCAAGATCGAGTTCCGCGTCGACAAGCACTCGAACCTGCACTTCATCATCGGCAAGACCTCGTTCGACGAGACCAAGCTGGTGGAGAACTACGCAGCGGCGCTGGACGAGATCCTCCGTCTGAAGCCGTCCGCCGCCAAGGGCCGCTACATCAAGAAGGCCACGCTGGCCACCACGATGGGCCCCGGCATCCCGCTGGACGCCAACCGCACCCGCAACCTCCTCGTCGAGGAGGACCCGGCCTCCGTCTGAGCTTCCATGCTCACCCGGTAGCCGCGTCGTACGCGTGCACTGTGTGAACGGGCCCCGCAACCTTTCGAGGTGCGGGGCCCGTCCTCGTATCCGTAAGGAGCCATGTCTGTCAGTGCCCTGTGCCACTGTTGTGCGGGGGACGACGGACGATACGAGGGGTGGACGGGTACATGAGGACGAGCACGGCACGACGCATGGGCACGGCTCTGGCCGCCGCGGCGGCACTGACGTCGATAGCGGCCTGCAGTGGCTCCGACGGCTCGAAGGGCTCCGACGGCGCCGGTGAGGGCAAGGCGGGCGCCGTCTCCAAGGCGAGCCCCGTGGCCGCGCTGAAGCAGGTGCAGCAGAAGACCGGAGGCGCCCAGTCGGCGAAGGTCGAGGGCACCACCGAGATGGGCAGCGCCATGTCCATGAAGCAGTCCGGGTCCATCGGCTGGGCCGACGGCCTGTCGGGCGCGCTGACCATCACGTACACCGGCGGCACCATGGGCGACGCCCTGAAGCAGGCCGGCGGTGACGGATCGGTCGAGGCGCGCTACTTCAAGGACGAGTACTACGCCAACATGGGCGACGCCATGGCGGCCAACACCGGCGGCAAGCACTGGATCCGGTATTCCTACAAGGACCTCGCCGAGCTGGGCGGGGCCTCCGGCGACGTCATGAAGGACCAGATCCAGAACAGCACGCCCGAGCAGGGTGTGAAGGCGCTCCTGGCCTCCGGCGACGTGAAGAAGGTCGGCCAGGAGGACGTCCGCGGGGTCCCCGCGACGCACTACTCCGGCACGGTCGACGTGGCTGACCTGACCGCGAAGAACAGCAACCTGGACGCGAAGCAGCTGGCCGCCTTCAAGGAGCAGCTCGCCCTGGCCGGGGTGACCACCCAGACCGTCGACATCTGGGTCGACAAGAACGACCTGCTGGTGAAGAAGACCGAGCGCGGCGAGATGAAGACCGGCGCGTTCAACTCGACGCTCTTCTACAGCGACTACGGCACCGAGGTCCCCTCCGAGAAGCCGGCGGCCTCGGACACCGTGGACTTCAAGGAGATGCTGAAGCAGGGCGGCGCTACCCCGGGCGCCGCCTCCTGACACCTCCCGCAAGGGACGAACGGGGACGGATTTGCTCGTCCCGCATCCGGTCGCGTACTCTCACCAAGAAGCCAAAGACCGCTGGTCGTCACTGCGCCTCGTCAGAGGGACAGTGACCGAAGGTTCCGCTAGATCGGACGACCTGCGCAGGTGACTGTGGAACGCTCCCGGACTCTGTTCGGTCGAGCCGCGCCCTGGCACTTGTGCTGGGGCGTTTCGTCTTTCCCGGCCCCTTCTGAGCGGTCCTCATCACCCGGAAGGAGGCCGACGCTCATGGCAAGGCCCGACAAGGCTGCCGCGGTAGCCGAGCTGACGGACCAGTTCCGCAGCTCGAACGCCGCCGTGCTGACCGAGTACCGGGGTCTCACCGTGGCACAGCTCAAGGAGCTGCGCCGTTCGCTCGGTGAGAACGCCCAGTACGCCGTGGTGAAGAACACGCTGACCAAGATTGCGGCCAACGAGGCCGGGATCGACACGCTGGACGACCTGTTCTCGGGTCCGACGGCGGTTGCCTTCGTCACCGGTGACCCGGTGGAGTCGGCGAAGGGTCTTCGTGACTTCGCCAAGGACAACCCCAACCTCATCATCAAGGGCGGTGTCCTTGACGGTAAGGCGCTGTCCGCCGATGAGATCAAGAAGCTCGCGGACCTCGAGTCCCGCGAGGTTCTGCTCTCCAAGCTGGCCGGTGCCTTCAAGGGCAAGCAGACTCAGGCTGCGCAGCTCTTCCAGGCACTGCCGTCGAAGTTCGTCCGCACCGCGGAAGCGCTTCGCGTCAAGAAGGAAGAGCAGGGCGGTGCCGGTACTCCGGCTCCCGCCGAGGCCGCCGAGTAATTTCGCTCAGCGGTCCAGCGGGCTCCACGTACGCCCGCCGACATATACATCCGGCACCTGCCGAATAGTGGAAGGACGCCTATCATGGCGAAGCTGTCCCAGGACGACCTGCTCGCGCAGTTCGAAGGCATGACCCTCATCGAGCTCTCCGAGTTCGTCAAGGCCTTCGAGGAGAAGTTCGACGTCACCGCCGCCGCGGCCGTCGCCGTCGCCGGCCCCGCCGCTGGTGGCGCCCCGGCCGAGGCCGAGGCCGAGCAGGACGAGTTCGACGTCATCCTCACCGGTGCCGGCGAGAAGAAGATCCAGGTCATCAAGACCGTGCGTGAGCTGACCTCGCTGGGTCTCAAGGAGGCCAAGGACCTCGTCGACGGCACCCCGAAGCCGGTCCTCGAGAAGGTCGCCAAGGACGTCGCCGAGAAGGCCGCCGAGTCCCTCAAGGCCGCCGGCGCTTCCGTCGAGGTCAAGTAACACCTCGGGAGTCCTCCGGACTCCCTGGGCACCTCAGGTGTCCGCGCCAAGGGCGATCACCCATCCGGGTGGTCGCCCTTCGGCGTGCCCGTGGCGGGTGCCTTGCTCTTCCGCCGACGACGAGTAGGGTGATCTTCGCCGTGCGCCTCTCGCGGGCCCCTCAGGGGCGTCCTGCGGGCATCCCGGGGGCGGCCGGTGAAGGCTCCTGGAGGTCCGATCGGACCGGCGGGCCTTGACGAACCGGACGCGGCGCGCAATTCTCAGGACGCGTCATCACTTCGATCCGTATCCGAGGCATGGATCGAGCGTGAAGAGGGCAGTAAAGAAGAGCGCACCCCGCGCGAGGGCTAGGGCTAGACATAGGTGTTGAGAACAGCTGTTGAGAGCAACGTGGGTCTCTGAGAACCCCGACTGGACATCAGTGTGCCGCTTGGCTACACTGACCCTTTGCGCTGCCTGTTAGCTGCCTCCTGCCCGTCACCAGGGGCATGCCCACGCTGAAGCACCGATGGCCGACTCCCTCCGACCTGGTCGTTTTGCGACCGATTCGGAACGGTTTGTCTTTGTGTCCAGAGTGGGACCGGTACGCGCGTAGTGAGTCCGAGCCCTCGGAAGGACCCCCTCTTGGCCGCCTCGCGCAACGCCTCGACCGCGAATACGAACAACGGTGCCAGCACCGCCCCGCTGCGCATCTCTTTTGCAAAGATCAAGGAGCCCCTCGAGGTTCCGAACCTCCTCGCGCTGCAGACCGAGAGCTTTGACTGGCTCCTGGGCAACGCCGCCTGGAAGGCTCGCGTCGAGGCTGCTCTGGACAGTGGACAAGACGTCCCCACCAAGTCCGGCCTGGAGGAGATCTTCGAGGAGATCTCACCGATCGAGGACTTCTCCGGGTCGATGTCGCTTACGTTCCGCGACCACCGCTTCGAGCCCCCGAAGAACTCGATCGACGAGTGCAAGGAGCGCGACTTCACGTTCGCCGCGCCGCTCTTCGTCACGGCCGAGTTCACCAACAACGAGACCGGCGAGATCAAGTCCCAGACGGTCTTCATGGGCGACTTCCCGCTCATGACCAACAAGGGCACCTTCGTCATCAACGGCACCGAGCGTGTCGTCGTGTCGCAGCTGGTCCGCTCGCCGGGTGTCTATTTCGACTCCTCCATCGACAAGACGTCCGACAAGGACATCTTCTCCGCCAAGATCATCCCGTCCCGGGGTGCCTGGCTGGAGATGGAGATCGACAAGCGCGACATGGTCGGTGTCCGCATCGACCGCAAGCGCAAGCAGTCCGTCACCGTTCTCCTGAAGGCTCTCGGTTGGACCACCGAGCAGATCCTGGAGGAGTTCGGCGAGTACGAGTCGATGCGCGCCACCCTGGAGAAGGACCACACCCAGGGCCAGGACGACGCGCTGCTCGACATCTACCGCAAGCTGCGCCCCGGCGAGCCGCCGACGCGCGAGGCCGCTCAGACGCTGCTCGAGAACCTCTACTTCAACCCGAAGCGCTACGACCTCGCGAAGGTCGGCCGCTACAAGGTGAACAAGAAGCTCGGCGCCGACGAGCCGCTCGACGCCGGTGTCCTCACCAGCGACGACATCATCGCGACCATCAAGTACCTGGTGAAGCTGCACGCCGGTGAGACCGAGACGACCGGTGAGTCGGGTCGCGAGATCGTCGTCGAGACCGACGACATCGACCACTTCGGCAACCGTCGTCTGCGCAACGTCGGCGAGCTCATCCAGAACCAGGTCCGCACGGGCCTGGCGCGGATGGAGCGGGTCGTGCGTGAGCGCATGACCACCCAGGACGTCGAGGCGATCACGCCGCAGACCCTGATCAACATCCGGCCGGTCGTCGCCTCCATCAAGGAGTTCTTCGGCACCAGCCAGCTGTCGCAGTTCATGGACCAGAACAACCCGCTGTCGGGTCTCACCCACAAGCGCCGCCTGTCGGCTCTTGGCCCGGGTGGTCTCTCCCGTGAGCGGGCCGGCTTCGAGGTCCGCGACGTGCACCCGTCCCACTACGGACGCATGTGCCCGATCGAGACCCCCGAAGGCCCGAACATCGGTCTGATCGGTTCGCTCGCCTCGTACGGCCGCGTCAACGCGTTCGGCTTCATCGAGACGCCGTACCGCAAGGTCGTCGACGGTCAGGTCACCGATGACGTCGACTACATCACGGCCGACGAGGAGGACCGCTACGTCATCGCCCAGGCGAACGCGACCCTCTCCGAAGAGCTGCGCTTCACCGAGCCCCGCGTCCTGGTCCGCCGTCGTGGCGGAGAGGTCGACTACGTGCCCGGCACGGACGTCGACTACATGGACGTCTCGCCGCGCCAGATGGTGTCCGTCGCCACCGCGATGATCCCCTTCCTGGAGCACGACGACGCCAACCGTGCCCTCATGGGCGCGAACATGATGCGGCAGGCGGTGCCGCTCATCAAGTCCGAGGCCCCGCTCGTCGGCACCGGCATGGAGTACCGCTGCGCCACCGACGCCGGTGACGTCCTCAAGGCGGAGAAGGACGGTGTGGTCCAGGAGGTCTCCGCGGACTACATCACCGTCACGAACGACGACGGCACGTACACCACGTACCGCATCGCCAAGTTCATGCGCTCCAACCAGGGCACCTCGGTCAACCAGAAGGTCGTCGTCGCCGAGGGCGACCGGATCATCGCCGACCAGGTGCTCGCCGACGGACCGGCCACCGAGAACGGTGAGATGGCCCTCGGCAAGAACCTGCTCGTGGCGTTCATGCCGTGGGAGGGTCACAACTACGAGGACGCGATCATCCTGTCGCAGCGCCTCGTGCAGGACGACGTCCTCTCCTCGATCCACATCGAGGAGCACGAGGTCGACGCCCGTGACACCAAGCTCGGCCCGGAGGAGATCACCCGGGACATCCCGAACGTCTCCGAAGAGGTCCTCGCCGACCTCGACGAGCGCGGCATCATCCGGATCGGTGCCGAGGTCGTCGCCGGCGACATCCTCGTCGGCAAGGTCACGCCCAAGGGCGAGACCGAGCTGACCCCCGAGGAGCGTCTGCTCCGCGCGATCTTCGGTGAGAAGGCGCGCGAGGTGCGCGACACCTCGCTGAAGGTGCCGCACGGTGAGATCGGCAAGGTCATCGGCGTCCGCGTCTTCGACCGCGAAGAGGGCGACGAGCTGCCGCCGGGCGTGAACCAGCTGGTCCGCGTCTACGTCGCGCAGAAGCGCAAGATCACCGATGGTGACAAGCTCGCCGGCCGTCACGGCAACAAGGGCGTCATCTCCAAGATCCTGCCGATCGAGGACATGCCGTTCCTGGAGGACGGCACCCCGGTCGACATCATCCTCAACCCGCTGGGTGTCCCGTCCCGAATGAACCCGGGACAGGTCCTGGAGATCCACCTCGGCTGGCTCGCCAGCCGCGGCTGGGACGTCTCCGGCCTCGGTGACGAGTGGGCCCAGCGCCTGCAGGCCATCGGCGCCGACCAGGTCGCCCCCGGCACCAACGTCGCCACGCCCGTCTTCGACGGTGCGCGCGAGGACGAGATCACCGGCCTCTTCCAGGCCACGATCCCCAACCGCGACGGCGACCGCCTGGTCCAGCCCTCCGGCAAGGCCCAGCTCTACGACGGCCGCTCCGGCGAGCCGTTCCCGGACCCGGTCTCGGTCGGGTTCATGTACATCCTCAAGCTGCACCACCTGGTCGACGACAAGCTGCACGCGCGTTCGACCGGCCCGTACTCCATGATCACCCAGCAGCCGCTGGGTGGTAAGGCACAGTTCGGTGGTCAGCGCTTCGGTGAGATGGAGGTGTGGGCCCTTGAGGCTTACGGCGCCGCATACGCCCTCCAGGAGCTCCTGACGATCAAGTCCGACGACGTGACCGGCCGCGTGAAGGTCTACGAGGCCATCGTCAAGGGCGAGAACATCCCCGAGCCCGGCATTCCCGAGTCCTTCAAGGTGCTCATCAAGGAAATGCAGTCGCTCTGCCTCAACGTGGAGGTGCTGTCCTCGGACGGCATGTCCATCGAGATGCGCGACACGGACGAGGACGTCTTCCGCGCGGCGGAGGAACTCGGTATCGACCTGTCCCGGCGCGAGCCGAGCAGCGTCGAAGAGGTCTGACGGGCCGGCCGGCCGCCTCATCCCGAGGCGGCCGGCCCTCCCCGGACCCGTTCAGACCATTGATTGAGACGAGACCCCGAAAGAGGGATTGACGACAAGTGCTCGACGTCAACTTCTTCGACGAGCTGCGGATCGGCCTTGCCACCGCGGACGACATCCGGACCTGGTCGCACGGCGAAGTGAAGAAGCCGGAGACCATCAACTACCGCACGCTCAAGCCCGAAAAGGACGGACTCTTCTGCGAGAAGATCTTCGGTCCGACCCGGGACTGGGAGTGCTACTGCGGCAAGTACAAGCGTGTCCGCTTCAAGGGCATCATCTGTGAGCGCTGCGGCGTCGAGGTCACTCGCGCCAAGGTGCGCCGTGAGCGGATGGGCCACATCGAGCTTGCCGCTCCCGTCACCCACATCTGGTACTTCAAGGGCGTTCCCTCCCGCCTCGGCTACCTGCTGGACCTCGCGCCGAAGGACCTGGAAAAGGTCATCTACTTCGCCGCGTACATGATCACGTTCGTGGACGAGGAGCGTCGTACCCGCGACCTGCCGTCCCTGGAGGCCCACGTCTCCGTCGAGCGCCAGCAGACCGAGAACCGCCGCGACTCCGACCTGGAGGCCCGCGCCAAGAAGCTCGAGACCGACCTGGCCGAGCTGGAGGCCGAGGGCGCCAAGGCCGACGTGCGCCGCAAGGTGCGCGAAGGCGCCGAGCGTGAGATGAAGCAGCTGCGCGACCGTGCGCAGCGCGAGATCGACCGCCTCGACGAGGTGTGGAGCCGCTTCAAGAACCTCAAGGTCCAGGACCTGGAGGGCGACGAGCTGCTCTACCGCGAGCTGCGTGACCGCTTCGGCACGTACTTCGACGGCTGCATGGGCGCCGCGGCGCTCCAGAAGCGCCTGGAGTCCTTCGACCTCGACGAGGAGGCCGAGCGCCTCCGCGAGATCATCCGCACCGGCAAGGGCCAGAAGAAGACCCGTGCGCTCAAGCGCCTCAAGGTCGTCTCCGCGTTCCTGCAGACCAGCAACAAGCCCAAGGGCATGGTGCTCGACTGCGTGCCGGTCATCCCGCCGGACCTGCGTCCGATGGTGCAGCTGGACGGTGGCCGCTTCGCGACCTCCGACCTGAACGACCTGTACCGCCGTGTGATCAACCGCAACAACCGCCTCAAGCGTCTCCTTGACCTCGGCGCCCCCGAGATCATCGTGAACAACGAGAAGCGGATGCTGCAGGAGGCCGTCGACGCGCTGTTCGACAACGGCCGCCGCGGTCGCCCGGTCACGGGTCCCGGTAACCGTCCCCTGAAGTCCCTGAGCGACATGCTCAAGGGCAAGCAGGGTCGTTTCCGTCAGAACCTCCTCGGCAAGCGCGTGGACTACTCCGCGCGTTCCGTGATCGTCGTCGGTCCGCAGCTCAAGCTGCACCAGTGCGGTCTGCCGAAGGCGATGGCGCTGGAGCTCTTCAAGCCGTTCGTGATGAAGCGCCTGGTGGACCTGAACCACGCGCAGAACATCAAGTCGGCCAAGCGCATGGTCGAGCGTGGCCGCACCGTCGTGTACGACGTCCTCGAAGAGGTCATCGCCGAGCACCCGGTGCTGCTGAACCGTGCGCCCACCCTGCACCGCCTGGGCATCCAGGCCTTCGAGCCGCAGCTGGTCGAGGGCAAGGCCATCCAGATCCACCCGCTCGTCTGCACCGCGTTCAACGCGGACTTCGACGGTGACCAGATGGCCGTGCACCTGCCGCTCTCCGCGGAGGCGCAGGCCGAGGCCCGCATCCTGATGCTGTCCTCGAACAACATCCTGAAGCCGGCCGACGGTCGTCCCGTCACCATGCCGACCCAGGACATGGTGCTGGGTCTCTTCTTCCTCACCACGGACGAAGAGGGCCGCAACGTCAAGGGCACGGACCGCGCGTTCGGCTCCACGGCCGAGGCCACCATGGCCTTCGACGCCCGCGAGCTGTCGCTCCAGGCGAAGGTCGACATCCGCTTCCCGGTCGGCACCATGCCGCCGCGTGGCTGGGTGCCGCCGGTCGCCGAGGAGGGTGAGCCGGAGTACCAGCCCGGGGACACCTTCCGGCTGCGGACCAGCCTGGGCCGCGCGCTCTTCAACGAGCTGCTGCCCGAGGACTACCCGTTCGTCGACTACTCGGTGGGCAAGAAGCAGCTCTCCGAGATCGTCAACGACCTGGCCGAGCGCTACCCCAAGGTCATCGTGGCGGCGACGCTCGACAACCTGAAGGCGGCGGGCTTCCACTGGGCGACCCGTTCGGGCGTCACCGTGGCCGTCTCCGACATCGTCGTGCCCGAGGCCAAGAAGGCCATCGTCAGGGGCTACGAGGAGCAGGACGAGAAGGTCCAGAAGCAGTACGAGCGCGGTCTGATCACCAAGGACGAGCGCACGCAGGAGCTCATCGCGATCTGGACCAAGGCGACCAACGAGGTTGCCGAGGCGATGAACGCGAACTTCCCGAAGACGAACCCCATCTTCATGATGGTCGACTCGGGTGCCCGAGGAAACATGATGCAGATGCGTCAGATCGCGGGTATGCGTGGTCTGGTGTCGAACGCCAAGAACGAGACGATTCCCCGTCCCATCAAGGCGTCCTTCCGCGAGGGCCTCACCGTTCTGGAGTACTTCATCTCCACGCACGGTGCCCGTAAGGGTCTGGCGGACACCGCCCTGCGTACCGCCGACTCGGGTTACCTGACCCGTCGTCTGGTGGACGTCTCGCAGGACGTGATCATTCGCGAGGAGGACTGCGGCACCGACCGCGGCCTCAAGCTGAAGATCGCGGTCAAGGGCGCCGACGGCGTGCTCCGCAAGACGGAGGACGTCGAGACCTCGGTCTACGCCCGCATGCTCGCCGAGGACGTCGTGGTGGACGGCAAGGTCATCGCGCCTGCCAACGTCGACCTCGGAGACGTCCTGATCGACGCCCTGGTGGGCGCCGGCGTCGAGGAGGTCAAGACCCGCTCGGTCCTGACCTGTGAGTCCGCGGTCGGCACCTGTGCCTTCTGCTACGGACGCTCGCTCGCCACCGGCAAGCTGGTCGACATCGGTGAGGCGGTCGGCATCATCGCCGCCCAGTCCATCGGTGAGCCCGGCACCCAGCTGACGATGCGTACCTTCCACACCGGTGGTGTGGCCGGTGACGACATCACCCAGGGTCTGCCCCGAGTCGTCGAGCTCTTCGAAGCCCGTACGCCCAAGGGTGTCGCCCCGATCTCCGAGGCCAAGGGCCGCGTGCGGATCGAGGAGACCGAGAAGACCAAGAAGCTCGTCGTCACCCCGGACGACGGCAGCGATGAGACGGCGTTCCCGATCTCGAAGCGTGCCCGTCTGCTCGTGGGCGAGGGCGACCCGGTCGAGGTGGGCCAGAAGCTCACCGTCGGTGCGACCAACCCGCACGACGTGCTGCGCATCCTCGGCCAGCGTGCGGTCCAGGTCCACCTGGTCGGCGAAGTCCAGAAGGTCTACAACTCGCAGGGCGTGTCGATCCACGACAAGCACATCGAGATCATCATCCGGCAGATGCTCCGCCGCGTGACGATCATCGAGTCCGGCGACGCGGAGCTGCTTCCGGGCGAGCTGGTCGAGCGGTCGAAGTTCGAGACCGAGAACCGTCGTGTGGTCACCGAGGGCGGTCACCCCGCCTCCGGCCGTCCGCAGCTGATGGGTATCACCAAGGCCTCGCTCGCCACCGAGTCGTGGCTGTCGGCGGCGTCCTTCCAGGAGACGACCAGGGTCCTCACCGACGCGGCGATCAACGCCAAGTCGGACTCCCTGATCGGCCTCAAGGAGAACGTCATCATCGGTAAGCTCATCCCGGCCGGTACGGGCCTGTCCCGCTACCGCAACATCCGGGTCGAGCCGACCGAGGAGGCCAAGGCCGCGATGTACTCGGCCGTCGGCTACGACGACATCGACTACTCGCCGTTCGGCACCGGCTCCGGCCAGGCCGTCCCGCTGGAGGACTACGATTACGGTCCGTACAACCAGTAAGCGAGTGCTTGCCGCTTGAACGACCGGAGGGCGGTCACCCCGTACGTCATGGGGTGGCCGCCCTCCGGCGTGTGCGGGGTGGGGCCTTCCCGGGCCCTGTGGGGCCCGGACACGGCCGGGCGGCGGGCGACGGGCCCCCAAGGCGCGGACCTGCGCGTAAGGGGCCGGCGGGGGTGGTCACGGGGTCGGGTCGGAGGGTGCCGACGCCCCGGCGTGTCGGCGTGGACAGCATTTGTTTTGACCCAGCTCCGTGAGGTAGGTACGCTCAAGCCTTGTGCCTGGGGTGTGCCTGGGCTCGGGTGCGTGTCCTCAACCGCACCGCGAGTCCGTCAGTAGCCACCGCAATCTGTGCCGACTGCCGCCCTTGGGGCGTAAGTCCGCAGTATTCGACACACCCGACCGCGTGGGTCGGCGATGTTCCAGGTTAGTTTCACGAACGGCACACAGAAACCGGAGAAGTAGTGCCTACGATCCAGCAGCTGGTCCGGAAGGGCCGGCAGGACAAGGTCGAGAAGAACAAGACGCCCGCGCTCGAGGGTTCGCCCCAGCGTCGCGGTGTCTGCACGCGTGTGTTCACGACCACCCCGAAGAAGCCGAACTCGGCGCTCCGTAAGGTCGCGCGTGTGCGTCTGACCTCCGGCATCGAGGTCACGGCCTACATCCCGGGTGAGGGACACAACCTGCAGGAGCACTCCATCGTGCTCGTGCGTGGTGGCCGTGTGAAGGACCTGCCGGGTGTTCGTTACAAGATCATCCGCGGCTCCCTTGACACCCAGGGTGTCAAGAACCGCAAGCAGGCCCGCAGCCGCTACGGCGCCAAGAAGGAGAAGTAAGAATGCCTCGTAAGGGCCCCGCCCCGAAGCGCCCGGTCATCATCGACCCGGTCTACAGCTCTCCTCTTGTCACCTCGCTGATCAACAAGATCCTCCTCGACGGCAAGCGTTCCACCGCCGAGCGGATCGTGTACGGCGCCATGGAAGGCCTCCGCGAGAAGACCGGCAACGACCCGGTCATCACGCTGAAGCGCGCGCTTGAGAACGTCAAGCCCTCGCTCGAGGTCAAGTCCCGCCGTGTCGGTGGCGCCACCTACCAGGTGCCGATCGAGGTCAAGCCCGGTCGCGCCTCCACCCTCGCTCTGCGCTGGCTCGTCGGTTACTCCCGTGCCCGCCGCGAGAAGACCATGACCGAACGCCTCATGAACGAGCTGCTCGACGCCTCCAACGGCCTCGGCGCTGCGGTCAAGAAGCGTGAGGACACCCACAAGATGGCCGAGTCCAACAAGGCCTTCGCGCACTACCGCTGGTAGTCGCTACCCCCATCGAGACCGAGAGAAGATTGAGCCTTATGGCCACCACTTCGCTTGACCTGGCCAAGGTCCGCAACATTGGGATCATGGCCCACATCGACGCGGGGAAGACGACCACCACTGAGCGGATCCTCTTCTACACCGGTGTGAGCTACAAGATCGGTGAAGTCCACGACGGCGCTGCCACGATGGACTGGATGGAGCAGGAGCAGGAGCGCGGCATCACGATCACGTCCGCCGCGACGACCTGCCACTGGCCGCTCAACGATGTTGACCACACCATCAACATCATCGACACCCCGGGTCACGTCGACTTCACCGTCGAGGTGGAGCGTTCGCTCCGCGTCCTCGACGGCGCCGTCACCGTGTTCGACGGTGTGGCCGGCGTCGAGCCGCAGTCCGAGACCGTCTGGCGTCAGGCGGACCGCTACGGCGTGCCGCGTATCTGCTTCGTCAACAAGCTCGACCGCACCGGTGCCGACTTCTTCCGTTGCGTCCAGATGATCGTGGACCGCCTCGGCGCGACCCCGATCGTCATGCAGCTCCCCATCGGGGCGGAGGCCGACTTCACGGGTGTCGTCGACCTCGTGTCGATGAAGGCCTTCGTGTACCCCGAAGAGGCCGCCAAGGGCGAGATGTACAACACCGTCGAGATCCCGGACAACCTCAAGGAGTCGGCCGCCGAATGGCGCGGCAAGCTCCTGGAGGCCGTGGCCGAGAACGACGACGACATGATGGAGCTGTACCTGGAGGGCACCGAGCCCACCCAGGAGCAGCTGCACGAGGCGATCCGCCGCATCACGCTGGCGTCGAAGGGCACCGCCGACTCCGTCACCGTCACCCCGGTGTTCTGTGGCACCGCGTTCAAGAACAAGGGCGTTCAGCCCCTGCTCGACGCGGTCGTGCGCTACCTGCCTTCCCCCCTGGACGTCGAGGCCATCGAGGGCCACGACGTGAAGGACCCGGAGAAGGTCATCCAGCGCAAGCCCTCGGACGACGAGCCGTTCTCCGGCCTGGCGTTCAAGATCGCGAGCGACCCGCACCTGGGCAAGCTCACCTTCGTCCGGATCTACTCCGGTCGCCTGGAGGCCGGCACCGCGGTGCTGAACTCCGTCAAGGGCAAGAAGGAGCGCATCGGCAAGATCTACCGCATGCACGCGAACAAGCGTGAGGAGATCGCATCGGTGGGCGCCGGCGACATCATCGCCGTCATGGGTCTCAAGCAGACCACCACCGGTGAGACGCTGTGCGACGACAAGAACCCGGTCATCCTGGAGTCCATGGACTTCCCGGCGCCGGTCATTCAGGTCGCCATCGAGCCGAAGTCCAAGGGTGACCAGGAGAAGCTGGGTGTCGCCATCCAGCGCCTCTCGGAGGAGGACCCCTCCTTCCAGGTGCACTCCGACGAGGAGACCGGCCAGACCATCATCGGTGGTATGGGCGAGCTTCACCTCGAGGTGCTCGTCGACCGCATGAAGCGCGAGTTCCGCGTCGAGGCGAACGTCGGCAAGCCCCAGGTCGCGTACCGCGAGACGATCCGCAAGGCCGTCGAGCGCATCGACTTCACGCACAAGAAGCAGACTGGTGGTACCGGCCAGTTCGCGAAGGTGCAGATCGCCCTCGAGCCCATCGAGGGTGGCGACGCCTCCTACGAGTTCGTCAACAAGGTCACCGGTGGCCGCATCCCCCGTGAGTACATTCCCTCGGTGGACGCGGGTGCTCAGGAAGCCATGCAGTTCGGCATCCTGGCCGGTTACGAGATGGTCGGCGTCCGCGTCACCCTTCTCGACGGTGGTTACCACGAGGTCGACTCCTCGGAGCTCGCCTTCAAGATCGCCGGTTCGCAGGCGTTCAAGGAGGGTGCCCGCAAGGCCTCTCCCGTGCTCCTTGAGCCGATGATGGCCGTCGAGGTCACCACGCCCGAGGACTACATGGGCGATGTCATCGGCGACCTCAACTCCCGCCGTGGCCAGATCCAGGCCATGGAGGAGCGCAGCGGCGCTCGCGTCGTGAAGGGCCTCGTGCCCCTCTCGGAGATGTTCGGCTACGTCGGAGACCTCCGCAGCAAGACCTCGGGTCGCGCAAGCTACTCGATGCAGTTCGACTCCTACGCCGAGGTTCCGCGGAACGTCGCCGAGGAGATCATCGCGAAGGCCAAGGGCGAGTAACTCTCCCGAGCTCACGCTTTAGGCTTGTCACCGGAGCCGGGCGGGCATTGCGCACAGCGCGTCAGCACTGTGCGGAATGCCCCCGGCGCCGGCACCCCAGCAAAGATCACCTGGCGCCGATGAAGCAAGGCGTACAGAACCACTCAGGAGGACCCCAGTGGCGAAGGCAAAGTTCGAGCGGACTAAGCCGCACGTCAACATCGGCACCATCGGTCACATCGACCACGGTAAGACGACCCTCACGGCCGCCATTACCAAGGTGCTGCACGACGCGTACCCGGACCTGAACGAGGCCTCGGCCTTTGACCAGATCGACAAGGCTCCCGAAGAGCGCCAGCGCGGTATCACCATCTCCATCGCGCACGTCGAGTACCAGACGGAGTCGCGTCACTACGCGCACGTCGACTGCCCCGGTCACGCGGACTACATCAAGAACATGATCACGGGTGCGGCGCAGATGGACGGCGCCATCCTCGTGGTCGCGGCCACCGACGGCCCGATGCCGCAGACGAAGGAGCACGTCCTCCTGGCCCGCCAGGTCGGCGTCCCCTACATCGTCGTCGCGCTGAACAAGGCCGACATGGTGGACGACGAGGAGATCCTGGAGCTCGTCGAGCTCGAGGTCCGTGAGCTCCTCTCCGAGTACGAGTTCCCGGGCGACGACCTTCCGGTCGTCAAGGTCTCGGCGCTCAAGGCTCTTGAGGGCGACAAGGAGTGGGGCCAGACCGTCCTCGACCTGATGAAGGCCGTCGACGAGTCCATCCCGCAGCCCGAGCGTGACGTCGAGAAGCCGTTCCTCATGCCGATCGAGGACGTCTTCACGATCACCGGTCGCGGTACGGTCGTCACCGGCCGCATCGAGCGTGGTGTCCTGAAGGTCAACGAGACCGTCGACATCGTCGGTATCAAGACCGAGAAGACCACCACCACGGTCACCGGCATCGAGATGTTCCGCAAGCTGCTCGACGAGGGCCAGGCCGGTGAGAACGTCGGTCTGCTCCTCCGTGGCATCAAGCGCGAGGACGTCGAGCGCGGCCAGGTCATCATCAAGCCCGGCTCGGTCACGCCGCACACCGAGTTCCAGGCGCAGTCCTACATCCTGTCGAAGGACGAGGGTGGCCGTCACACCCCGTTCTTCAACAACTACCGCCCGCAGTTCTACTTCCGTACCACGGATGTGACGGGCGTTGTGACCCTTCCCGAGGGCACCGAGATGGTCATGCCGGGTGACAACACCCTCATGGACGTCTCGCTGATCCAGCCCGTCGCCATGGAAGAGGGCCTGAAGTTCGCCATCCGTGAGGGTGGCCGGACCGTGGGCGCCGGCCAGGTCACCAAGATCATCAAGTAGTTTCTGCTTGGTCCTTGGACCTGGTGGCTCACTGAGCCGCAAGAAGGGCCCCGCACCTCGAAAGAGGTGCGGGGCCCTTCGCCGTGTGCGGGGCCGCCGGGGTTACGGGGCCGGGGCGGGGCGGACATGGGTGTAGGGCCCCGGTACCTCAGGGCGGTGAGGTACGGGGGCCCTACGGTTCACGGGGCGGCGGGTCCGTCAGGTGCCCGCCGCCCGGGCGTTGGGGTCGGTCAGACGCCCGCGATCGACTGGATCCAGGACCGGTACGCGGTGACGTTCGTGTACGCGGTCGTGGTCTGCCGGTCGCTGGTGGAGGCGACGCC
Organism: Streptomyces sp. NPDC091287; assembly: GCF_044768525.1. NCBI lineage: Bacteria > Bacillati > Actinomycetota > Actinomycetes > Kitasatosporales > Streptomycetaceae > Streptomyces > Streptomyces sp. NPDC091287. The sequence continues at coordinate 358,715 of NZ_JBIVUV010000005.1, forward strand.
GACCTGGATGCCGTTCGCCGTCATCGGGCCGCCGGAGTCGCCGCCGGCGGTGATGCCGTTGCCGCGGCGGGCGCAGATCGCCGAGCCGCCGTACGCGTCACCGCAGCCGCCGGTGACCGTCACGTTGGCGACCTTCAGGTAGCGGGACTGGCAGTTGGCCTCGGAGCCGCACTGCGAGGTGGCGCCCCAGCCCCAGACCTGGACGCTCTGCCCGACGCTCACCGAGCCGGGCGAGCCGAGGCGGGAGTAGGTCGCCTGCACGGAACGGTCCAGGCGCACCAGCGCCAGGTCCGAGCTGTGGGTGTAGGTCTGGGCGCCGTTCGCGACCACACCGCCGCTGTGCTGGTCGAGGCTGCCGATGCGGAACGACAGGCCGCCGCCGGTGACGCAGTGCTTGGCGGTGAGGATCCAGGTCGGCGCGATGATCGTCGCCGAACAGGTCTCTCTGCCGTTCGAGAAGAGGCGGGCGGCCCAGGGCGCGTTCTGGGCGTAGCCGCCGCCGATGATCTGGGTGGTCGGGGGCGGGGCGTCCTGGAGCGGGGCCTCGGGAGCGGCCGAGGCGGAGGGTGCGAAGAGGGCGAGGACGCAGGCCGCTGCGGCGGCGGCAGCGGGCACGAGCCTGGATATACGCATGATTCCTCGTTTCGCGCGACACGCTGGGGTGTGCGTGTCCGTGGGGGATGGTGGGCAACAGGGTGCCGGAGCGCGACGAGGCCGGGGTACTAACGTTTGGGCATAACGCGGCGTTATGGGGCGGGAGTTGGGCCTAAAAAGCTTCCACCGCTACGGACGCCACACCCAGGGCGCGGCGTCCGGCCCGAACCCCACGACGGTCGGCCGTCCGCCCGCCGCGCCGAGGTGGAGGGCGACGCCGTCCAGGGCGATCGGCCCCCGGGACCGTACGGCGGTGCCCACGGCGGTACGCAGCTGGATCCGGCCCGCCGCGGAACGGCCGAGCAGGACCGGGCCGCCCGGCGAGGCGGCGACGGTCACCGGACCGTACCCGCCGAAACGGGGCGCGGGTGCGCGGTCGGCCCGCACGGCGACGAGCCGCTCCCGCGCGGCCGGCCGGTAGTACAGCTCCACGGACCCGTCGGGCGCGGCCAGTGCGCCGGGCGCGTGCGCGGGCACGGGGGAGTCGGTGAGCTGGGTGCGGGCGGTGACGTCCGTGTCCGGGGCGTCCTGGGTCCAGTGGTGCACGGCATGGTGCCCGGCCGCGTACACGTGGACGCGCCCCGCCGCGTCCACGACCGCCGTCAGCCCGTCCTGCACCTCGCCGCCGCCCAGATCCCGCCACCCGCTCCAGCGCCCGGTGACCGCGTCCCGCACCCGGGTGCTCAGCCCCTTCTCCGCGTTCCGTACGAAGAGGTGGACGCGGCCGTCCGGGGCGGCCACGGCGACGGGCACACCGACGCGGCGCCCGTGGTCGCTGCCGGTGGCCGGGTTGCCGAGCCCCCGCCAGGCGCGGAAGGGGCCGCCCGGCGAGCGCTGCTCCAGCAGCACGATCTCGCGGTCGTTGTCCGAGCCGTGCCCGGCGAGCGCCGCGAACCGCAGCCCGAACAACAGGTGCCGGCCGTCCGCCGTCGCCGCCGAGCCCAGCACCGGGGCGAGCGGGCCGCCGCCGAGGTCGTCCGGCGCGTTCCAGGCCCCGCTGCCGGGCACGCTCTCGCGCCACCGGACGGCACGCAGCCCCAGCACCCCGTAGACGGTGAGCCGGCCGTCCGGACCGGAGGCGACCTGTGCCCGGGGGCCCGGGTAGCGGTGGTGGGTGGAGCGGACCCAGCCCTTGCGGCTGGCCAGCGGCCGGTCGCCGCCGATGTTGTAGTCGCCGCAGCCCGAGGGGTTGCCGCACTCCCAGTCGGGCGCGCCGCCGTACGGGAGAAGGTGGGCGGCCTTGCGCTCCAGCACCTCCGGCGGCAGGTTCTTGGGCCAGTGGTGGTTGTAGTACCCCCGGAACGCCGCGACGACGAACCCGGGCACCGGCTCCCCGCGCCCCGTCGCCGCCGCCACCCAGCGGATCAGGGCCGCCCAGGCGAAGCATCCGGCCGGGGTGTGGTCCGCGTGGTCGGAGTACCCGCGCTGCTCACTGTCCCGGAGCCGTTCGTACTCGCTGGTGGACCGGAGGTCGGGGTCCGGGTCGAGGGTGTGCACGACGGTCGGCCGGTACTCCTCCAGCAGCCCGACGAGGACGTCGATCAGGGACTCGTACGTATACGAACCGGCCTTCTGCAGAGGGGAGTCGTCGGCGACGACGGTACGCAGCACCCGCCGCCGGTCCTCCCAGAGGCTGGGCAGCCCGAGGCGGCCGCGCCCGGTGTGCATCGCGGTGTTGAGGAAGATCAGCTCGACCCGGCGGGCCCCGACGGCCAGGACGTCCCGCTCGGCCCGGTGGCCGCCGCGCAGGGTGAGCACCGACCTCTGCCAAGGGGTGAACCGGTCGAGCCCGAGCAGCTCGGCGTACGCCTGGCGCAGGCCCTGGTGGCGGGCGGAGGCGTAGGCGGCGTGGTCGGGCTCCGGGCGCGGGGCGCCGGGGACCTTGTTGAGGCCGTCGGCCTCGCCCGCGGTGAGGTAGACGCAGACCACGGGGGTCCCGGCGTCGAGGGCCTCACGGGTGTCCGGGTTCATCAGGTACAGGTCGTCGTCGGGGTGGGCCAGCACCTGCATCAGCTGCGCCCGCCGGGTGCTCGCTATGGCCAGGCCCGGGGCCGGGTCGGGCACCGGCCCGCGACGCCGTGGAGCCGGCACGGCGCATCCGGCGGTGGCGGCGGCCGCGGTGGCCGCGAGGAGGAGCGTGCGCCGGGGCATCCGTATCCGGGACAGCACAGATCGATCCACCACGCCACGCACCCCGTCCGTCCCGCTTCCCCCGCAGCGGGCGAACGGCCGCCCTGTCCTGCGTACTCCCTGGTTCCGTCGCGGGCCATCGGCCGGTCGAGGCGTGCCCGCGGGGGAGTAGACGGGGATCGGGGCGGAAGGGTTGCGCGGTCAGGGAGTGGAGATTCGCACGCTGCACGCCTGGCTCAGCAGCGAGCTGGGTCGATTTCCCCCGCCTGCGGCCGGTGTTCGAATTGGCCACACCAGCGTCGTGCCAGACCCGCAGAGAGCTCTACTGAGCCTGGAGAAGGCCTGTCTCCGGCCGGGTGAGCCACCTCAAGTGATCGACCAGCCGCCCGACGTGGGAGCCGCGCAGGATCACCCCTACCTCGATGTTGTCCCGCAGCGCGCGACCGGTGAGGTTCGCGCTGCCCAGGAGCGCTGTGTGCCGGTCGGCTGCGATGACCTTGGCATGGAGGCTCCGGCGGGCCGAGGTATCGGTAGGGTGCCAAACCTGGACCCGGCTCCCCAGGGAACCGAAGGCGCGGACCGCTGAGGTCGACTCCTCCAGGAGCAGATCGGTGTGAACTCCTCGCGCGGCGGCTGCCCGCAGTTCGGACACGATCTCGTGGATGCCGAACGCCGCGAAGCTCGCGATGACAAGAGCCTCCCGCGCGGACCGTATGACGTCGACGGCGACGGAGCTCGTGAGACGAACGGGTATGGCAGGGCTGGTCGGGCCGCTGACGACCAGTTCGGTCGGTTCGTCCTCGGTGTCCTCGCGAGCGGCAGCCACCGCTCCGAGCGACAGAGCGAGGGCACTACCGGGTAGCTGGGGAGCTTCCTGCTGCCAGGCGATCCGCATCTCGGTCAGCTGGAAGGCCAGGCCGGCGGCTTGCTGGGCCGCGGCCCAGCGGTGGAATCCTTCGTCCGCCGGTCCGTCGGCCTGGTGCAGTTGCTGCTGGAGGGTGGTGAGCCGCTCGCTCGGAAGGCGTTTGCCCAGTGCGGCGAGCAGCATGGGCAGGCGGTCGCTCATGCGAGGAACGCGTTGGTGTTGCCGGCCAGCGTCTCCACGAGCAGCGTGCGGTCCAGATAGTGATTGCCCCGTTCACACGACGTCTCCGCCGCGAAGAGACAGGCGTGACAGGCGGCTCCGTGCAGGCGACCGTGCACTCGGGGATCGTGTTCCGCGCACATCGGGTCGGAGCTGCAGAGCCGCGCCTCCTCGATGGCCTGGTCGATGACGGGCCCGAGTCGGTTTTTCCGGCCGAGGGAGACGAGTCCGCCCAGGGTCCCCTCGCTGTCGGGCGCGGCGGTGTAGAGGAGGATTCCCGCCATGGGGTTCGTGCCCGAGCGCGCGTACACACGCTCGGCGATGCCCGAAGCGCCGTATCCGCATTCCAGGGCGAACGCGCGGATCAGCACGTGGGCGATGGTGTGCAGCAGCACATACCGGATTCCGGGCCACTGGGGTTCGATGCCACGGGCGAGGCACCACGTCACGTGGGCCGACTTCAGCATCTGCTCGCGGGCAGCCACGTCGGCACGTTTCTCCCACGCGGCGAGGCGGTCTTCCCGGAGTGCGAGGAAGACTCCTTCGCCCCGCAGTTCCGCGCACGGCACCCAGGACGGCTGTTCCCTCGTCAGTCGTGCCGCCTTGGTGGACGGGACGTCCTCCTGAGGCAGCCACTCAGGCGCGTCGATACGGGTGAACCCGGTGAGCGCGGAGACTTCACGCAGGCGGTGGACGAGAACGACGCGATCCAGCCAGGCGGAGGCGGTGGCGGGCACTCGCTCCTGCTCGGTGGTGAAGTCGGGCAGCTCGTAGCGGTGAGGTGCGGTGAAGGCCTTCCACTCGGGCGTGGTCAGATCGAATTCCTCGTCGTCCGGCTCGGCCGGCGTCGAGGATCCCGCGGACGCTGCCGCGGCTTCGCCGGTGACGGCCGCCCACACCTTCTCGACGCCGTATCCCTCCAGCTCGGGCCAGCACGCCTGGGTGGGTAGCAGCATCTTGGCGGCCTCGGCCGGAATGCCCGAGAGAGGGGCGAGAGACGACCAGTGTTCCCGTACGGTCTGGGTGAGCGGTTCATCCGCCCGGGGCAGGCTGAACACCCGCAACTGGGAGGCGAACCAGCTGTTGGTGGCGCCCAGTGCGATCGTTCGGGCCCGTTCGCCGCACTCTTCGAAGGTGCCCAGATGTGGGTGGTGGCCCCGGCACGCGGGCAGTTCCTGTTCACCCCGCTTGCCCATCGCCTCTGCCATCGAGCGGGCAGGCACCTGCGCACACGAGCACTGAACGAAGATGTTGGCCGCTTCACCCGTGGTGCCGCGTTCGACCAGGCTGAGGGTGCAGTCCGCGGCGTGGGCCGCCCCGCGGTGGACGAAGTACATCCAGGGGAAGTCGTCCATGTGCCCGTGGGGGCAGGCGATGAGAAACCGCGCGGGGACTGCCGTCGGCCGACTGCCACGGGTCCCGAAGCAGGTGTGGACGTAACGCGTGTTCTCGGGCCTGAAGTGGTCCTCTTTCAGTTCGAAGAGCCCTGAGGAGGCGGGCGACAGCTGGTTGCACTGCTCGCGGGAGCAGCGCAGCCAGCGCGGGAAGAGGGCCACCGGGACGCCGACCCGCGTCCAGTCCCCGAAGGGGTCGGATGTCTCCTGCATCTGCGGCGGAGTGCGGAGCGTGGTGACCTGAGCGCCCAGCCGCCGGCGCACGGCGGCCAGCAGCCGGTCCTCGGTGAGGGGTGTGGCTTGTACGAGGTCCCAGTGATCGAGCCCGAGAACCATGGCCGAGAGGTTGGGCAGGTCGGCGACCGCCCCCACCCCGTAGGTGTGCAGGAGCTGACTCGGGCGGAGCTCGCCCACGCGCAGGGGGCCATTGGCGGGGGCGGTCACGGCTGCTCCGGAAGTGTTGCGGGGCTGTCGGCGGGATCAGGCTGAGGCCGGGGTACGAACGAGGGCTCGGTGGCAGGGTCCTGGCCGACGTCCCCGACAAACATCAGCTGGACCGGGGGCTCCACCTCGCGCAGGGAAGTGGGGCAGGTCATCAACCGCCAGCTTCCCCCGTCCGGCTTCTTGAGCAGCGGGGTGACGTCTCCCTGGCGCGGGGCGGTGCTGTAGCCGAGCACGGCCCCGGGAGCGTTGCGCCGCAGGTCCCAGTGGTCGAGGCGCTGCTTGAGGCGCGCCGCCAGCTCCGAGCCGGCGTGCTGGTTGGCCGTCACGTCCTCGGCGCGACGCTGGAGGGTCCGGACGACGTGGTCGGCGAGCTCGCCGCGGATGTCGAAGAACTGGGCGCCTCGGTTGCCGTTGTACTGCTGCTTGAGGTTGCGTACCAGCGACGCCAGCACCCCGGTCAGGCCGCGGTCCAGGGCGCGGTCCGCGAACGGGGTGACGGAGAGGGCCTCCACGTGCTGGTAGACGGTGGCGTGGAACGATTCGAAGGTCTCGTAGTGGGAGAGGTCGCGCGGCCGGGCCCAGTTGAGGACGGTGAAGACGAGCCCGGGGGCACGGCGGCCCACACGGCTGGTCGCCTGAATGTACTCGGCTGTGGATTTGGGCTGGTTGTTGACCACCATCACGCCGAGACGCGAGACGTCAACTCCCACAGCGATCATGTTCGTGGCCAGCAGGACGTCGATGGGGCGGGCCGCCCCTTTCTTCGGTGCTCCCGCGGAGGAGATCTCCAGCCTCTCCAGGATGTCGGGGATGGCGTCGGAGGACATACGCGATGTGAGCTCCGCGGGTTCTCCGATGTAGCGCACGGCGAGGCCGCGCTTGTCGGCGCGGGTCAGCCGGGTGGAGATGTCGTCCTCGACCAGCCTGCGCATCCCGCCCAGGTCACGCAAGCTGTTGAAGTAGCCGACCAGCGTCATGTACGGGTCGGTGAGCTCCGTGCGTCCGTAGCGTTTATGGAGCTTCTGGGCGGCGGCGAGCTGGGCGACGTAGACCCGGATCGCCACGGACTTCGTCCGTACGCCCTGCGCGCAGATACCGACGTAACGACGGCCCGGGGTGTCCTTGGTGTCCCGGCGGCGTGCGAAGAAGTTGTCGTCGGCGCTGAGCCCGGGCGGAGGGAACACCGCGGTCCTGCGGTTGAACAGGTCGTTGATCTGCCGTTCCGCCCGCCGGACGGTGGCGGTGGACGCGATTACCTTGGGGCGTACGGTGTGGCCCGGCGTGATGTCCCAGCAGGCGAGCCGGTCGATGGCTGCCTCGTAGAGCCCGGTCAGCGAGCCGAGCGGCCCGGAGATCAGGTGCAGCTCGTCCTGCACGATGAGGTCCGGCGGTCGCAGCCGCGGGGCGTCCTTCGTGGTGGCGGCGGGATGGTTGCCTTGAGCCGGGTGGCTGTGGCGCTCCCACTCGCTGTCGAGCGCGTCGGCCGTGACGTAACCGTGGCGGGTGCAGCGCTTGCCGACCTGACCGAACAGGGCTTGGGTCTCGCCCTTCCATGGAAGTTGCGCGAACTTGTCGACGGTCGCGATGACGAGACTCGGTGGCAGCCGGTAGATCTCCTCGTCGACGACGAGGACCGGCAGGCCACGTTCGTCCGCGCCGACACCGAAGGCGCCTTCTCCGAACGGGCAGGCGAAGACGTCGGGACAGGTGATGACGGTGCGGCGCAGCGTGGTGTCGACCGTGATGTCCCGGCCCGCGTCGAGCTTGCTGCCGCACCAGGGGCAGCTCGTCAGCTGGTGGGGCGATCCGGAACGGCCGCGCCGGCCGCGCCCGCTCTCCTTGCGGCGGTCCTTGAGCCACGTGCTGGCCTGGTCGGTGTTGTTGGGCGTGACGCTGCCGCCGACCCACAGCCCGATGCGGAAAGGAGCTGTACCCCACAGGCCCGGGTTCGCACGGCGGATGGTCTCGCATGCGCAGATGAGGGCCGCGGCGCGCTGGAACTGCTGAATGGTGAGCAGACGCAGTGTGTAGCGCATCAGTACGGCGACACCGTGCTCGGCGTCGAGCCCGCCGAGACCGGGCAGGCGGCGTCGTATCGCCAGGGTGAACGCCGTGAGGCCGAGATAGGCCTCGGTCTTTCCGCCACCGGTAGGGAACCAGAGCAGATCGGTGAGAGCTTCCCGGTTGTCGGCGCGCTCCGGGTGCGCCGGGTCTGCCAGGGCCGGCAGGTTGAGCAGCATGAAGGCCAGTTGGAAGGGGCGCCAGCTGCGGTTCTTCGGCTCGTCCGCCGCCTGGACCGCAGTGTCCAGGGTGAGTTCGGGCCTGCGACGGCGTTCGGCCGCGGCCATGGTGTGTACGCGCTGCTGCCACATGGCGTGGTTGGCGAAGCGGAAGGCGTCGAGGGCCGGTCCCGCGTCGAGCAGGTGGATGCCGGCTTCGATCCGGTCGGCTGTCTTCTCGGCTCGCCGAAGATTCTCCCGGGCGTCCGTCTCGTATCCGTCGAGCCGGGCCGTGGGGTCGGTGATGCTCTGCCGGGCTCGCTCGATCCAGGCCCGGTAACCGTCGACGAGAGGCAGCAGAGCCGTGCGCAGGCCGGCCGGGGGCAGTTCGGAGAGCACCTGCATGTCGAGGACCAGGCCCTGCAGCTCGACCAGGTCCTGGTCCTGGCTCCCCAGAGGGTCGGGCACGTCCGTGTGCGGAATCTCGTACGTCGGTGCGGCGGCCGTACTGACCATCTCGGCGCGCTGCGCGTCCTGTTCGCTCGGCTGGGCGTGGACGCCGGTGCCGTGGCCGACCGCGAACTCGGGGAGGAATCGGTATCCCATGGCCAGGGAGCGGCGTTCCGCCTGTTCGGCGGGGTCGCTTCCGGAGCGGGGTGCGGTGCGCCGGGGGAGGAACGGGGCCGTGCCGGGCGGCCCGCTGAGCGAAAGCTCCGCCTGGAACAGCCAGTTACGTGAACCGCCTTGCGTGTCTTGCGCGTTGACCAGAAACAGCGAGACGAGGCGATCGCCCTCGTGGGTACGGCAACGGCCGCGGACCACCACGCCGGGAAAGTCCTGCGGCAGCACTTCCTGCGCTTCTATGGAGCCGTCGGCCAGCAGCTTGACGACCACCGAACCCTCATGTGCCGTCCGGTGCCATACCGAGCGGCTGACGGTGTTCTCGGGGTCGTTGGACGGCCCCGGCTTGTAGCGCGCCCAGGAACAGCGGACCCGCAACTCCTCCACGGCCCCGTCCACCCGCACGGTGAGACCCAGGGAGGAGGGCTGCAGGCTGGGGACATTGGGCGACTCCGGGTCGGGGTCCCCCTCCTCCGCGTCGGGGATCGCCGCGAGGCCCGCTTCGTCGAAGTCGGAAGGGTCCACCGGGAGTCCAGTGAGCTTCGGCCGCCCGTCCACCACGCCGCCGCCCGGTGCGAGGCGGCCGATGATGTAGTGCTCGGCCGGATTGCCCCGCAGCTCTTCCTCCGGGCCTCCGATCGGGCCTAGGAGGTCCGTCACGACGAGCTGCGCCAGCTCGTCCCGGAGCTTCTGAGGAGTGGGCGCGCCGAGCACGCTCCCGGTGCTGTCGGCGCCGGACTGCGGCGAGAGGTCATGTGGCTGGCTCACGTTGCTCACGATAGGCCCGACCACGGACAACGGGCAGGCGGGTCGGGCCGAAACTTGATCTGCCGCCTCCTCCGCTGTCCGGGGACATGGGTACTGTGTGCAACCGGTCGGAGCCGAGCGCGTTACGGGGTGTGCATGAATGAACGTCCGGCGAAACACGGTCTCTACGGAGTGCCGCTCCAGAGCGGCGACGCCGGGTACCAGGCCCCATCGGGACTCGGTCTCCCGCCAGGGCCCGTCGCGGGCGAGATTCCGCCGCCGACGGTTCCGCCGGACTCCGCAGGTCTTCCCGCCGCCCCTTGGCTGGAACCCTTGGAGTTGGGGGACAACAACCACAAAGGCGACTTCGGGGAGCAGTTCGTGCGGGCTCTCGCAACGGCGGCGAACCTCAACGTGTCGAACTCCCGTGACCGCCTGGGCATCGACTGGGAGCTGACCTACCCCGGCCGCGGCGGGACGAGGAAGTTCCCGCAGATCCAGGCCCAGGTGAAGTGTTGGAACCGGCCGGAGCAGGCCGGCGAGGAGTGGCGTTACCAACTTGCGGTGCGCAACTACAACCTGCTGTCCGGCCGGGACTACTACACCCCCCGGTTCCTGTTCCTCGTTGTCGTCCCCCGGAACGCCGACGAGTGGATCGAGGCCTCCCACGAGGGCCTGCTCCTGCGCTACGCCGCGTACTGGGCGTGCTTCCACGACCGCGATCCGGTCGACCCGGCCGGCGGCGACCGGTTGACCGTGTCCGTGCCGAAGGCCAATCTGCTCACCACGGAAACCTTGCACGATCTCTTCGGTGCCGAGTTCCGAGCGACGCTGGGGGTGTCATGATCGCTGTCTCCGATCCGGAGTTCAGTCAGGTCAACGATCTGAGCACTGCGTCCTTGCTGCGCTATCTGCGCGGCCGGGGCTGGTCCCCGTCGCGTGACTACGGGAGGGGCCAGTTGTGGGTGCTCACCGCCTCGGACGAATCCGGTGACCCCTATGAGGTGATGGTGCCGCTGGACCGGGGCCCCCGGGACTACGCCGATCGCGTCGCCGACCTGGTGGAGACGTTGTCCGCGGTGGAGGCGCGCCGGCCTGCCGACGTGCTCCGGGAGATGTCCTTGCCGTCCGCCGACTGGCAGTTCCTCCGCCTGACGCCGCCGGGGCCGTCCGGGACCGCGCCGTTGGTCGAGCTGGTGCCCGCCCTGGCCGGGCTGCGCGACCTGATGACCGCTGCGGCGGCCGCCGAGGCCGCCCCCGAGCCCCAGCCCGTTCAGCCCGCGAACAAGCCTCAGGTGGTCAAGGACCACGTGTCCTCCGTACGGCTGGACCAGACGCGAGTGGGCAGCTATGTCGTCGCCGTGCACACTCCGCTGCCCGGGGGGCCGGCCCAGGGCTTCCTGTTCGACCACGACTCTCGTGAGGAGCCGTTCGCGAGGCGAGTGACCCGGAAGCTGTACGCGGCTCTGGTCTGTGCCCGTGAGGCGGCTGACCTCACTGTCCGGGACGACGAGTTGGTCGATTTCACCCGCTTCGCTCATGGCGGGCTTTCGGCCAATCTCTGCGAGGCGCTCGTCAAGATCGGAGGGGAGGACGGGCCGGGGTTCTCCTTCGACTTCACCTGGTCCCCCGACCTGCCGGTCGAGCAGCCCACCGGCCGCATCGGGCTGGCACCGCCCCAGCTCGCAGCCCTGGACGCGGGAGCCAAGGACCTACGGGCGCGCCTGGGCCGAAGGGACATGACGCTGCTGGGATCCGTGGTGCGCCTGCATCGCGAGCTTCCTTACGGCGCGGGTGCGGTCACGGTCGCGGGGTACTTCGAGGACCGGGACGACAGCAGGCCGCGCCGCGTCAGGATGACCTTGGACCACCATGACTACGGGAAGGCCGCCGAGGCCCACCGTCGGGGTGACGAGGTGCTGGTGCGGGGGGACCTTGTCGCCCTGGGCAATGCTCCACGTTTGGACAATGTTCGGTCGTTCATCGTGCGACGCATGTCCGAGTGAGGAGACTCAGGGGCGGTGCATGAGTGGGCCCCTTGAGGAGCTCGGGGGCCGCGATGGGTTCAGGGGGTACGGGGATGGCATGGGACGAGTGGGAACAGCTCAAGGCCGAGGCCGCTGAGCGGCATACGGTCCAGGTGCGGCTCAACCAGGTGGGCGAGGACCCTGGTGGGGGCCTCGGGGGAATCCGGTCGAGCAAGGCTTCCTGGACACATGCGGGCGAGAGTGTCGGCAAACTGGCAGGGGACGCCCGAAAGGCCCTGTCGGCGTTGAAGCATGAACAGTCCGGCGCCGCGATCAGCGCTGATGTACTGAGCGGGGCAGCTCAGAAGGACGTCTACCAGTCCTGGAGCAAGTACATCGCCGGGATGCGTGACAGGTGCGTCGCTCTGCAGGGCCTGTTGGAGAAGACGGGAAACGACCAGTTCAAGAACGACGACGCGATTCGTGCTGCGTTTGATGGGTTGGCCAAGAAGTACGAGGATACAGACGGCGGCGGTCCCGACAGTCGGGCGCGGTGATTCGGGCTGTGGACTACGCAACACTCAAATCTCTCAGGGTCTCTGATTTCGAGAACGCGGCAGATGGTTACCGCAAGGCCGGCAGCATAGCCAGTCAGGCCAAGGACGATCTCTACAACCAGGTGATTCCTGGGATGCAGAAATCCCTCCGTGGTGAAGCGCTGAACGCTGCAGTGACGCAACTTCGCGAGCTGTCCAAGAATTTCCAGTACACCCAGGTCGAGTGTGGCTTGATCAGTGCCGCACTCAACGCATTCGCTCTGGAACTGCGGCTGGCGAAAGTCAAGCTCGAACTTGCAGTCGGCGACGCGACAGACGCCCACCTCCAGGTCCGGGAGGACGGTTCGGTCAGCTACGGGGCCTGGAGCGGGCCGGCGGGCCGTGAGAACATCCCTGGCGGCACCGTGTCGGGTGGGGCCGGGCTGGTTCAGGGGCCGGGTATCAACCCGAACCATAATGCAGCTCAAACCTACGCCAACCGCATCGCCGAGGCCGTAAGAGAGGCCACCGAGGTGGATGCGAAATGGTCGGCGAAGCTCAAGAATCTCGAAGCGGATGACGATCTTACGGTCTCCGGTCGCGACTGGATTAATACCCGACACGACGTGAGAGGCACTCTCAAGGGTGCTGAAGATTATCTGAATCTTATTCTTGAGCCACCCAAGAACGGGACTCCTGAAGAGAATGCGGCATGGTGGGGCGGACTTACTGAGGAGCAGAGGAGTGACTATGCATCTCTCAATATCGCCACGGTCGGAACACTGGACGGGCTGCCCTCGGAGGTTCGAGATGAAGGCAACAGGTATACCTTGCGGGCCACCTCTGCCAGATGGGAGATGGAGCGTGAGCGATTGATTTTGATGCGGGACCTGCTCTCCCAGGACGGGCGGTATGTGAACCGTTCCATCAAGAACAGGGTGAAAGATATGGACAAGAAGCTGGCCGGCTTGAATCAGGTCCAGCAGCATCTCGACTCCACGGGGGAGAAGGATATTCCGGAGCTGTATCTCCTCGGTATCGGCACCGAAAAGAATGGGCACGCCATAGTTTCGGTCGGAAATCCCGACGAGGCAGACAATGTGATGACGTACGTGCCTGGTATGAATACCAAACTCGAAACAGTCGGTGGTGATATCGAAAGAGCGGAGAGTCTTTACAGTCAGGCGGTTGCGCTGGGTGATCCGGAAAAGAAATATGCGTCACTGATGTGGCTGGGATACGATGCTCCTCAGAACCCTGTGGCGGTAGCCAAGGAGGGTTTGGCGAATGACGGTGCGCCGGTTCTCAACGATTTTCTGGACGGGTTGCAGGCTTCGCATCAGGGTGAACCTGCTAACGACACCCTGTTGGGGCACAGCTACGGGTCGCTGGTTTCTGGGAAGATGCTTTCCGGGGACGAGACCCCGCCCGTTGATGCCGCCATTTTCGTCGGTAGCCCGGGAGTCGGCGTGGATCATGCGGCTGACTTGAATCTTCCGCCGGAGAACGTGTGGGCAGGGAAGTCACGAAACGATGTTGTGGCGAGCCTGCCGACGCGATCCATCTATAATCCCTGGAGTTGGGGCGAGCGGCCCTTCGGGGTTGACCCCACGGACCCAGGATTTGGTGGGCAGCAGTTCGGAGTGCAAGACGGAAGCAAGTGGCCTCCGTTCGCTGCACACAGCCTCTACTGGGACGAGAACTCCGAATCCCTGAAAAATATGGCGCTGATCGTGAACGGTGAGTATCCGATGAGTGGGGCGGAACCGCAGTGAAAACTGGGCGTCTGCTCTGCCTGATCGTCAGTATTTCTTTCCTCGCGGCCGGGTGCGGCGCAGGTGACGGCGATTCGGCAGGGCGTAGTGAATCGAGTGGTTCCGCTGCTCGGAATGGAGGCACGGGAATGAACATGAATCAGGCGGAGCGAACTGCTGAGTCGCTGATTCGCGAAGCCATTCGCGGGGTGACTCCCGAGCCGACCCTTGAGTCGTTCGGGGGAGGTGTGAAGTCCTGCAAGGAACCCAGTGATGGCGGATCCGAGGAGCGTGTCACCCTGACGCGGAACTTCTGGCTGAAAGGCATTCCGCGGGATTCAGCAGAAGACGTCGTCCGCAAGGTCTACGGGAACTGGAAGGAAGCGGGTCATGTCGTTGACGCGGAGCCGGAGTACGGGCGTCGCGTGGTTGCAGCCAACCTGAGGAGCAAGCCCGACGACTTCCTCATGCAGGTAGCGATGGGGATGGGCGGCCAGCTCAGTGTCGGCGTCACCTCTCCCTGCTTCTGGGACAGCGAACCGGTGCCATCGTCCCTTGGCCACCCGGCTCCCCGGACCGATGCCGAGCTGCGGGAACGCCAGGAAGCTGTGAACGGAGTGCGAGCCGTTTCGAGCCAGATTCTGGACAGCCTTGTCGACGGGCGGCCTTCCAGCGAGGAGCCGGCCGTTCTCGTGCGTCCGCAGGACGGTTCGTGCTACGCCGATCACCAGTGGACGTACACCTGCGAGGACGCTCCGTCCGCGGAGCGTGCCTTCCACCACATGGTGCGCTCGCTGAGGGAGCGGGGGTGGGAGACGCGGGAGCCGAGCGCGGAGGAGGCGGCGCAGGCCGGAGACGCAGTGGTTGCTCTGACACCGGACGATCACGAGGCGGGGGCCGGAGTGACCCGGGCCCACGGAGACGCCGTCATCAGCGTCTCCGCCGCGTGGGAACGTGAGTGGCCGCCTCCCTATATGCGCCGGGACGTTCAGGAGGACCGCTCGGTGTAGGACCGCTCGATCACGGGCGTGGACGAGCTCCCGCATCAGGCGTAGGGCTGCTGCGGTTCGTCGACGTCCGCGCGGGCCGGGCCGCGCTTGAGGGCTGGAACCGTGAGTGGTCGATTGCCCGGGCTTGTGCTCACGGACAAGTCAAGCGGCGGCCTGCGCGTGGTCGGTTCGGCAGTCGCGGCAGCGTCCTGGCATGGGGGAGCGGAAGGCACGTTCGCAGCCGTCGCAGGTCTGGAACGGCGTGACGGTGACGCGGCGGACGGGCACGGCGAGGTCGTGGGCGCCGGGGAGCGGTGGAGGCAGCAGGACGGTGAGCCGGTGCCTGAGAAGCTTCGCGGGGTGTCGGAGCGGCTGAGGTGGGTCGTTGGTGAGGACGTGGCGGATGGTGTCGGGGCGGGCTTCGCGTTCGAGCCAGGCCGCGACTGCCGGGGCGAGTTGCTGGATGTCGTCCTTGGTGAGCGTGAACTCCGGTGAGTGGCGACGGAGGTCGGCCAGGAGCGCGGTGGCGGCACGGTGCAACTCCGGGGTGAGTTCGCATGGCTGCGGGAGGGGCCGGGGCGGCGGCTTGGGCGCGGTCGGGGGCGGGACCAGCGGGACGAAGAGCGGGGCGGCCGACTGCTGGGGCGGTGGCGCGGGAGCGCACTCGGGCGTGGTCGCGAGGGGCGGTAGGAGCTCGGGGGCGGGTGCCGGGGCCGGTTCGGGCTGAGGCGCGGCGGCCAGGACCTGTGCGGGCTGAAGCGTAGGTGCCAGCGCTGGTACGGGCTCAGGCGGGAGCGGCAGGGTCGGTACAGGCTGGGGCATGGGTGCGGGGGCCGGGGCGGGGACCGGTGACGGGTGTCGGTCCGCCGGAGGGGCCGGTGACGGGGCCTGCCAGGTGGCGGGCTGATGCGGGGCCGCCTTCCGTGGCCGTAACAGCGCTGCGGGCTGGTTGCAGAAGACCGTGCGGGTGACGATCCGGCCGTCCGGCAGGCGGATACGGGCTCGTTGCAGGTAGCCGATGTCTTCCAGCTCGCGCAGGGCGGAGGCGATGAGCTTTTCGCCCTCGGGGAAGCGGGCGGCGAGGGCCTTGACGCCGATCTCGGTGCCTTGGGGCAGTGACTGGATGCGGACGGCGAAGCCCACGGCTGCGGTGCTGAGGCCGGGGTGCTGGGCGAGGTGGTTGCCGACGACGGTGAAGCGGTCGGTGTGCGGGATGACGACGTGGATCACGCCACGGGCCGGGAGAGGTCCGGGAACTTCTGCCAGGGCGCGCGTGAGCGCAGTATTCTGCTGGGTATCCATCGGGAAGGTTGCTTCTTCCTTGGTGGCCAGGCCCTCGGTTGGGATGTGGAGTCCCGGTCGGGGGCCGACCTATGTCTGGTGTGGTCAGCGTGAGCATATGCCGGACAACCGGCACCAAATCCAGTTCAGTTGGCAAACCTCACCCATGTGGGTGACGAGCCCCCTGGGACGCGTCAGGTAGAGGCCGGGGTGGGTTGGGTGGGGTTATTTCTCTTGGTTCTTTGAGTAGTTGATGTCGCGGGTCACCGCGTCGCGGTCGGGCGCGATCCGGTGGCGGCGTTTTGCGGGGCACCGGGTCGTGCTGTGGCGCGATCCGGTGGGCGTCGGTGTCGTGCAGGGGCGAGTGCGGTTCGTCCGGACCTGGGCGGGGCGTTCCCACGGCGTGGTGAAGGCCCGCTACTGAGTGGCGTGTTGAGGGCGGAAGATTTTGCGGGCATGGCGCGCCGCCTGCCATCCCTGCCTACCGTGCCCGGTGGCGGAATCCTTGCTCACGCGGAGACTGTCCGGGGCTTGTCCGGCGTTGTCCTGGCTGTCCCGAGTGACTTCCCGGGAACGGACGCGGTTGTGAAGAGAACGGCAGGCTCGTCGGAAGTGAGGCTCGCATGAGCGTGGTTGGCGACGGTACGGAGCACGGGGACGGCGGGGCCGACGAGCCCGGCTGGGAGGTCGACCCGGACGACGAGTCGGGAGTGGCCGTGGTTACCGCCGTGGGCCGCCAGATCAAAGCCTGGCGCGAGGCGGCGGGCATGCGGGCGGGCGAGTTCGGGGCGGCGATGGGGTACGGGGAGGACCTCGTCTACAAGGTGGAGGGCGGCCGGCGTATCCCCCGCCCGGAGTTCATGGACGGCGCGGACGTGGTGCTGGGGGCAGAAGGCAAGCTCGCGGCGATGAAGGCGGACATCGCGGAGGTGCGGTACCCGAAGAAGATCCGGGACCTCGCGAGGCTGGAGGCCAGGGCGGTTGAGCTTGCCGCGTACGGCAGCCACAACCTGCACGGCCTGTTGCAGACGGAGGAGTACGCCAGGGCGCTGCTCGGTACGCGACGCCCTGTTCTGCCGCCGGACGAGCTGGAGCGCGCTCTGGCCGGACGTATGGCCAGACAGTCCATCTTCGACCGGACACCCGCCCCCGAGCTCAGTTTCGTCCAGGAGGAAGCTTCACTGCGCCGTCCCATCGGCGGCGTGGCGGTGTGGCGGCGACAGCTCGAAAACCTGCTCCGGCTGGGTGAGTTGCCCTTCGTGGATATTCAGGTGATGCCGACCTCCCGGTGGGATCACCCGGGAACGGGCGGGCGGATCCAAGTGCTGAAGTTCGCTGACGGATCGGCTGTGGGGCGGGCGGATGACGAGTTCTCGGGCAGGCCTATCTCGCATCCGAAGCAACTCCGTATCCTTGAACTGCGGTACGGCATCACTCAGGCTCGGGCTCTCACACCGGAGGAGTCCCGGGCCTTCATCGAGCAAGTGCTGGGAGAGACATGACCTACAGCCCCTCTGCCGGCGGAGCGTCTGAGCTGCGTTGGTTCAAGAGCAGCTACAGCGACAGCAGCAACCCGAACGACTGCGTCCAGGTCGCGACCGCTCTGGACACCGTGCATGTGCGCGACTCCAAGGACGTGGAGGGCCCGCGTCTCGCTGTCACCCCTGCCGCGTGGGCGGGCTTCGTCTCGTACGCCGCCGCTGGGCGCTGACCTCGTACGCACTCACGCCCCCGCCCTGGGCCGAAGCCGGACGGGGGCGCGCTGCTGCCACCCTCAGAAGAACCCGTCCTGGACCCCGTCCTCAGGCTTTGGCTCCACCTTCGGCTTGGGTTTCCGCTTCGGAGCGGCCTTCTTTTTGGCCCCGGGGGTGTGCAGCCCGGCCGCTTGCTCTTCCTTGTAGCGGG
Source organism: Streptomyces sp. NPDC091287 (assembly GCF_044768525.1). Taxonomy (NCBI): domain Bacteria; kingdom Bacillati; phylum Actinomycetota; class Actinomycetes; order Kitasatosporales; family Streptomycetaceae; genus Streptomyces; species Streptomyces sp. NPDC091287. Next base: position 376,440 of record NZ_JBIVUV010000005.1, read on the forward strand.
CGTGGTTGAGCTCCAAGAGGCGATCCAGGATTTCGGTTTGGGCGGTGGGCGCGATGGTGAAGCGGGGGCCCTGAGCGGTTTTCTGGAACCCGTGCAGCAGGTCCAGGTTCTTCCAGCCATGAGCCTCAACCACAGCTTCGTCCACCTCGATGCGAGCGGAGCGCACGGCCGTGATCTCCGCTGCCTGCTCGGCTTCCGTGTGGACCATGTTGTAGAGCTTGGTGAGGCCGACAGCGTGCGCGCTCATAGCCTCTCGGTGGGCCGCTTCCAGAGCATCGCCCGCAGCGGTCAGGCGTTCGGTCTCGTCAGGTCGCGGGAACGTCTCAAACACGTCCGAGGGCGCGTAGCGGAGATCGCCGCGCATGTCTCCGGAGTAGCGCAGCGCCCACCAGTAGTGCAGAGAACTCGACAATGCGGCGAGCTCGGCCGAGCTCGCGGTAGGGAACGTGATGACCTGCTCACTTGTCACCTGGCCGGTGGGGATCCGGACGGGAATCACTGTTTTGCTTACTCGCGCGAGCACCAGAACGCGCTCAAGGTCGACGATTGCTTTAAGCATCGCTGGACGCTTCTCTGCGTATTGCCACCAGTAGTCGCTGTACACCTTGCGGTTGTTTCTGAGCCGTACGGGCTTGACGGCCCGCTCCACGATCGCGAACACGTCCTCGTACTTAGCCGCCCTCTCCTGCGACCACCCGTGAAAGTTGATCACCCACCGGCTTGCCGAGCAGTCCGGCCGTGAGTTCAGGTCCTCCCCGTTGAGATACGGGAAAACGACCTCCGCGTTGCGCGGGTCCTTCTCGATCAGTTCCCGGGCCTCGTCCGTAGACAGGATGAAACCGGTGCCCAGCACGTACGACCCGATGAACGACTGCCCCGCATTAGCCGCCAGCCGGTACGGGTTCCCGCTCACCCGCGACCGCGCGCCCAGCCCTGGCGTGATCCCCCGAACGTCGTTACCGTCCAGCACAGGTTGCTCACCGTCCCCCACGCGCCCGCCCAGCCAGAGCAGCGAGACGACCACGGCCGCAGTGCCGGGCCACGGCTTGGACGGGATGGCCCGGTAGACCTGCCACCCGCCCTCCACCGCCTGGTCGAGCCCGACCTCCCGCGTGTCCCCCTGAGCGATCGTGTTCGTCGCGATGATCCCCGTACGCCTCCCCGGCGCGAGCGCCAGGTTCCGCAACAGGAAGTACGCGCACAGGTCCGCGCTGCCCCGCTTCCCACCGCCGATCCGGTTGACCAGGTACTCGCGGTAGTCCGTGCCCAGGGCGCCCGTCAGCTTCTGGCCCCCGATGAACGGCGGGTTCCCGATCACCGCGTCGAACCCCGAAGCGCCCCCCACCCCCATGATCTCCGGGAACTCCAGCGGCCAGTGCAACGGCCGTACAGCGGCGGCCCGCTCGCCCGTCAGCCAGCGGTCAACCACCCCCCGTGCCTGCTCACCCGCGTACGACCAGCCACCCTCCTGGCCACCCTCCGTGCCGCTGTCCTCCAGCGCCGAAGCGACCAGCCCCACCACCGACTCCAGCCTGTCGCTGTAGGCCCGCTCCTTCGCGGTCTCCTTCGCGTCCCGGAACTGGGCGGCACCTCGCTTGCCGCCCTGCCTCTCCTCGCCCGTACGGTCGGATGCCTCCTCGTCGGAGATGCCCTCCGCCGCCAGGGCCGCACCGACCACCGCGTCGGCGGCCAGCCGCAGCCGGTCCGTCAGGGACTCCGCCTCGCGCAGCTTCGCCGTCTTCGCGTCGATGCTCCGGATGTCGTGGACGGGGGTCGCCTCGATCTCGCGGCGCAGCTCCGCCGCCTTCGAGAGAAGCGTCTCCGTCACATCCAGCGCCCGTGAAGCCTCCGGGCTCAACTGCCGTGCGCCCGAATCCAGATGGAACGACTTGATCTGCTCCACGTCGATGACGCCGACCAGCGAGTCCCCGAACCGCAACGCGTGGTCCAGGAAGGAGAACGGCCGACCCTTCGCCAGCGTCACCAGCCACAGCGACAGCTTCGCCAGCTCCACCGCCATGGGGTCCCGGTCCACGCCGAACAGGCACCGGTCGGCGACCAGTCGGCGTGCCACCCGCAGCAGCTCGTCGCGGTCGTCCTCGCCCACGTCCTTGCGGATCTCGTCCGGCAGGCCGTCCCGGAGCCAGGCGTCCACCACCCGGTCCGAGAGGTACCGGCAGGCGGAGACCAGGAACGCGCCCGAGCCCATCGCCGGGTCCAGCACCCGCAGCTTCAGCAGTTCCTCGGCCGGCTTCGCCTTCCAGGTGCCGGCCGCCGCGCCGTCCGCCGGGCCGGGGGAGTAACAGAGGGGGGCCAGCGTGTGCTCGACGACCTCTTCCGCGAGCTTCTTCGGGGTGTAGTGGGTGCCCGTGTTGCGGCGGTTGCCCGAGCGGACCATCACCATGGAGCCGGCCGGGAACACCCGAGGCTCGCCCCGCAGGTCGTCGTCGACCAGGCCCGCGAAGGGGGCGATCCGCGCCGCCAGCTCGTCGTCGTTGCCCGACGAGGCGTGCAGCTCGGCGGTGACCGCGCCTGCCGCGTCCAGCGCCTTGCGGATCTGGGCGACCGAGGTGACGCCGGTCGCCTCCTTGAGCTCGCGCTCGATCGAACCTGCCGCCTGCCATGTCTCCAGTTCCGCCAGCGGCAGCACCGCCTCGTACTGGCCGTCGCGGCCGAGAGCGATCCCCAGGTACGGCTCGTCGGCGCGCTCGCAGCCGTACTCCAGCAGGCCCTCGTAGACATGGCCGATCTGCTCGACGTCCAGGCCCTTGTACGACATGGCCTCGCGTCCCTTGCCCTTGCGGCGCAGGACGAGGAGGGCGTCGAGGATCTCGAACACCACGCGGTCGGTGACCTTGGCTCCCGCGAGCCAGGGGTACCGGGCCGGGTCGAAGAGGGAGCCGCCGTACGCGGGAATCCACAGCTCGTCGTGGGTCGAGCCACCGTGGATCGCGGCGAACACGGCGAGGAGCCGGGGCCAGGCGGAGGCGCGGCGGTCGCCCAGTTCGCCGCCGTGCAGGGAGCGTTCGGCGTCGAGCGCGTCGTGGAGCGGGGCTACGGCGTACGACTCGGCGTACAGGCGGTCGTCGGAGGGGAGAAGGCGCTGCTCCTCGGCGTAGAGGAGGAAGACGAGCCGCATCATGACGGTCAGGGCACTGTCGTACAGCGGCTTGCCGTCGACCCGGGCGAGCAGTTCGCCGTCCGACTCTCGGTCGAGGCGTGACAGCTCGGCGACCAGTAGGGCGACCGCCGCGCGGACCTGCTTGCCGAGGGTGTCGGTGACCTCCGCCTGCTGGTCGGCGGTACGGGCGAACAGCGCGGTGAGAGAGGAGGTGTGCGCCCCCGCGGGGTCCAGGGCGGGGAGGACGGCGCGGCGGGCGTGCAGCAGGCTCGCGAAGGCGCGCAGCAGCAGCGGCTCCTCCAGCCACAGATCGGCGTCGAAGACGGCGACGGTGGAGGCCTCCTTCGGGCGGGAGTGGACCAGGGCCCACTCCCGGCCGTTGGTCAGCAGGGCCAGTGGTACCTCGCGCCAGCGGGCCAGGTCGGCGGCCCGGTCCACCGGCGACGGGGTGTCGGCCGTCGCCCGGGTCAGGGAGTCGCCCCACCCGGGCGTCCGGAAGAAGAGGACGCGCGAGGACTGGCCGTGCGGGCCGGGGCCCACCAGCACAGCGTCCGGGGTGTTCGCCCCGGCCCGTACCGACTCGGGGACCGCGGCCCCTTCGCGCAGTCCGGGGGTCCAGCCCAGCAGCTCGTCGAGGATCAGCCTCTCCCAGCCGTGGCGCAGGAGCGCCGGGTCCTCCTGGACCTCCTCCCAGGCCTGGCGCAGGCGCTGCCGGGTCTCCGTGGGGACGGTGTCCAGCCCTTGGGGGAAGGCCTCGGTGAGGACCGGCAGGGCGATGAACGGGCCGTCCGGGCGGAGCAGCCGCAGCCACTCCGCGTGCTGCTCGGCGGGGGTCGGGATGTGCCCCGGGACGGGTGCGCGGCGGGCGGCGGGGGGCATCAGCGACGGTCTCCACGGGCGAGGGCGGACGGGACGAGGAACGTGACGGCGACGGGGAACCAGCGGGGCGTCGGATCGGCCCAGCGGGCGCGCAGCGCCTCGGACTCGGACTCGATCAGGGCGGGGATCGTGTCCAGACGCTCGCGCAGGGCCTCACGGTCCGCGCGCAGCTGGCGCCGCTCGTCGTCGACGTCGAAGAGGGAGCCCTGCTCCCAGTATCCGTGGTCGTCGAGGCGGTCCCGGATACTGCGCTCCAGCTCGGCGAGGACCTTGCGTACGCCTTGGACCTCCTCCTCGCAGCGAGTGGCCAGGAGCTTCTCCACGGATCGGAAGCGGGTGTGCGCCCGGTTGCGCAGGGCGCGGGATAGTCGGTCCTCCAGCTGGGGCCAGAGCGCGGTGAGGCGGTCCGTGACCTCCGCGGCCGGCAGCTCCTCGCCCGCCGCCGCGAGCCAGGCGTCCAGCTCCTCCTGACGGGCGGTGTCCAGCTTCCCGCCGGCCAGCGCGCCGCCGGCGGTGATGATCTCCTCATGGAGTCGGGCGCCGCCGCGGCCCGAGATCACGACACGGCCGTGGGCGATGACCGCGGGTGTACGCAGCAGGTCGCCGGGGACCACCCGCGCGGTGACCCGGGACAGCTTCGCCTCCCTGCCGCCCGACCACAGCTCGGCGCGCAGCAGCCGCAGGCACATCTGGACGAGCCGGTGCCCCAGGTGCATCAGGACCACATCGGTGCGCCGCCGGGCGTCGCGCTCGTCGAACACCACCGGTCGCTCCCGACCGGTGAGAGGGTGGCGCAGGCCGTCGTTGCGGGCGTGGGCCCAGGCGCCGGGAAGCTCGGGGAGGCGAAAGCAGCGGGCCGGGGAGTCGCCGCCCGCCGGGTCGGCGGTCTCGGTCAGGTCCTTGCGGTGGGCGAGCTGGAGCCCGGTCCGGACGACCCGCTCGACGGTCTCCGGCGTGAGGTGGAGGGTGTCGCGGCTCCCCGCGAGCTCGGCGACCAGCTTCTCCAGCTCCCGGGCGAGATCCCGGTCGACCTTGAGGACGGCCTGCCCCGACCGCTTGCTGATCTCGGCGTCGGCGGCGGTCCAGTCGGAACGGCGGCCGAGCATCTTCTGTTCGACCTGTGCCGCGATGACCTCGCCGGCGCTGCCCAGGTCCTCACGGATGCGCTCCGTCTTGCGGGCGGCCACGGCGAGGAAGTGGAGCTCGTCCTCCAGCGTGCCGTCCTCGTGCCGGGAGTCCGGGTCGTCGTCGGCCGCCGTGAAGCCCTGCCAGCCCTCGGGAACGAAGTGGAAGACATCCACCTGATCCGCTCGCTGGCCGTGCCGGTCGATACGGCCGTTGCGCTGCTCCAGCCGGTTCGGGTTCCACGGGATCTCCCAGTGCAGGAGACGGTGGCAGTGCGCCTGGAGGTTGATGCCCTCGCTCGCGGCGTCGGTGGCGAGCAGGATGCGGACGGGGGCCAGGGACGGGTCCTCCTGGAAGACCGTCTTGATGTGCTCGCGCTCCTCCGGCTGCTGGCCCCCGTACAGCTGGGCGATGCGGTCCGGCGGGTAGCCGGCGGCGATGAGCCGGTCGTGGAGCCAGCGCTGGGTGTCGCGGTACTCGGTGAAGACGATCACGCGGTCGGGCTCCCAGTCCCCGGCCGGACCGTTCTTGCACACGATGCCGTCGAGCCAGTCGCGCAGGGCGGCGAACTTCGCGTCGGGCCGCTTGGTGGCCGTACGCGCCCAGACGGAGAGCTCCTTGAGCTGGCTGTGCTCGTCCGCGGTGAGCGAGCGCGATGCCTGGCGCACCGCGTTCAGCGCCCGCTCCGCAGCCTCCGCATGCTTCTCATCGCTCTCCGCGGTCTCTTCCACCCGCTCGATCAGAGGTCGCAGCACCTTCTCACTGGGGGCCTGCTCCGTGGCGGGCCCCTTCGTCATCGTCGCGATATGGACGTCGATCGTTTCCGCGAAGGCCTTGGGAGAGGACAGGAACCGCTTCTTGAGCAGGGTGGTGACGAAGTCCGACGCGGAGCGGGCGGCACGGGTGCCGCCGCCCGCCTCACGGCGGGAGCGGGCGTACGCGGACAGCTTCCGGTACGCGGCGCGGGCGTCGTCCGCGTAGCGCACCTCCAGGGCGTGCGGTACCCGCTCGGGGAAGCGCGCCTTGCCGTCCCAGGTCTTCGGCAGCTCGGACTTGAGGCGTCGCACCATGACGCGGCGCAGCTGTTCGTCCGAGGGTTTCACTCCCCGGGCGAACCGGTGGTCGTCCAGCAGCTCCAGAAGGGCGGTGAAGGAGTTCAGGAAGCCGTTGTGCGGGGTGGCGGAGAGGAAGAGGCGGTGCTCGCAGTGCGGTGCGAGGGTGCGGATCGCCTTCGTCCGCTGGGAGTCGACGCCGTACTCGCCCGTCCCGGACGGTGCACAGGTGTGGACCTCGTCGACCACCAGCAGGTCGAAGGCGCGGGGGTACTCGGGGATCTGCGGCAGGACCTCGCGCAGCATGCGCATCGGCCGCTCCCGCTTCAGCCAGTCGACCGAGACGATCAGCCGCGGGTAGTGCGTCCACGGATTGGTGTGCAGCCCCCGCGAGCGGCGCAGCTCCTTGAGCATCGCCGTGTTCAGGATCCTGAAGTCCAGGCCGAACTTGTCCCGCATCTCGTCCTGCCACTGGAGCGTGAGCCCGGCCGGGCAGACGATCAGCATCGTCCGGGCCCGGTGGCGGAGCATGAGCTCCTGCATGACCAGGCCCGCCTCGATGGTCTTGCCGAGACCGACGTCGTCGGCGATGAGCAGGTTCGTCCGGGGCATGGAAAGAGCGCGGACGACCGGAGCGAGCTGGTAGTCCTGGATCTCCGCGCCGGAGCGGAAGGGCGCCTGGAGTGACGTCTTGTCGGCGGAGGCGATGGCACCCCACCGGACCGCGTCCAGGAAGGCGTCCAGCCGCTCGGGGGCGTCGATGCCGTCGGTGGGTGAGGGCAGCGCGTACTGCTGGTGGACGAGAGTGCCCTGCTCCAGCTCCCACACCACCCGTAGCTCCTCGTCGCGGGCGTCGTCCTCGACCGATACCAGGGTCACCAGATGAGGGGCGGACGCCGCGGCCGCGCGTGCCGGGTTCTCGGCGGACACTGCGGATCGCGTGACCTCCGTGACGACCCAGGGGCGGTTGCGTACGGTGACCAGCTGGCCGTGCACCGGAACCCCGGTGACCTCGTCCGTTTCGCTCTCGGTCCGGTCGGTTCCCACGGCCATGTCCGTCATCGATCCCGCTCCCCGCTCTTGCCCCTAATACCCCTGCGAGAAGCTTAGGTGGGTGGCAGGTGGCGCAGAACCTGCCTGCGGATGCTCAGGAACAGTTGGACGCGTGTGCTGCCCGGGCCCGGGCTCTTCGGACGTACCACGGTCAGGCCGCGGGCTCCCGCACCAGGAACACGTCGACGGGGTCCTCCCGCTCCAGGGCGAACCCGTGCCGCTCGTAGAGCCGCCGGGCGGCGCTTCCCCGCAGCACGTTCAGGCGTACGGGGACCCGCTCAGCGTCCGCGCGGTCCAGCAGCGTGCGCAGGACGGCCGAGCCGATGCCGTGTCCCTGGCGGGCGGGGGAGAGGTAGAAGTGCTCCAGCCACCGGTCGTCCGCGGTCGGCCGCAGCGCCACGCACCCCGCGAAGGCGCCGGCGGCCTCGACGATCGAGGTGTGCTCGGGGGAGTAGGAGTCCCGCAGCCGTTTGCGCACCCGGTCTTCGTCGTAGCGGCCGAGCCGCTCCAGGTCCGGGCGCATGACGACGGCCCGCAGCTCGGCGATGGCCTCGACGTCCTCGGGCAGGGCCGGGCGCAGGGTCCAGTCGTGTGGCGTGCTCGTCGGCATGGCGGGATTCTGTCAGGGGCCCGTACGGGGCGTCCCGGCAGGTCCGTGAGGGTCCCGGAGCCGCCGGATGCGCGCCCGCGTTTGAGTACTCGCTCGCTCGGGGTAGGATTCCCGACTCGATTGGCCAGGCCCGCGCCCCGTATGGCACACTGACCAGGTTGCTCGGTTGAGTGTCAATGCTGCGCGCCTCCCGCCGGGAGGACCGGAAGCGAGTCCCACAGTACTCGTCGACCCTGTAGGGGTCGGACGTACGGGAATCTTTCGGGAAGTAATGCAGGGCGCCGGCCAGGCACCCGGTGGGTGTTCCGCCCCCGGTTCCGCGGTCTCAGGGTCCGCACCCCCTTGGTTGGGATTTCCTTCGGGAGATTTTCGTAGAGGGGATGCGACACGCCCGACCGCGTGGGTCGGAGGAGGAGTCCAGAGAACCCCCGGGTTCCAGAGCGTTACGAGAGACAGGACTACTAGTAGCCATGGCGGGACAGAAGATCCGCATCCGGCTCAAGGCCTACGACCACGAGGTCATCGACTCCTCGGCGAAGAAGATCGTCGAGACGGTGACCCGCACTGGTGCGTCGGTCGCGGGCCCGGTGCCGCTGCCCACTGAGAAGAACGTGTACTGCGTCATCAAGTCGCCGCACAAGTACAAGGACTCTCGCGAGCACTTCGAGATGCGCACCCACAAGCGCCTCATCGACATTCTCGACCCCACGCCGAAGACGGTTGACTCGCTGATGCGCCTCGACCTGCCGGCGGGCGTCGACATCGAGATCAAGCTCTGAGGGGACGGGCCGAGATGAGCAAGAACATCAAGGGCGTCCTGGGCGAGAAGCTCGGCATGACCCAGGTCTGGGACGAGAACAACCGGGTTGTCCCGGTGACCGTCGTCAAGGCCGGGCCGTGCGTCGTGACGCAGGTTCGCACCAACGACAGCGACGGCTACGAAGCGGTCCAGATCGCCTTCGGCGAGATCGACCCGCGCAAGGTGAACAAGCCCCTCAAGGGTCACTTCGCCAAGGCCGACGTCACCCCGCGCCGCCACCTGGTGGAGCTCCGCACCCCTGACGCCAGCGAGTACACGCTGGGCCAGGAGGTCACTGCCGAGGTGTTCGAGTCCGGCGTCAAGGTCGACGTCACGGGCAAGAGCAAGGGCAAGGGCTTCGCCGGTGTCATGAAGCGTCACAACTTCAAGGGCCTCGGCGCCGGGCACGGCACCCAGCGCAAGCACCGTTCCCCCGGTTCCATCGGTGGCTGCGCCACCCCTGGGCGTGTCTTCAAGGGCATGCGCATGGCGGGCCGTATGGGTAACGAGCGCGTCACCACCCAGAACCTGACCATCCACGCGGTTGACGCGGAGAAGGGTCTGCTCCTCATCAAGGGCGCGGTCCCCGGTCCGAACGGCGGCCTCGTCCTGGTCCGTACCGCGGCCAAGGGGGCTTGAGGTAATGAGCACCATTGACATCCTTTCGCCGGCAGGCGACAAGGCCGGTACCGTCGACCTCCCCGCGGAGATCTTCGACGCCAAGACCAGCGTTCCGCTGATCCACCAGGTCGTTGTCGCTCAGCTGGCGGCTGCCCGTCAGGGCACGCACAAGACCAAGCGCCGCGGCGAAGTCCGCGGTGGTGGCAAGAAGCCTTACCGCCAGAAGGGCACCGGCCGCGCCCGTCAGGGTTCGACCCGCGCCCCGCAGTTCGCCGGTGGTGGCGTCGTCCACGGCCCGCAGCCGCGTGACTACTCGCAGCGGACCCCGAAGAAGATGAAGGCCGCCGCCCTGCGCGGTGCCCTCTCGGACCGGGCCCGTCACTCCCGTATCCACGTCGTCACCGGCGTGGTCGAGGGTGCCGCCTCCACGAAGGCCGCCAAGACGCTGCTCGGCAAGATCTCGGAGCGCCAGAACCTGCTCCTGGTCGTCGACCGCGCCGACGAGGCCGCGTGGCTGTCCGCGCGCAACCTGCCCCAGGTGCACATCCTGGAGCCGGGCCAGCTCAACACGTACGACGTGATCGTCTCTGACGACGTGGTCTTCACCCAGGCCGCTTTCGAGTCCTTCGTGTCTGGCCCCCAGACCGCTGAGACCGAAGGGAGCGACGCCTGATGAGCGAGGCGACCGTTACCAGCAAGACGTACTCGGACCCGCGTGACGTTCTCGTCAAGCCCGTGGTCTCCGAGAAGAGCTACGCGCTGCTCGACGAGAACAAGTACACCTTCATCGTCGCGCCGGGCTCCAACAAGACCCAGATCAAGCAGGCCGTGGAAGCGGTCTTCTCGGTCAAGGTCACCGGGGTCAACACGATCAACCGGCAGGGTAAGCGCAAGCGCACCAAGACCGGCTTCGGCAAGCGCTCCGACACGAAGCGCGCCATCGTGACCCTCGCCGAGGGCGACCGTATCGACATCTTCGGCGGCCCGACCTCCTGACGGAGGTCGAGTCGTCCGGAATCGGACGAGGACTGAGAAATGGGTATCCGCAAGTACAAGCCGACGACCCCGGGCCGTCGTGGCTCCAGCGTCGCCGACTTTGTCGAGATCACGCGGTCCACGCCGGAGAAGTCGCTGGTCCGCCCTCTGCACAGCAAGGGCGGCCGTAACAACGCCGGTCGTGTGACCGTTCGCCACCAGGGTGGTGGCCACAAGCGCGCCTACCGAGTGATCGACTTCCGTCGTCACGACAAGGACGGCGTGCCGGCCAAGGTCGCGCACATCGAGTACGACCCGAACCGCACCGCGCGCATCGCGCTGCTGCACTACGCGGACGGCGAGAAGCGTTACATCGTCGCTCCCCGTGGCCTGTCGCAGGGTGACCGTGTCGAGAACGGTCCGGGCGCCGACATCAAGCCCGGCAACAACCTGGCGCTGCGCAACATCCCGGTCGGTACGACCATCCACGCCATCGAGCTGCGGCCCGGCGGCGGCGCGAAGTTCGCCCGTTCCGCGGGTGCCTCCGTGCAGCTGCTGGCGAAGGAGGGCACCATGGCCCACCTTCGTATGCCGTCGGGTGAGATCCGCCTGGTCGACGCGCGCTGCCGCGCGACGATCGGTGAGGTCGGCAACGCCGAGCAGTCGAACATCAACTGGGGCAAGGCCGGCCGTATGCGCTGGAAGGGCGTTCGCCCGACCGTCCGCGGTGTCGCGATGAACCCGGTTGACCACCCGCACGGTGGTGGTGAAGGCAAGACCTCCGGTGGACGCCACCCGGTCTCGCCGTGGGGTCAGAAGGAGGGTCGTACTCGTTCTCCCAAGAAGGCGAGCAACAAGTACATCGTCCGCCGCCGCAAGACGAACAAGAAGCGCTAGGAGCGGGTTTAGATGCCGCGCAGTCTCAAGAAGGGGCCCTTCGTCGACGGCCACCTCATCAAGAAGGTGGACGTACAGAACGACGCGGGGACCAAGAACGTCATCAAGACCTGGTCCCGTCGCTCGATGATCGTCCCGGCCATGCTGGGTCACACCATCGCGGTGCACAACGGCAAGATCCATGTCCCGGTGTTCGTCACCGAGTCGATGGTCGGCCACAAGCTCGGCGAGTTCTCGCCGACTCGCACCTTCCGCGGCCACGTCAAGGACGACCGGAAGTCGAAGCGCCGCTAGCGCGGGGTGGAAACGACTATGACTCACACCGAAGGGACAACCATGGAAGCCAGGGCCCAGGCGCGGTACATCCGCGTCACGCCCATGAAGGCCCGCCGAGTGGTGGACCTCATCCGTGGCATGGATGCCACGGAGGCTCAGGCGGTCCTGCGTTTCGCCCCGCAGGCCGCGAGCGTGCCGGTTGGCAAGGTGCTGGACAGCGCCATCGCCAACGCTGCACACAACTACGACCACCCTGACGCCTCTTCGCTGGTCATCAGCGAGGCGTACGTGGACGAGGGTCCGACCCTGAAGCGGTTCCGTCCGCGTGCTCAGGGCCGTGCCTACCGGATCCGTAAGCGGACCAGCCACATCACCGTGGTCGTCAGCAGCAAGGAAGGAACCCGGTAATGGGCCAGAAGGTAAACCCGCACGGGTTCCGGCTCGGCATCACCACGGACTTCAAGTCCCGCTGGTACGCCGACAAGCTGTACAAGGACTACGTCAAGGAAGACGTCGCCATTCGTCGCATGATGACGAAGGGCATGGAGCGGGCCGGCATCTCGAAGGTCGAGATCGAGCGCACCCGCGACCGCGTCCGCGTTGACATCCACACCGCCCGTCCGGGCATCGTCATCGGTCGCCGTGGCGCCGAGGCCGATCGCATCCGCGGCGAGCTGGAGAAGCTGACCGGCAAGCAGGTCCAGCTGAACATCCTCGAGGTCAAGAACCCCGAGGTGGACGCTCAGCTGGTGGCCCAGGCCGTCGCCGAGCAGCTCTCCTCCCGCGTCTCCTTCCGTCGTGCCATGCGTAAGAGCATGCAGAGCTCGATGAAGGCCGGCGCCAAGGGCATCAAGATCCAGTGCGGCGGTCGCCTCGGCGGCGCCGAGATGTCCCGCTCGGAGTTCTACCGCGAGGGCCGCGTGCCCCTGCACACGCTCCGCGCCAACGTGGACTACGGCTTCTTCGAGGCCAAGACGACCTTCGGCCGCATCGGCGTGAAGGTCTGGATCTACAAGGGCGACGTCAAGAACATCGCCGAGGTTCGCGCCGAGAACGCCGCGGCCCGCGCCGGCAACCGTCCGGCTCGTGGCGGCACCGACCGCCCGGCCGGCCGTGGTGGCGGCCGTGGTGGCGAGCGTGGCGGTCGCGGCCGTAAGCCGCAGCAGTCGCCGGCAGCCGAGGCCCCCAAGGCCGACGCCCCCGCCGCCGCTGCTCCGGCTGCTGAGAGCACCGGAACGGAGGCCTGACCGAAATGCTGATCCCCCGTAGGGTCAAGCACCGCAAGCAGCACCACCCGAAGCGCAGCGGTATGTCCAAGGGTGGCACGCAGGTTGCGTTCGGCGAGTACGGCATCCAGGCGCTGACCCCGGCGTACGTGACGAACCGTCAGATCGAGTCCGCTCGTATCGCGATGACCCGTCACATCAAGCGTGGCGGCAAGGTCTGGATCAACATCTACCCGGACCGTCCCCTGACGAAGAAGCCTGCCGAGACCCGCATGGGTTCCGGTAAGGGTTCTCCCGAGTGGTGGATCGCGAACGTCAAGCCGGGTCGGGTGATGTTCGAGCTGTCCTACCCGAACGAGAAGATTGCTCGTGAGGCGCTCACCCGCGCTGCTCACAAGCTTCCGATGAAGTGCCGGATCGTTCGGCGCGAGGCAGGTGAGTCGTGATGTCGGCCGGTACCAAGGCGTCCGAGCTGCGCGAGCTGGGCGACGAGGAGCTCCTCAACAAGCTCCGCGAAGCCAAGGAAGAGCTGTTCAACCTCCGCTTCCAGGCGGCGACGGGCCAGCTCGAGAACCACGGCCGGCTCAAGTCCGTCCGTAAGGACATCGCCCGGATCTACACCCTGATGCGTGAGCGCGAGCTGGGCATCGAGACGGTGGAGAGCGCCTGATGAGCGAGAAGACTGTGACTGAGACGAACACCGACCGCGGTTTCCGCAAGACCCGTGAGGGTCTGGTCGTCAGCGACAAGATGGACAAGACCGTCGTCGTCGCTGTCGAGGACCGCGTGAAGCACGCGCTGTACGGCAAGGTCATCCGCCGTACGAACAAGCTCAAGGCCCACGACGAGCAGAACGCTGCAGGCGTCGGCGACCGCGTCATCATCATGGAGACGCGTCCGCTGTCCGCCTCGAAGCGCTGGCGCATCGTCGAGATCCTCGAGAAGGCCAAGTAATTCCTGAGGGATTCTCCCCTCAGGTCAGTTCCGCCAGGCTCGGTGGGGTGCCTCCCCGGTAACGGAGAGGCACCCGCCGGGAACCGGCAGACGATCAGGAGATAGACGTGATCCAGCAGGAGTCGCGACTGCGCGTCGCCGACAACACGGGTGCGAAGGAAATTCTCACCATTCGTGTTCTCGGTGGCTCGGGTCGCCGCTACGCGGGTATCGGTGACGTCATCGTCGCCACCGTCAAGGACGCGATCCCCGGTGGCAACGTGAAGAAGGGTGACGTCGTCAAGGCCGTCATCGTTCGCACCGTCAAGGAGCGTCGTCGTCAGGATGGCTCGTACATCCGCTTCGACGAGAACGCCGCCGTCATTCTGAAGAACGACGGCGACCCCCGCGGCACCCGCATCTTCGGCCCGGTGGGCCGGGAGCTGCGCGAGAAGAAGTTCATGAAGATCATCTCGCTCGCGCCGGAGGTGCTGTAAGCATGAAGATCAAGAAGGGCGACCTGGTTCAGGTCATCACCGGTAAGGACAAGGGCAAGCAGGGCAAGGTCATCGTGGCCTATCCCACGCAGGACCGCGTCCTCGTCGAGGGTGTCAACCGGGTCAAGAAGCACACCAAGGCCGGTCAGACGGCTCGCGGTTCGCAGACGGGTGGCATTGTCACCACCGAGGCCCCGATCCACATCAGCAACGTGCAGCTGGTCGTGGAGAAGGACGGCAACAAGGTTGTCACCCGCGTCGGCTACCGCTTTGACGACGAGGGCAACAAGATCCGCGTTGCCAAGCGGACCGGTGAGGACATCTGATGACTGCCACCACTGCGCCGCGTCTCAAGACGCGCTACCGCGAGGAAATCGCCGGCAAGCTGCGTGAGGAGTTCTCCTACGAGAACGTCATGCAGGTTCCCGGTCTGGTCAAGATCGTGGTCAACATGGGTGTGGGCGACGCCGCCCGCGACTCCAAGCTGATCGACGGTGCCGTCAAGGACCTCACCACGATCACCGGCCAGAAGCCGGCCGTCACCAAGGCCCGCAAGTCCATCGCGCAGTTCAAGCTGCGCGAGGGCCAGCCGATCGGCTGCCACGTCACCCTCCGTGGTGACCGGATGTGGGAGTTCCTGGACCGTACGCTGTCGCTCGCGCTTCCGCGTATCCGTGACTTCCGTGGCCTGTCGCCGAAGCAGTTCGACGGCCGTGGCAACTACACCTTCGGTCTCACGGAGCAGGTCATGTTCCACGAGATCGACCAGGACAAGATCGACCGGGTCCGGGGCATGGACATCACCGTGGTCACCACGGCGACCAACGACGACGAGGGTCGTGCCCTCCTTCGTCACCTCGGCTTCCCGTTCAAGGAGAACTGACCGTGGCGAAGAAGGCTCTGATCGCTAAGGCCGCCCGTAAGCCGAAGTTCGGCGTGCGCGGGTACACCCGCTGCCAGCGCTGCGGCCGGCCCCACTCCGTCTACCGCAAGTTCGGCCTGTGCCGCGTGTGCCTTCGTGAGATGGCTCACCGTGGCGAGCTGCCGGGCGTGACCAAGAGCTCCTGGTAACTCCCCTCTGCCCTCGGGCAAAGGGAAGTTCCGGAGACTCTCGGTAAGCATCTGGGTCGGCAGGAGCCCGTCCTTTCATGCCGTAGGCTTGAAGGGTTGGGCGCCTGCCGCCCAAGACCGACTTACTACGCCGTAGGTCCCCGCACCGCACCCGTCCCGCCACTGAGTGGGGAGAGGGATGGCGCATACAGGAAACCCCGGCGAGAGAGGCCGAAGGCCAACTCATGACCATGACTGATCCCATCGCAGACATGCTCACGCGTCTGCGTAACGCGAACTCGGCATATCACGACGATGTCTCGATGCCGCACAGCAAGATCAAGTCGCACATCGCGGAGATCCTCCAGCAGGAGGGCTTCATCACCGGCTGGAAGGTCGAGGACGCCGAGGTCGGCAAGAACCTCGTCCTCGAGCTGAAGTTCGGCCCGAACCGCGAGCGCTCGATCGCCGGCATCAAGCGGATTTCGAAGCCGGGTCTGCGTGTATACGCAAAGTCCACCAACCTGCCGAAGGTTCTCGGCGGCCTGGGCGTGGCGATCATCTCCACGTCCCACGGTCTCCTGACCGGCCAGCAGGCAGGCAAGAAGGGCGTAGGTGGGGAAGTCCTCGCCTACGTCTGGTAGTCGGGAAAGGAAGGAAAGCTCATGTCGCGAATCGGCAAGCTCCCCATCCAGGTTCCCGCCGGTGTGGACGTCACCATCGATGGCCGTACGGTCGCGGTGAAGGGCCCCAAGGGTTCCCTCACGCACACCGTTGCCGCGCCGATCGAGGTCTCCAAGGGTGAGGACGGCGTGCTCAACGTCTCCCGCCCGAACGACGAGCGTCAGAACAAGGCCCTCCACGGCCTGTCCCGCACGCTGGTGGCGAACATGATCACCGGCGTGACCGCGGGTTACTCCAAGGCGCTCGAGATCAGCGGTGTCGGTTACCGCGTCCAGGCGAAGGGCTCCAACCTGGAGTTCGCCCTGGGCTACAGCCACCCGATCCTCATCGAGGCTCCGGATGGCATCACCTTCAAGGTCGAGTCGCCCACGAAGCTCAGCGTCGAGGGCATCGACAAGCAGAAGGTCGGCGAGGTAGCCGCCAACATCCGCAAGCTGCGGAAGCCCGACCCGTACAAGGCCAAGGGCGTCAAGTACGCGGGCGAGGTCATCCGCCGCAAGGTCGGAAAGGCTGGTAAGTAGCCATGGCATACGGTGTGAAGATCGCCAAGGGCGACGCGTACAAGCGTGCCGCTCTCAAGCGCCGCCACATCCGCGTCCGCAAGCACATCTCCGGTTCGCCGGAGCGTCCTCGCTTGGTCGTGACGCGTTCCAACCGCCACATCGTGGCCCAGGTCATCGACGACATCGCGGGCCACACGCTCGCGTCGGCGTCGACCCTGGACACCTCGATCCGTGGTGGCGAGGGTGACAAGAGCGCCCAGGCCCAGCAGGTCGGCGCCCTGGTCGCCGAGCGTGCCAAGGCCGCAGGCGTCGAGGCCGTCGTGTTCGACCGCGGTGGCAACCAGTACGCCGGGCGGATTGCCGCTCTGGCTGACGCCGCCCGTGAAGCCGGGCTGAAGTTCTAAGCCCCGGTTCCTACGCACAGCGTCCGTAACAGAGAGAGGTAATTCCAATGGCTGGACCCCAGCGCCGCGGAAGCGGTGCCGGTGGCGGCGAGCGGCGGGACCGGAAGGGCCGTGACGGTGGCGCCAGCGCCGCCGAGAAGACCGCGTACGTCGAGCGCGTCGTCGCGATCAACCGCGTCGCCAAGGTTGTGAAGGGTGGTCGTCGCTTCAGCTTCACCGCGCTGGTCGTGGTGGGCGATGGTGACGGCACCGTCGGTGTCGGATACGGCAAGGCCAAGGAAGTTCCCGCGGCCATCGCCAAGGGTGTCGAAGAGGCCAAGAAGAACTTCTTCAAGGTCCCGCGCATCCAGGGCACCATCCCTCACCCGATCACGGGCGAGAAGGCTGCGGGCGTCGTCCTGCTCAAGCCGGCGTCCCCCGGTACCGGCGTTATCGCCGGTGGCCCGGTGCGTGCCGTGCTCGAGTGCGCCGGCGTTCACGACATCCTGTCGAAGTCGCTTGGTTCGTCCAACGCGATCAACATCGTGCACGCGACCGTGGCGGCCCTCCAGGGCCTGCAGCGTCCCGAGGAGATCGCGGCCCGCCGCGGTCTGCCCCTCGAGGACGTCGCCCCCGCGGCTCTGCTTCGTGCACGTGCGGGAGCGGGTGCGTAATGGCTCGCCTCAAGATCACGCAGACGAAGTCGTACATCGGCAGCAAGCAGAACCACCGCGACACCCTGCGTTCGCTCGGGCTCAAGCGCCTGAACGACTCGGTTGTCAAGGAGGACCGCCCCGAGTTCCGCGGAATGGTTCACACCGTCCGCCACCTCGTGACGGTTGAGGAGGTTGACTGACATGGCGGAGAACAGCCCGCTGAAGGCCCACAACCTCCGGCCTGCCCCGGGCGCCAAGACCGCCAAGACCCGTGTGGGTCGTGGTGAGGCGTCCAAGGGTAAGACCGCAGGCCGTGGTACCAAGGGTACGAAGGCTCGTTACCAGGTTCCGGAGCGCTTCGAGGGTGGCCAGATGCCCCTCCACATGCGTCTCCCGAAGCTCAAGGGCTTCAAGAACCCGTTCCGCACGGAGTACCAGGTCGTGAACCTGGACAAGCTCGCGACGCTCTACCCCGAGGGTGGAGAGGTCACGGTGGCCGACCTGGTCGCCAAGGGCGCTGTGCGCAACAACCACCTCGTCAAGGTCCTCGGACAGGGCGAGATCTCCGTGGCACTGCAGGTTTCGGTTGACGCCGTCTCCGGCTCCGCCAAGGAGAAGATCACCGCCGCCGGCGGTACGGTCACCGAGCTCGTCTGAGCCACGGGACAGAACTGAGCCTGGCCGGCTGCCTCCTCGGAGGTGGCCGGCCAGGCTTTTCTGCGTTTGTGCCGCTGTACGGGAACCGTAAAGGCTCGGGAAAGGTTGAACGGGTGTCCACCGCACCGGCGGTGGGGGAGCCAAGGGGCGTTCACGTCCCAAATGGTGCGGCTTGGCCGGTCTTTCGCGGCGTGGGCCGGGAAGCGGGCCGTGCACCGGTGTGCGGCGCGTGTTTCCCGCTCAGTCCTGGGCCGGGTAGGGTGGCGCCGTTAATCTTTTGTGGCCTCCTTACGATGTAGGGCTGCCTTGTATCCGATCCCATCCAGTCCCATCCAGACCCGTCGCCTCTGACGCATAGCGCGGGGGTCGCAGGAGGCACCGTGTTCACCGCGTTCGCCCGAGCGTTCAAGACGCCCGACCTGCGCAAGAAGCTGCTCTTCACGCTCGGCATCATCGTGATCTATCGGCTCGGGGCGCATGTCCCGGCCCCTGGCGTCGACTACTCGAAGGTGCAGCAGTGCATCGACCAGGCCGACTCGGGTGGCCTCCTCGGTCTGATGCAGATGTTCAGCGGTGGCGCCCTGCTGCAGATCACCATCTTCGCGCTCGGCATCATGCCGTACATCACGGCGAGCATCATTCTCCAGCTGCTGACCGTCGTGATCCCGCGCCTGGAAGCCCTGAAGAAGGAGGGGCAGTCCGGCACGGCGAAGATCACGCAGTACACGCGTTATCTGACGGTCGCGCTGGCCATCCTCCAGGGCACCGGCCTGGTGGCCACCGCCCGTAGCGGTGCGCTCTTCCAGAACTGTTCCGTGGGCAGCCAGATCGTCGCGGACAAGTCGATCTTCACCACGATCATCATGGTCCTCACGATGACCGCCGGTACGGCCGCCGTCATGTGGCTCGGTGAGCTGATCACCGACCGCGGCATCGGCAACGGCATGTCGATCCTGATGTTCATCTCGATCGCGGCCACGTTCCCCGGCGCCCTGTGGGCCATCAAGGAGAGCGGCAAGCTGGCCGACGGCTGGATCGAGTTCGGCACGGTCATCCTCATCGGCTTCGTGATGGTCGGCCTCGTCGTCTTCGTCGAGCAGGCCCAGCGCCGCATTCCGGTGCAGTACGCGAAGCGCATGATCGGACGCCGGTCCTACGGCGGTACGTCCACGTACATCCCGCTGAAGGTGAACCAGGCGGGTGTGATTCCGGTCATCTTCGCCTCGTCGCTGCTCTACATCCCGGCGCTGATCGTCCAGTTCTCCAACTCGCAGGCGGGCTGGGCGACCTGGATCACGGACAACTTCGTGACCGGTGACCACCCGTACTACATCGCGACGTACTTCGTACTCATCGTGTTCTTCGCCTTCTTCTATGTGGCCATTTCGTTCAACCCCGACGAAGTCGCGGACAACATGAAGAAGTATGGTGGCTTCATCCCGGGTATCCGGGCAGGTCGACCTACTGCCGAGTATCTGAGCTACGTGCTCAACAGGATCACTTGGCCGGGCTCGCTGTATCTGGGCCTGATCGCTCTGGTGCCGACGATGGCGTTGGCAGGCTTCGGCGGGGCTAACCAGAACTTCCCCTTCGGCGGGACGAGCATCCTCATCATCGTGGGTGTGGGTCTGGAAACCGTGAAGCAGATCGAGAGTCAGCTCCAGCAGCGCAATTACGAAGGGTTCCTCCGCTGATGCGAATCGTCCTCGTCGGGCCTCCGGGTGCCGGCAAGGGAACGCAGGCTGCGTACCTTGCTCAGAACCTCTCGATTCCGCACATCGCGACGGGCGACCTCTTCCGCGCCAACATCAGCCAGGGCACCGACCTTGGCAAGCAGGCCCGCGCCTACATGGACGCGGGACAGCTGGTGCCGGACGAGGTCACCATCGGGATGGCCAAGGACCGCATGGCCCAGTCGGACGCCGCCGGCGGCTTCCTGCTGGACGGCTTCCCGCGGAACGTCGGACAGGCCGAAGCCCTTGACGTGATGCTCAAGGACGAGGGCGTAAAGCTGGACGCGGTACTCGATCTCGAGGTTCCCGAGGACGAGGTCGTGAAGCGGATCGCGGGTCGCCGCGTCTGCCGCAACAACAGCGCGCACGTCTTCCACCTGACGTACAACCCGCCGAAGACCGAGGGCGTCTGCGACGCCTGCGGCGGCGAGCTGTACCAGCGGGACGACGACAGCGAGGAGACGGTCCGCACCCGGCTGGAGGTCTACCACACGCAGACCGAGCCGATCATCGACTACTACCGGGCCCAGGGCCTCGTGGTGACCATCTCGGCGCTGGGCAAGGTCGCGGACGTGACCGCGCGCGCCATGGAGGCGCTGAAGGCCTCCGACCAGGGCTGAGCGTCACCACCGCACCACCCGTAGTGCAAGCCGGCCGCGGCGCCTCAGGGCGCCGCGGCCGACTGCTTGCGCCCGTATCGTTGAACACGCCGAGCCGTACCCGTCACCGTCGATGCAGAGAGGCGCCGAGCAATGGTGCAGATCAAGACCCCCGAGCAGATCGCGAAGATGCGCGAGGCGGGCCTGGTGGTCGCTGCCATTCACGCCGCCACCCGCGAGGCGGCCGTTCCGGGGGCCACCACGCACGACCTGGACCAGGTCGCCCGCAAGGTGATCGCCGACCACGGCGCCAAGTCGAACTTCCTCGGCTACGGCGGGTTCCCCGCGACCATCTGCACCTCGGTCAACGAGGTCGTCGTCCACGGCATCCCGGACGAGAAGACGGTCCTGAAGGACGGCGACATCATCTCGATCGACGCCGGCGCGATCGTCGACGGCTGGCACGGCGACGCGGCCTACACCGCCTTCGTGGGCACCGGTCACGCTCCGGAGCTGATCGAGCTCTCCCGGGTGACCGAGGAGTCCATGTGGGCCGGGATCGCCGCGATGAAGGTGAACAACCGCCTCGTCGACATCTCCAAGGCGATCGAGACCTACATCCGCCGCCAGCCCCGCCCGGCGACCGGCAAGTACGGGATCATCGAGGACTTCGGCGGCCACGGCATCGGCACCGAGATGCACATGGACCCGCACCTGCTGAACTACGTCTCCCGCAAGCGCGGCAAGGGCATCAAGCTGGTCCCGGGCGTCTGCCTGGCGATCGAGCCCATGGTCTCGCTCGGCACAGCGCGGACGGAGACCCTGAGCGACGACTGGACGGTCATCACGACGGACGGCACCTGGTCCTCGCACTGGGAGCACTCCATCGCCCTGACCGAGCAGGGCCCGCTGGTCCTGACCGCCCCGGACTGCGGCAGGGCGAAGCTCGCGGAGTACGGGGTCGAGGCGGCTCCCGACCCTCTCGGGTGATGTGACCCCTCGGGGAGGTCTAAGGATCACCCCGGCTGGGCAAACTTGACGGATTCGTCTTTTGGAGTCCGCTGACGTAGACTGACTCGTCGGCTCTCGTGCATCAGTGTGCCCGCATATCAGCACACCGATAATCAAGAGCCGATCAAGGTAGCCGATTCGAAAGGCGAAGCGTGGCCAAGAAGCAAGGTGCCATCGAGATTGAGGGCACCGTGATCGAGTCCCTCCCGAACGCAATGTTCAAGGTGGAGCTCCAGAACGGTCACAAGGTCCTGGCGCACATCAGCGGCAAGATGCGGATGCACTACATCCGCATCCTCCCGGATGACCGGGTCGTGGTGGAGCTCTCTCCGTACGACCTGACGCGTGGCCGGATCGTCTACCGCTACAAGTAGATCTTGCCGGCATCCCGTTTCGGCGGGTGATGGCACTGACCCGGAGAACCTGACATCCCATGAAGGTCAAGCCGAGCGTCAAGAAGATCTGCGACAAGTGCAAGGTGATCCGCCGTCACGGTCGGGTCATGGTCATCTGCGACAACCTGCGCCACAAGCAGCGCCAGGGCTGACGCACGACCGCCTGCATCTCGCAGTTCTTCGCGCGACGCACGTAATTCGTACATACGCAGTGCCCGTCCAAGCCACGGCTGACGACACCTCCGGCGGGGGCCGGGGACCCGGACGTACCATCGCTCCTCGTGAGCGGTCGGCGGTCGGGAGTGGCACTGCGGAAGACCCCCGATCTAACAACTGGAGCCATTGAATGGCACGCGTTTCAGGTGTTGACATCCCGCGCGAAAAGCGCGTGGAGGTTGCCCTCACCTACGTCTTCGGTATCGGGCGCACCCGGTCCAAGGAGATCCTCGCCAGCACCGGCGTGAACCCGGACGCCCGCGTCCGCGACCTTGCCGAGGAAGACCTCGTCAAGATCCGCGAGTACGTGGACGCCAACCTCCGCACCGAGGGTGACCTCCGCCGCGAGGTCCAGGGCGACATTCGCCGCAAGATCGAGATCGGCTGCTACCAGGGCATTCGTCACCGCCGTGGTCTGCCGGTCCACGGTCAGCGCACCAGCACGAACGCGCGTACCCGCAAGGGCCCGCGTCGCGCCATCGCCGGTAAGAAGAAGCCGGGCAAGAAGTAGTCCTCAGCGGACGCACTGCGGACCTCCGGTTCCCCGGAACCCGCAGCATCCAGCGGTCTTCGCTGTAGGACCGATCACCTCCCCTCTCCATCTGGAGTAAAGACATGCCCCCCAAGGGTCGTCAGGGCGCAGCCAAGAAGGTGCGTCGCAAGGAAAAGAAGAACGTCGCTCACGGCCACGCGCACATCAAGAGCACGTTCAACAACACCATCGTCTCGATCACGGACCCCTCGGGCAACGTGATCTCCTGGGCCTCCGCCGGCCACGTCGGCTTCAAGGGCTCGCGCAAGTCCACCCCCTTCGCCGCGCAGATGGCCGCCGAGTCGGCCGCCCGCCGCGCGCAGGAGCACGGCATGCGCAAGGTCGACGTCTTCGTCAAGGGTCCCGGCTCCGGCCGTGAGACCGCGATCCGCTCCCTCCAGGCCACGGGCCTCGAGGTCGGTTCGATCCAGGACGTCACCCCGACGCCGCACAACGGCTGCCGTCCGCCGAAGCGTCGCCGCGTCTGATGCGTCGCGGCCGGTGACGGCCGTGCGTCAGTAGCGTTCGGTCCGGGCGGTACACCTCTTACGGGGCGTACCGCCCGTACCCTTGTTACATCTGTCGGGCATCAAATAGTGGGTGCCCACGACTGAAGGATCACCGCATGCTTATCGCTCAGCGTCCGTCGCTGACCGAAGAGGTCGTCGACGAGTTCCGCTCCCGGTTCGTGATCGAGCCGCTGGAGCCGGGCTTCGGTTACACCCTCGGCAACTCCCTCCGCCGCACCCTCCTCTCCTCGATCCCCGGTGCCGCTGTCACCAGCATCCGGATCGACGGGGTCCTGCACGAGTTCACCACCGTGCCGGGCGTCAAGGAGGACGTCACCGACCTCATCCTCAACATCAAGCAGCTGGTCGTCTCCTCGGAGCACGACGAGCCCGTCGTGATGTACCTGCGCAAGCAGGGCCCGGGTCTGGTCACGGCCGCCGACATCGCGCCCCCGGCCGGTGTCGAGGTGCACAACCCCGACCTCGTTCTCGCCACGCTCAACGGCAAGGGCAAGCTGGAGATGGAGCTGACCGTCGAGCGCGGTCGCGGCTACGTCTCCGCCGTCCAGAACAAGCAGGTCGGCCAGGAGATCGGCCGGATCCCGGTCGACTCCATCTACTCGCCGGTGCTCAAGGTCACGTACAAGGTCGAGGCGACCCGTGTCGAGCAGCGCACCGACTTCGACAAGCTGATCGTCGACGTCGAGACCAAGCAGGCCATGCGTCCCCGTGACGCGATGGCGTCGGCCGGTAAGACCCTGGTCGAGCTGTTCGGTCTGGCGCGCGAGCTCAACATCGACGCCGAGGGCATCGACATGGGCCCGTCCCCCACGGACGCCGCGCTCGCCGCCGATCTCGCCCTGCCGATCGAGGAGCTGGAGCTCACCGTTCGGTCGTACAACTGCCTCAAGCGCGAGGGCATCCACTCCGTGGGTGAGCTCGTGGCCCGCTCCGAGGCGGACCTGCTCGACATCCGCAACTTCGGCGCCAAGTCGATCGACGAGGTCAAGGCGAAGCTGGCCGGTATGGGCCTCGCGCTCAAGGACTCGCCTCCCGGCTTCGACCCGACCGCCGCCGCCGACGCCTTCGGCGCCGACGACGACGCGGACGCCGGTTTCGTGGAGACCGAGCAGTACTGAGCCGCCTCCCGGCTGGGGGTACCCGGTTTTGAGGGTGCCCCCGGGCCGGGGCTGAGGACTTGTCCTCAATCGCCGGACGGGCTGAAACACCGGCCCGAACGGCTGCTTTTACTTCTGTGAGGCGTCCGCCTCGCGGGAACTGACACCGGTACCTGATACGGCCGGTGCAGCACACAAGGAGAATCACCATGCCGCGTCCCGCAAAGGGTGCCCGTCTGGGCGGCAGCGCCGCGCACGAGCGTCTGCTCCTCGCCAACCTGGCGAAGTCGCTGTTCGAGCACGGCCGCATCACGACGACCGAGGCGAAGGCCCGTCGCCTGCGTCCGGTCGCCGAGCGCCTCGTCACCAAGGCGAAGAAGGGCGACATCCACAACCGTCGCCTGGTGCTCCAGACGATCACGGACAAGAGCATCGTCCACACGCTCTTCACCGAGATCGCTCCCCGATACGAGAACCGCCCCGGTGGCTACACCCGTATCACCAAGATCGGCAACCGTCGTGGCGACAACGCCCCGATGGCGGTCATCGAGCTGGTCGAGGCGCTGACCGTGGCCCAGCAGGCCACCGGTGAGGCCGAGGCCGCGACGAAGCGTGCGGTCAAGGAAGACGCCCTCAAGAAGGACGAGGCCCCCGCGGCCGAGTCCGCCGAGGACGCCAAGCCGGCCGACGACGCGGAGTCGAAGGACGCCTGAGCGTTCTGAGACAGACCACGGGACGGGCCCGCATCACCCTTCGGGGCGGTGCGGGCCCGTTCTGCTGACCAGGGGAGTGGAGAGGATGACGCGGTGAGTGACGAGGCGGAGCCCGGTTTCGTACGGGTGCGGCTGGACCTGGCCTACGACGGCAAGGACTTCTCCGGCTGGGCGAAGCAGACCAGCCGGCGCACGGTGCAGGGCGAGATCGAGGCCGCGCTGCGGACCGTGACCCGCTCCGCCGTGAGTTACGACCTGACGGTGGCCGGCCGGACGGATGCCGGGGTGCACGCGCGCGGCCAGGTGGCCCACGTGGACCTGCCCGAGGCGGTGTGGGCCGAGCACGAGGAGAAGCTGCTGCGACGGCTGGCGGGCCGGCTGCCGCTGGATGTACGGATCTGGCGCGCGGCCCCCGCACCTGCCGGGTTCAACGCCCGGTTCTCCGCGCTGTGGCGGCGGTACGCGTACCGGGTGGGGGACCGGCCCGGTGGCGTCGACCCGCTGACCCGGGGTCATGTGCTGTGGCACGACCGGCCGTTGGACGTGGATGCGATGAACGAGGCGGCCGCGTTGATGGTGGGGGAGCACGACTTCGCCGCGTACTGCAAGAAGCGTGAGGGCGCGACGACCATCCGTACGCTCCAGAAGTTGAGTTGGGTACGCGATCCGGCGTCCGGGGTGCTGACCGCGACCGTGCAGGCGGACGCGTTCTGCCACAACATGGTGCGGGCGCTGATCGGGGCGGCGCTGTTCGTCGGCGACGGGCGGCGGCCGGCCGGCTGGCCCGCCGAGGTGCTCGCCGCGAAGGTGCGCGACCCCGGGGTGCACGTGGTGCGCCCGCACGGGCTGACGTTGGAGGAAGTGGCCTACCCGGCCGACGAGTTGCTGGCGGCCCGTGCCGTGGAGGCGCGGAACGTGCGGACGTTGCCGGGGGCGGGCTGCTGCTGACCTTGCTCCGGCGGGAACTCCCGTTCGCTGGAACGGGAGTTCGGCGCCGAGAGTGTCGGCCCGTCAGCCGTTGGGGGCGGCGGCGGCCTGGGAGGCCTGGAGCTGGCCCCGGCGGTGGATCTGGCGGAAGGTGAAGTTCGTCAGGTCCTTGTTGACCGCGTAGACGTCCTTGTCGGCGGTGGTGACCCGCTTGCCGTTCAGGAAGCCGCCGACGGTGAAGTAGGCGTAGCGGCCGTAGGAGTTGGCGGTGCGCAGGCAGACCGTGCCGCCCCGGCAGAAGGTGTCGACGCCGCCGCCGCTGAGGGAGGCGATGCCGCCCGAGCTCTGGTCGACGGCCTTCTTCGCGCGGGCCTCCGTCCCGAAGACGGCGATGCCGACGGTGACCGCCACCCCGTCCTTGCGGTAGGTGGCCCGGATGAGCTGCCCACAGCCGTTGTTCGTGAGGACCGAGCCGAGGGCGCCCTGGGTGCCCGTCGCGCACTTCGCGGAGTTGCTCGTCGCGCCCTTGAGGTGGACGCGGTCGCCCATGGTGAGCTTCTTGCCGGGGAAGAACCCGTCCACGGTGATCGGCGCCTTGTCCTTCTTGGCGCTGGAGATGTAGTCCTTGGGGTCCGGCGGGGGCGGCGGTGCGACCGAGGAGAACGAGGGCGCGGGCGCCGAGGTGTCCTCGGGGAGGTCGGCGGGTGCGGGCAACTGGCTCGCGTTCTTGTCCGCCTTGCCCGTGCCGCCGCCGTTCGACGTGACCACGGCCGTGGTCACGATCGCGCCTATCGCCACGGTGGCCAGCGCGCCACCGCCGATCATCATCAGCCTCTTCCGGCGGGCGCGCGCCGCGGATTCCTCCGCCAGCGCCGCCCAGTCCGGAGTCCCGTCGCCCCCGGGCCCCCAGGAGGCCCCCCCTTGCCCAAAGCTCATGGGCGCAGTTTAGGGGGTGATGTAAACCGGTTGGGCCAGGAGTTCGCGGACCGTGACAATGCTGTGTATGGGACATCTCGAAGCAGGCCACCTGGAGTACTACCTACCGGACGGGCGGGTGCTGCTCGGCGACGCCTCGTTCCGGGTGGCCGACGGGGCCGTCGTCGCGCTCGTCGGGGCGAACGGGGCGGGCAAGACGACCTTGCTGCGGCTGCTCGCCGGTGAGCTCCAGCCGCACGGCGGCACGGTGTCGGTGAGCGGCGGGCTCGGCGTGATGCCGCAGTTCGTGGGCTCGGTGCGGGACGAGCGGACGGTGCGGGACCTGTTGGTCTCCGTGGCCCAGCCTCGGATCAGGGAGGCCGCCAAGGCCGTCGACGCGGCCGAGGAACGCATTCTCACCGTCGACGACGAGGCCGCGCAGATGGCGTACGCGCAGGCGCTGAGCGACTGGGCGGAGGCGCGGGGCTACGAGGCCGAGACGGTCTGGGACATGTGCACCATGGCCGCGCTGGGCGTCCCGTACGAGAAGGCGCAGTGGCGCGAGGTCCGCACGCTCAGCGGCGGTGAGCAGAAGCGGCTGGTCCTGGAGGCGCTGCTGCGCGGGCCCGACGAGGTCCTGCTGCTCGACGAACCGGACAACTATCTGGACGTGCCGGGCAAGCGGTGGCTGGAGGGGAAGCTGAAGGAGACCCGTAAGACGGTTCTCTTCGTCTCCCACGACCGGGAGCTGCTGTCCCGTGCCGCCGAGAAGATCGTCAGCGTCGAGCCGAGCCCGGCGGGCAGCGACGTCTGGGTGCACGGCGGCGGCTTCGCCACGTACCACGACGCGCGCAAGGAGCGCTTCGCCCGGTTCGAGGAGCTGCTGCGGCGCTGGCAGGAGGAGCACGCCCGGCTGAAGGCGCTCGTCCTGCGGATGCGGCAGCAGGCGGCGAACAGCCCCGACATGGCGAACCGCTACCACGCGATGCAGACGCGCTTCAAGAAGTTCGAGGAGGCCGGGCCGCCGCCGGAGCCGCCGCGCGAGCAGGACATCAGGATGCGGCTGCGCGGGGGGCGGACCGGGGTGCGGGCGGTGACCTGCAAGGGCCTGGAGCTGACCGGGCTGATGAAGCCGTTCGACCTGGAGATCTATTACGGGGAGCGGGTCGCGGTCCTCGGCTCCAACGGGTCGGGCAAGTCGCACTTCCTGCGGCTGCTGGCGGGGGAGCCGGTGGCGCACACGGGGGAGTGGAAACTCGGGGCGCGGGTCGTGCCCGGGCACTTCGCCCAGACGCACGCGCATCCGGAGCTGCTCGGCAAGACGCTGGTGGAGATCCTCTGGTCCGAGCACGCCAAGGACCGGGGCGGGGCGATGTCGGTGCTGCGGCGGTACGAGCTGGAGCGGCAGGGGGACCAGCCGTTCGAGAAGCTGTCCGGCGGGCAGCAGGCGCGGTTCCAGATCCTGCTCCTGGAGCTGGCCGGCACGACGGCGCTGCTGCTGGACGAGCCCACGGACAACCTGGACCTGGAGTCGGCGGAGGCGTTGCAGGACGGTCTTGAGGTGTACGACGGCACGGTGATGGCCGTCACGCACGACCGGTGGTTCGCGAAGTCCTTCGACCGGTATCTGGTCTTCGGGTCGGACGGGGTCGTGCGGGAGACGGCGGAGCCGGTGTGGGACGAGCGGAGGGTTCAGCGGGTGCGGTGACCTTGGCGGTCGGCGGCGGGGTGGGGTGCGGTGCGCAGGGGTGGCGGGGTGCGGTGCGTTGGCCGTGCGGCGCCGTTGCGGGGGCGCTGCCCCCGGGCCCCCGCGCCTCAAACGCCGGCGGGGCTGAAACGGTCGCCTCAAGCGCCGGCGGGGCTGAAACGGTCGCCTCAAGCGTCGGCGGGGCCGGGGTGGTGCGGCGGGGGCGTTTTGACCCGGGTGGGGGGTCACCGGTAGGGTCTCGGTTTGTTATACGTATTGGCTTCGTCGTTCTCACGCGAAGGGCCTTACGTAGGTTCCCTGGAGCAGTTACCAGTGGCTCGCATACGGGCAGCGTCCCGGCATTGTGAGCCCCAGCTGCATGATCGCTTCAGAGGTGCCGTGTGTCTGGATCCCATCCACTGAAGAAGCGAAGGCTGCGAAGTGCGTACGTACAGCCCCAAGCCCGGCGATGTCACGCGCCAGTGGCACATCATTGACGCTCAGGACATCGTCCTGGGCCGTCTGGCCACCACGGCTGCGAACCTCCTCCGAGGCAAGCACAAGGCGATCTACGCCCCCCACATGGACATGGGCGACTTCGTCATCATCATCAACGCCGACAAGGTTCACCTGTCCGGCAACAAGAAGACCCAGAAGATGGCGTACCGCCACTCCGGCTTCCCGGGCGGTCTCCGTTCGGTGCGCTACGACGAGCTGCTCGCGAAGAACCCCGAGAAGGCCGTCGAGAAGGCCATCAAGGGCATGATCCCCAAGAACACCCTGGGCCGTCAGATGCTCTCGAAGCTCAAGGTCTACGCGGGCGACCAGCACCCGCACGCTGCTCAGCAGCCGGTCCCGTTCGAGATCACCCAGGTCGCGCAGTAGTACCGGCCACCCCCTAAGACATACAGAAAGATCTGAGGAGAATCGTGGCCGAGACCACTGTTGAGACGACCGCCGACGACACGGCGGGCACCGAGGGCGAGGAGACCTTCGCCGAGGTGACCACCTTCGAGTCCGAGGTCCCCGTCGAGGGTGAGTACACCTCCGAGTCGCTCGCGGGCCGCTTCGGCGACCCGCAGCCCGCGGCCGGCCTTGGCCGTCGCAAGAACGCCATCGCCCGCGTCCGGATCATCCCGGGCACCGGCAAGTGGAAGATCAACGGTCGCACCCTTGAGGACTACTTCCCCAACAAGGTGCACCAGCAGGAAGTCAACGAGCCCTTCAAGGTTCTCGAGCTCGACGGTCGCTACGACGTCGTGGCCCGCATCTCGGGTGGCGGTGTCTCCGGTCAGGCCGGCGCCCTGCGCCTCGGTGTGGCCCGCTCGCTGAACGAGGCGGACGTGGACAACAACCGCGCCATTCTGAAGAAGAACGGCTTCCTCTCCCGCGACGACCGTGCGGTCGAGCGCAAGAAGGCCGGTCTCAAGAAGGCCCGTAAGGCCCCGCAGTACAGCAAGCGCTAAATATCGCCTGCTCGACTGTCACGTTCGCCCCGGCGGCACACTCCGTGCTGCTGGGGCGTTCGTTTATCGGCGCTCGCGGGCGTATAACGGCATAAGACGTTCATCGGCCCGGGCGGAAGCGCGGCCCGGTGAGCGCCGTCGCATATCCGCCAGGTCGGTCGCGCCATGCCGCCCGACGTGCCTTTTTGCGCTTTTTCCTTGCTTTCGTTGTTTGGTTGCTCAGTTCGTTTCGTTTGCTGTGCAGTGGTTGTTTGTGGTTTCGGAGCACTTCGGAGGACACCAGTGGGACGACTCTTCGGTACGGACGGAGTACGCGGTGTCGCCAACGCCGATCTGACGGCCGAGCTCGCGCTCGGCCTCTCGGTCGCGGCGGCGCACGTACTCGCCGAGGCGGGCACCTTCGCGGGCCATCGCCCGACCGCCGTGGTCGGACGTGATCCGCGAGCCTCCGGAGAGTTCCTGGAGGCCGCCGTCGTGGCGGGCCTGGCCAGCGCCGGTGTGGACGTGCTGCGCGTCGGTGTCCTTCCGACGCCCGCCGTGGCCTACCTCACCGGCTCGCTCGGCGCGGACATCGGCGTGATGCTCTCCGCCAGTCACAACGCGATGCCCGACAACGGCGTCAAGTTCTTCGCGCGCGGCGGCCACAAGCTCGCCGACGAGCTGGAGGACCGGATCGAGACGGTCTACGAGCAGCACCGCACCGGTGAGCCGTGGAGCCGCCCGACCGGCGCCGGCGTCGGCCGGGTCACCGACTACACGGAGGGCTTCGACCGGTACGTCGCCCACCTCATCGGCGTCCTGCCCAACCGGCTCGACGGGCTCAAGGTCGTCCTGGACGAGGCGCACGGCGCCGCCGCCCGGGTCTCGCCCGAGGCGTTCGCGCGGGCCGGGGCCGAAGTCGTCACCATCGGGGCGGACCCGGACGGCCTGAACATCAACGACGGCTGCGGCTCCACCCACCTGGAGCTGCTGCGCGCCGCCGTCGTCGAGCACGGGGCCGACCTCGGCATCGCGCACGACGGCGACGCCGACCGCTGCCTCGCCGTGGACGCGGCGGGCGAGGAGGTCGACGGCGACCAGATCCTCGCCGTGCTGGCCCTCGCGATGCGGGACGCCGGTCAGCTGCGCAAGGACACCGTTGTCGGCACCGTGATGTCGAACCTCGGCTTCAAGCTGGCCATGGAGCGCGAGGGCATCCGGCTCGTCCAGACGGCGGTCGGCGACCGGTACGTCCTGGAGTCGATGAAGGCCGAGGGTTTCGCGCTCGGCGGTGAGCAGTCCGGGCACGTCATCGTCCTGGACCACGCCACGACCGGCGACGGCACGCTGACCGGCCTGATGCTGGCGGCCCGCGTCGCCGCCACGGGCCGGGGCCTCGCCGAGCTGGCCGGGGTCATGCAGCGCCTGCCGCAGGTCCTGATCAACGTCCCCGACGTCGACAAGACCCGGGTCAACACCTCGTCCGAGCTGGCCACCGCGGTCGTCGAGGCGGAGCGCGAGCTGGGCGAGACCGGGCGCGTACTGCTGCGTCAGTCGGGGACGGAGCCGCTGGTGCGGGTCATGGTCGAGGCCGCCGATATCGAGCAGGCGCGGGCCGTCGCGGGCCGGCTGGCCGATGTGGTGAAGTCCGCGCTGGGCTGAGCCGCCGGTCCCGGCCCCGCGCACGGGTCGCCCGCGTACGGGTTGCCCGCGTACGGGGCACGTGCGTACGGGTCGCCCGCGTAAGGGTCGCCCGCGTACGGGTTGCCCGCGCACGGGGCACGCGCAGGGCACGTGCGTACGGGTCACGCGCGTACGGAAGCCCCCGGTGTATCCGCCGGGGGCTTCCGCGCGCGCCGGAACCTCAGCAGGCCCTTCTGGAGCAGCAGCGTCAGCGTGCCCGCGAGGATGATCCCGCCGAGGTTGGCGAGCAGCTGCTGCCCGGAGCCGATGGTCTGCTGGTAGTCGGAGTAGCTGAACGCGACGGCCGCGTTGGCGGCGGCCGGGACGGTCGTCACCGAGATCGCCACCCCGATCAGCGCCCCGGACTTCGCGGAGGTGAGCGAGAGCGTCCCAGCGATGCCCGCGAGGAACGCCACCACGAACGACATCCAGTCCGGGTGCCAGATGAACCCGGTGTTGGGCCGGGGCTTGTCGATCATCCCGCTGTTGAAGAGGCCGAAGGCGTCCATCAGCCAGGCGAAGCCCGCGGTGATCAGCATCGCCAGGGCGAACCCGCCGATCAGCGCCCACAGCGACCGCGCCACCAGGCGCGGGGCGCGTTGCACCAGGGCCGTGGAGATCCCGGCCAGTGGCCCGAACTCCGGGCCGACCGCCATCGCGCCCACGATCAGCACCGCGTTGTCGAGTATCACCCCGCAGGCGGCGAGCATCGTGGCGAGGGCGAGGAAGGAGACGTAGGTGATGGAGAACGTCGACTCCTCGTGCGTCGCCTCAGTCAGCTCCTCCCACAGCACCGCGTCGGCGCCGTCGCCCGGGGCCTCCTCCTCCGCCCGGTCGGCGTGGTCGGAGAGCGTCAGCTCCATGTTCTCCATGGTGATCGACCCGGACCGGTCGATGCCGAGCCGGCGCAGCGCACCGATCAGCTCGTCGCCGGCCTCGCGCGCCACGTCGCACATCACCACGTCGCCGGCGGGGGAGCGGGCGGCGCCCGGCAGGACCACCAGATGGGCGGTGCCGACGGTCGACTCCAGCAGGGCGACGACCTCGTCCGTGGTGTCGGCGGGCACGATCAGACGCAGGTGCAGCACGCGGCGGCCGCCCTTCCGGGACGCAGGGATCAGAGCTTGCGCAGGGACAGCTTCTGGACCTTGTGGTCCGGACCCTTGCGGAGCACCAGGGTGGCACGGCCGCGCGTCGGAGCGACGTTCTCCAGCAGATTCGGCTTGTTGATGGTCCGCCACATGGTGCGCGCGTAGTCCAGCGCCTCCTCCTCGGAGACCTGGGTGTACTTGCGGAAGTACGAGGACGGGTCCTGGAACGCGGTGGCGCGCAGCTTGCGGAAACGGTTCAGGTACCAGGTCTCGATGTCCTCGGCGCGTGCGTCCACGTACACGCTGAAGTCGAAGTAGTCGGCGAGCCCGACTCTGGTGCGGCCGTCGCTGCCGGGCAGCGCGGGCTGGAGGACGTTGAGGCCCTCGACGATGAGGATGTCGGGGCGGCGCACGGTGAGCCGCTCGTCGGGGACGATGTCGTAGATCAGGTGCGAGTAGACGGGTGCGGTCACCTCGTCCTTGCCCGCCTTGATGTCGGCGACGAAGCGGGTCAGGGCGCGCCGGTCGTAGGACTCCGGGAACCCTTTGCGGGAGGTCAGCCCCCGCGCCTTGAGCTCCTTCATCGGCAGCAGGAACCCGTCCGTGGTCACCAGCTCGACGCGGGGGTGCTCGGGCCAGCGGGCCAGCAGCGCCTGGAGGATACGGGCGCTGGTGGACTTGCCGACGGCGACACTGCCCGCGACCCCTATGACGAACGGGGTGCCGCGCTGCGCCCCGTGCCCGTTCCCGGCGTCCCCGAGGAAGGTGTTCAGCGCGCCGCGCAGCCCGGAGGTGGCCTGGACGTACAGGTTGAGCAGCCGGGAGAGCGGCAGATAGACGTCCCGCACCTCGTCCAGGTCGATGACGTCCCCGAGCCCCCGCAGCCGCTCCACCTCGTCGGCGGTCAGCGGCAGCGGGGTCTTGTCCCGCAGCGCGCTCCACTCGTCGCGCGAGAGGTCGACGTAGGGGGTCGGCGCATGCTCGGTGCGACGGTGGGGGCTCCGTGCGGGTGAGGTGATCACCTGTTCATTGTTGCGGGAGTTTTAACGGAGTGGGGGGTGGGCTCGGTCACGTGGGTGGCGGGGCGGTGCGGGGGGCCGGGGGTGGCCCGCCCGTCCGTTCCGTGTGCGGGCCCGCCCCCCTCAGGCGTCCTGCGGGTACCAGCGCAGCTCGACCGTGTTGCCGTCCGGGTCGAGTACGTAGACCGAGGTGGCCGAGCCCCGGGCCCCGAAGCGGGGGACCGGGCCCTCTTTCACCGTGAACACGCCGGAGTCGATGACCTCCTGCCAGTCGAGCGGGTCGACGACGAGGCAGATGTGGTCCACGTTCGACTCGCCGCGTGGGCGGTCCAGCAGGTCGATGATCGTGGTCGGGCTGACCCGGACCGAGGGGAAGGGCACCTTGCCCGCCCGCCACTCCTCGACCCGTACGGGC
Organism: Streptomyces sp. NPDC091287; assembly: GCF_044768525.1. Lineage (NCBI taxonomy): Bacteria > Bacillati > Actinomycetota > Actinomycetes > Kitasatosporales > Streptomycetaceae > Streptomyces > Streptomyces sp. NPDC091287. The sequence goes on from NZ_JBIVUV010000005.1 coordinate 410,445, forward strand.
TCCAGGCCCAGGGGCCCGCAGTAGAACGCGATGGCCCGCTCGACATCCCCGACGTTGAGGACGAGGTGGTCGAAGGCCTTGACCCGCACGGTCGGCGGTACGGACATGGCTCAGGCCTCCGGTGTGTAGGTGACGAAGTCCGCCCGGGCTGCCCGGGCCGCCGGGCCGAAGCCGAGACGCGGGCCGTCTTCGGTGTTGCAGCTGCTCCTGAACCAGGTCGGCTCGGTGCTGTTCATGTCTCTCCCAGCAGTTGTTCGATGAACTCCCGTGAGAGTAGAGGGTGGCTCCTCCCCGCCGTTACCGCTTGACCGCGCTTTGACTGCGCTCTGCAAAGGTCTGGGCATGGCTGACATCACATCAGACCCTGTGGACGTGGGCGGTGCCCTGCCCCGGGCCGGGTACGTGATCCTGACCGCGAGAACCCCGTGACCAGGCCGGCGGCACCTCGGCCGCGTCCCGGTGACAGCGAACCCGGCTCCGCACTGCCGCCGCCCGCCTGGGACAGGGCCGTGGTCCTGGGCGGCGGCTACGCGGGCCTGCTGGCCGCCCGCGTCCTGACCGGGCACTTCCGCCACGTCACCGTCATCGAACGCGACCCGCCCCCCGCGCCCGGTGAGCCCGCGACCCGCCCCGGCGTCCCGCAGGCCCACCACCCCCACGCCCTGCTGGCCCGCGGCGCCGAACATCTGGAGGCGCTCTTCCCCGGGCTCCGCGAAGAACTCGCCGCCCGCGGCTGCCCGGTCGAGGACTTCGCCTCGGCCACCCGCATGCTGTTCCCCACCGGCTGGGCGCCCCGCACCCCGGTCGGCTTCGACGTCCAACTGGTGGCGCGCACCGCCCTGGAACAGGTGCTGCGCGAAAGGGTCACCGCCCTGCCGTCGGTCGCCTTCCGCTACGGCCTGCACGCCGAAGCGATCCTCCTGGACCAACAACCGGGCGGCGTGGGTGTGACGGTCCGTCCGCGCGACGGCGAGGCGCGGGACGAGGTGGTCCAGGCGGACCTGGTCGTCGACGCCACCGGCCGCGCGACCCGCCTGCCGCGCTGGCTCGCGGACGCCGGCTACCCCCTCCCCGACACCCTGGTGGTCGACGGAAAGGTCACCTACGCCTCGCGCTTCTACACCTTCCGACCGGACCCGGGCCAGGACTGGTTCGCCTCCTACCAGCCCACCCTCGCCCCGCACTCACCGCGAGGGGGCGTCGCGGCCCGCATCGGCCCCGACCTGTGGCAGCTCGGCCTGATCGGTGCGGGCGGCCAGGCCCCACCCGCCGACGAGGACGGCTTCCGCGCGTACGCCGCAGCCCTCGACAACCCCGACTTCGCCCACATCATCGACAACGGCACACCGCAGGGCCCCGTCAGGCAGACCCGCTCCACCGTCAACCGCTGGCACCGCTACGACCGTCTGCCCCGCTGGCCCGGACGCCTCATAGCCCTCGGCGACAGCATCTGCGCGCTCAACCCCGTCTACGCACAGGGAATGACGGTCGCCGCCCGGCAGGCCACACTCCTCGACACCCTCCTCACCCGCCACGCGCACACGGCCCGCACCAAGGGCACGCCCGGCGCACTGGATCGGCTGGGTCCGGCCTTCCAGCGAGGGGCCGCCGCCCTCGCCCGTGGCCCGTGGCTCCTCAACACCTCCGCCGACCGGGCCTGGCAGCCCGCCACCGCGCCCCTGGGCACGCGCATCGCCACCCGCTACCTCGCAGCCGTCACCGCGCGCCTGCCCCACCACCCCGCCCTGTTCCTGCGCTTCGCCCGCAGCCTGCACATGCTCGACGGCCCCACCACTCTGGCCACCCCCCGGGCCCTCGCCCAGCTCGCCTCCCTCCCGTCCCTCCCGCGCCACGAAGCCGTCTGCACCTGCCCGGCAGGCAGCCGGTAGACCGGATCGTGACTGCCGCGACCCGGTGGAGCGCGATGCGGTGGACCGGGACGCGGCCGACCGTGACGTGGCGGACCGCGTCGCGGTCGGCCGCGACGTAAAAGCTTTTGAGTACTTGCTTTTAAGTACTGGGGAAATAACCCAACCCGACCCAACCCGCCCTGACCGGCCTGTGGCTGCGGACGCGAGGGCGGACGCGGGCGCGGGCACGTAAGCGTGCGAGGGCGTCGTCACTCACATGGGTGAAGTGTGCCAACCGGGCTGGATTTATGACCTGTTGGCGGGCATATGCTCACGCTGACCACCACCCCAGACATGAGACGGCCCCCGGCCGGGACTGGCATCCCGACCGAGGACCTGACCACCAAGAAGGAAAGCCCCCTTCCCGATGGATACCCAGCAGGTTAGCGCGCCCTCGCGCACCCCGTCCTCCGGTGTTGTACACATCAACATCCGGCTCACCGACGGCTACTCGATCATCTCCAACCGGCTCTCCCAGCACCGGGGCATGTCCCTGCTGGCCATCGGCCTCGGCACCCACATCCAGTCGCTGCCCGCCGGGAGCCCCATCGGCGTCAAGGCCCTTGCCGCGATCTTCCCGGAGAGCGAGGCGCGCATCGCCGCCGGGCTGCGGGAGTTGGAGCATCACGGTTTCCTGCGCCGCGCCCGCGAGCGCGTCCAGGGCGGGCGGGTGGCCACGCGTACGGAGTCGTACAACCACCCGGAGGCGGCGGCCCGGCGGGCGGGTGCCGCGGCTGCGGCTTCGGCGACTCCATGCCCCGCCCCGGCTCCTGCCCCGGCTCCAGCCCCGGCTCCCGTACCTGCCCTGGCTCCCTCCCCCGCTCCCGTCCCCGTCCCCGCTCCGGAGCCGCCCGTACGGGAGGCGGAGCCCGCGCCCGCACCCGTACCAGCACCTGGGCTCGTACCCGTACCCGTACCTGTAACGGTGGCGGAGCCCGTGCCCGTGCCCCGGCTCGTGCCGTCGCCCACCGCGCCCAAGCCGCCGCCCCCGCCGTTGCCCTTCCCTCGCAGGCCCAGCGCCCCGTTGTTCGACGAGGCCGCCCGCCTGCTCGCGGGGCTCCAGGCCTCCGCGCCCCTGTTCGTCCTCTCCGAGGCGGACGTGGAGCGGCTCACCCCCGGAGTCGCCGCCTGGCTGGAGCGGGGAGTGCGGCCGGACGCCGTGCGGGTCGCGCTCACCGATGATCCGCCCATGCCCCTCCGGCACCCGGCGAAGCTGGTGCGGCACCGGCTCGTCGCGCTGCTCCCGCCGCCTCCGCCCGCTGCCGTGCCCGTCGTCCCCCTCCAGAACTGCGACGCCTGCGACCGGGCCTTCCGGTCGTCCGTGCCGGGGTGCTGCGGAGGGTGCCGCGACGTCCGCGCGTACGCCGACGACTTGCCGTGTCTGCTCGGCGCGTGATCAGCCGATGCGGTCGCAGATGCTGTCCGTCGCGACCACCGGACCCGTCACGGTCTTGGCTCCCGTCGCGCTGATGCCGATTGTGTAGACGCCGTCGACGACATACATCCCCCGCGCGAGGTTGCCGTCCCCGACGCCCACCAGCACCGGGCCCACCACGCGCCAGGACTGGGCCCCGGAGGCGTACACGTCGACCAGGGCCGAGCCGCTCACGTCGGCGTCGTAGTGCGCCCCGGTCTCCTTGTTCGTCACCCGGACCACGAGGTCGCCCTTGTACGCGCTCCGCGTGACGCCCTCGGCGGGCGGGGGCAGTTCGCGCCGTACGACCTCGTCCACGATCGGCTCGCCGTGGATGGGGAACGCGCACCGTTCGCCCGCCGCGACGTCCCAGGGGGCCGAGGGGGCCGGCTGCCAGCCGGATCCCTGCGGAGCGGGGGTGGTCGGGGCGGCCGCCGCCGCGGGGGCCGTACCGAGGGCCACGACGGCCACGCAGGCCGCGACGAGAGCGACGGGAACGACGGGAACGATGCTGCGCATGAGAACTCCCCATAGGTCGGAGGTCGGGATCGCCTGGCTCCGAAGCATGCGCCGGGTCGCTCACCAAAGGCTCACCACCACCATGTCGCTGCGGCCGGCGCCGCCTGGTTGACGAACCTGCTCGACAGCGCGCGCAGCCGTTGCGGCGTCAGCCCCCGCCCGGAGGGCGGACGACGACACTTCGCGGACACTCCCTGGGGCCTCTCGTTCGGATCATGTCGGGCTCGCGGTGATCGTCGAGCGTCGGAGGGGTGGCCCCGGGGGCCGGGACGGCTGGATGCTTTCCCGATGGAATTCCAGTTGCTCGGGCCCTTCGTCGTCCTCCACCGGGGGCGCCCCGTGCTCGCGGGGCTGCGCCGTCAGGAGCGGTGTCTGCTGGCCGTCCTCGCCCTGGAGGCGGGCCGGGCCGTTCCGACCGGCAGGCTCATCGACCTGCTCTGGAACGGCGAGGCCCCGGCCGGGGCCCGGTCCACCGTGCACACGTACATCGGCAGGCTGCGCGCCACCCTCGGCCCCGACGGCGTACAGCTGGAGACGCGGAACGACGGCTACCTCCTCCGCCCCGGCGGCCACGAGATCGACGTCCGCGCCTTCGAGGACGCTGTGCGAGACGCCTCGGCGGCCGTGGACGACGAGGAGCGGGTGCTCCGCTACGACCGGGCGCTGGAGCTGTGGCGGGGGGAACCGCTCGCGGACGTCGCGGACGAGGCCCTGCGCGACCGGATCGGCCGGCCGCTTGCCGCGCTGCGGCTGTCGGCGGCGGAGGAGCGGGCCCGGCTCCTCCTCTCGCTGGGGCGGCACGAGCGGGTGGCCGCCGAGCTGCCCGCGCTCGCCGAGGAGCACCCCGAGCGCGAACGCCTCGTCGCGGACAGCATGGTCGCCCTGCACCGCAGCGGCCGGTCGGCGGACGCGCTCGGGCTCTACCGGGCCACGCGCGACGCCCTGCGGTCCGCCTTCGGCGCCGAGCCCGGGCGGGACCTGCGGACCCTGTACGACCGGGTACGCCGGGACGACCCCGACCTGCGGCGGCCCGCGCCACCCACGTACGCCGTACGGGTGCGGGGGGAGTGGCTGCCGTGGAACACCAGCGGGGACCCCGCCCTGGAGTTCTGCAACACCTACGCCGGGTGGGGCGGCGAGCGACTGCCCGGCTCCGAATGGCTGCGCGGCTACCGCTCGCTCGCGATCTGGGCCGGGCACCTGGACCTCCTCGACGACCGTACGGTCACCCGGCTGCTGCGGAGGGCGAAGGAGCGGCCCGAGGAGGCGAGCGCCGCACTCGCCGGCGCGCGGGAGTTCCGGAGCGCGTTGTACAGCTGTCTCACGGAGGAGCGGGGCCGGGGCGACGACGGGGCGTTCGCCCGGGTCGCCGATGTGGTCCAGGAGGCCATGCGCCACGCGGTCTTCGTGCGGAGCGACGACGGCCTCGGGCGCTGGAGCCCGCACCCGGATTCCGGGCCCTTGCTCCCGCTGTACGCCGTGGCCCAGCGCGCCGCGGACCTGCTCGCCGACCCCCGCCGCCTCACCGTCCGCGTCTGCCCGGGGAAGGGCTGCGGGTGGCTCTTCCTCGACGCGGGCGGGCGACGCCGCTGGTGCAGCCTGGGGGTCTGCGGGCGGGCGGGGGCGGGTGCCGATGACCCGTCGTGAAAAAGGTGCGGGCGGTGTGTCGATCCGGACCGGTCCCGTTCGTCGTCATGGTGTAAGCAGCCCTGAGGGCTGGGACCACACAGGCGACAGGAGCCGATCATGAAGTACATGCTGCTGATCCACAGCGGGGCCGTCGACGAGCAGGGCGGCGCGCCCGAGTGCACCGTCGAGGACTGGATGGCCTACGACAAGGCCGTACGCGACGCGGGAATCCACGTATCCGGGGAGTCGCTGGCCGACCTGGTGACCGCGACCACCGTGCGGGTCTCACCGACGGGGGAGCGGACCGTGACGGACGGGCCGTTCGCCGAGACGCGGGAGCTGCTGGGCGGGTTCCTCGTGATCGACGTGCCCGACCTCGACGCCGCCCTCGACTGGGCCGCACGCTGTCCCGGCTCGCGCGACGGCGGCTCGGTCGTCGTCCGGCCGGTCGCGGACTTCGGGGCCTGAGAGCCGTGCCGGGCGAGGGCGTTCCCCCGGGGGAGGGCCGCGTGGCCGCCGAGGCCGTCGAGGCGGTGTTCCGGGAGGAGCGCGGGCTGCTGCTCGCCTCCCTCGTCCGTCGGTTCGGCGACCTCGACCTGGCCGAGGAGGTGACGTCCGAGGCGATCGAGGCGGCCCTGCGGCACTGGCCCGCCGAGGGCGTCCCCGCCCGGCCCGGGGCCTGGCTGCTGACGACGGCGCGGCGGCGGGCGGTGGACCGGCTGCGGCGCGACCAGGCGTACGCGGCCCGGCTCGCCGTCCTCCAGGCCGACGCGGAACGGGCCGAGGCCGCCGCCCCCGCGGCCGACACCGCCGCGGTCGGTGAACTTCCCGACGACCGGCTCCAGTTGTTCTTCACCTGCGCCCACCCCGCCCTCGCCGCCGAGGACCGCACCGCACTGACCCTGCGGTGCCTCGCGGGGCTCACCACACCGGAGGTGGCGCGGGCGTTCCTCGTGCCGACGGCGACCATGGCCCAGCGCATCGTGCGGGCCAAGAAGAAGATCCGCGAGGCCCGGATCCCGTTCCGGGTGCCCGGCCCCGACGAACTGCCCGAGCGGCTGCCCGGAGTCCTCCAGGTCGTCTACTCGGTCTTCACGGAGGGGTACGCGGCCAGCTCGGGGCCCCGTCTCCAGCGGCTCGACCTGGCCGAGGAGGCGATCCGGCTGGCCCGGATACTGCACCGGCTGCTGCCCGCCGAGCGGGAGAGCGCCGGGCTCCTCGCGCTGCTGCTCCTCGTCCACGCCCGGCGCGACGCGCGGACCGGGCCGGAGGGCGAGCCGGTGCTCCTGGCGGACCAGGACCGGGGGCGCTGGGACCGGCCGATGATCGAGGAGGGCCGTGCCCTGGTCGTCCGGGCGCTGACCGGCGGGCCGGCCGGACCGTACGGGGTGCAGGCCGCCATCGCCGCCCTGCACGACGAGGCGGCGGACGTGGCGGCCACGGACTGGCCGCAGATCGTGGCCCTGTACGACGTGCTCCTCACGCTCACCCCGTCCCCCGTGGTGGCGTTGAACCGCGCCGTGGCGGTGGCGATGCGGGACGGGCCGGGCGCCGGTCTCGCGCTGCTCGACGCGTTGGCGGGGGAGCCCCGGCTGCGGGGGTACCCGCCGTACGTCGTGGCGCGGGGGGACCTGCTCAGCCGGCTGGGGCGGGACGGGGAGGCCGCTGAGGCGTACCGGGAGGCGCTGGCGCTCGCGGGCACCGAGCCGGAGCGGGCCGCGTTGCGCCGGAAGCTGGGGGAGTAGGGGAGTAGGGGAGTAGGGGAGTGGAAGGAGTAGGGGAGTGGAAGGAGTAGGGGAGTAGGGGGAGTTCGCGGGGGTCGAGGAGCGGCGGGCGGCCGTTCGCGGTCCCCCTGCCGCAGGAGCACCACGCCCGCCGATGGCCGGAACGACCATCTTGACCCGCGCATGACATGAGTTCATCCTGTGCCCGTCGCACAGCTCCACCCCCCACCCCGACGGACCCAGGAGATGCCAGCATGCGACTCGTCACCGCACGGAGATCCCGGCCGACGAAGGCCCGACGCAACGCCGCCCTGACCGTTCTGCTCGCCCTCGCCCTCGCGGCCCCCGCCACCACCGTGGCGACCGCCGGGAACGCTGCGCCGAACGCGGCCGTCGCCGCGGACGAGCGGACACTCCAGTACGAGATATCCGGGCGCACCACCCCTGCCGCCCGCACCGACATCGCCCGCGCGGGCGTCTCGATCGACGAGGTCCACGACCACGGCGTCGTGATCACCGCGGACGCCGCCCAGGCCCGGAAGCTCCGGGCGCGCGGCCACGTACTGGCGGCCTTGCCCGCCCCGGACGCCGCGCCGCGCGCGGCGGACGGTGTGAGCGCCCTCGACTTCCCGCCCGCCGACTCCCGCTACCACAACTACGCCGAGATGAACGCGGCGATCGACGCCCGCATCGCCGCGAACCCCTCGATCATGAGCAAGCGCGTCATCGGCAAGACCTACCAGGGCCGCGACGTCATCGCGGTCAAGGTCAGCGACAACGTCGCCGCCGACGAGGCCGAGCCCGAGGTCCTGTTCACCGCCCACCAGCACGCCCGCGAGCACCTGACCGTCGAGATGGCGCTCTACCTGCTCCGCGAACTGGGCCAGGGCTACGGGTCCGACTCCCGGATCAAGCAGGCCGTCGACGGCCGGGAGCTGTGGATCGTGCCGGACATGAACCCGGACGGCGGCGAGTACGACATCGCCTCCGGCTCCTACCGCAGCTGGCGCAAGAACCGGCAGCCCAACTCCGGCTCCAGCGCCGTCGGCACCGACCTCAACCGCAACTGGGCCTACAAGTGGGGCTGCTGCGGCGGCTCCTCCTCCAGCCCCTCGTCCGAGACCTATCGGGGGGCGGCCGCCGAGTCCGCGCCCGAGACGAAGGTCGTGGCGGACTTCGTGCGCGGCCGGGTGATCGGCGGGAAGCAGCAGATCACGGCGGCCATCGACTTCCACACGTACAGCGAACTGGTGCTGTGGCCCTTCGGCTACACGTACAACGACACCGCCCCCGGCATGACCGCCGACGACCGCAACGCGTTCGCGGCGGTGGGCCGGAAGATGGCGGCGAGCAACGGGTACACCGCCGAGCAGTCCAGTGACCTCTACATCACCGACGGGTCGATCGACGACTGGCTGTGGGGCTCGCAGAAGATCTTCGGCTACACCTTCGAGATGTACCCGCGCTCGGCGTCCGGTGGCGGCTTCTACCCGCCCGACGAGGTCATCGAGCGCGAGACCTCCCGCAATCGGGACGCGGTGCTCCAGCTGATCGAGAACGCGGACTGCATGTACCGGTCGATCGGCAAGGAGGCGCAGTACTGCTCCTGACGGACTGAACCCGCTCCGGTGCGGGCCCGTGCGGAACTCCGCACGGGCCCGCACCGGAGCTTCAGGCCACGTCGTGAACGCTGTGTTCGCCCAGATCGGGAGCGTGCCGGGCGACCGTGCGGTAGTCGAGGTCGTCATGGAGGACCGTCAGGCCGTGGTGGGCCGCCGTGGCGGCGGTGACGAGGTCCACGGCGGAGGCGCCGCGGTGCTGCCCGGCGCGTGCCATGCGGTGCTGGACCGAGGCGACCCAGCGTCCCGCGCTCTTCGGCACGGAGACGTCCGGGTAGAGGTCGGTGAACATCTCCACGATCTCGTCGTACTCGCGTGCGCTCCGGGCGCCGTGCAGGAACTCCGCTCGCTGCGGATAGCAGGAGGCGATCGTCCCGGCCTCGATCGCCTCGGACCACGCCGACTGCAGAGAGGCGTCGGAGAGCAGCCGGACGAGGCCCGAGGTGTCGAGCAGGTAGATCACCGGCCGTCCTTCTCCGCCCGATGCCGCCGCTCGGCGTCCTCGACCGCGCCCCAGTCGCGAGCGCGCTCGAAGTGGCGGCCGATCCGCGCCGCACGCTCGTGCTGCTCCGCGTAGAAGCGCAGGGCGAGGTTGACGGTCTCCTTCTTCGTCCGGGCCTTGGACAGGGCCATCGCCCGCTCCAAGGCTTCATCGTCTATGTCGATCTGGGTCACTGACATGTCCGACCGCCCTCTGTGTGGGTCATGTACAAGAAGTTGTATGTGGCCAACATTCCTCTCGCGAGGCGCTTCCGGCCTTAGGGTGCCGCTATGTGCGGAATCGTGGGTTATGTCGGTGGGCAGTCGGCGCAGGACGTCGTCGTCGCAGGACTCAAGCGCCTCGAATACCGGGGCTACGACTCGGCGGGCGTCGCCGTTCTCGCGGACGGCGGGCTCGCCGCCGCGAAGAAGGCGGGCAAGCTCGTCAATCTGGAGAAGGAGCTCGCTGCCCGGCCGCTGCCGGCCGGGCGGACCGGTATCGGGCACACCCGCTGGGCGACGCACGGAGCGCCCACCGACACCAACGCCCACCCGCATCTGGACAACGCGGGCCGGGTCGCCGTCGTGCACAACGGGATCATCGAGAACTTCGCGGCCCTGCGCCGTGAGCTGACCGGACGCGGCCACGCCCTGGAGTCGGAGACGGACACCGAGGTCGTCTCGCATCTGCTGGCCGAGGCGTTCTCGGCCGGAGGAGACCTCGCGGAGGCGATGCGCCAGGTGTGCCGGCGGCTGGAAGGGGCGTTCACCCTGGTCGCCGTGCACGCGGACCAGCCGGACGTGGTGGTCGGCGCCCGGCGCAACTCACCGCTCGTCGTGGGCGTGGGGCAGGACGAGTGGTTCCTCGCCTCGGACGTCGCCGCCTTCATCGCGCACACCCGGTCCGCCGTCGAGCTGGGCCAGGACCAGGTCGTCGAGCTGAGCCGCGAGGGCGTCGTCGTCACCGGGTTCGACGGGGAGCTCGCCCAGGTGCGCGAGTACCACGTCGACTGGGACGCGTCCGCCGCGGAGAAGGGCGGCTACGCCTCCTTCATGCTCAAGGAGATCGCCGACCAGCCCCAGGCCGTCGCCGACACCCTCCTCGGCCGGGTCGACGGGGAGGGCGCGCTCCACCTCGACGAGGTACGCATCACGGCCGCGGATCTGCGCGAGGTCGACAAGGTCGTCATCGTCGCCTGCGGAACCGCCTTCCACGCCGGAATGATCGCCAAGTACGCCATCGAGCACTGGACCCGGCTGCCCTGCGAGACCGAACTCGCCAGCGAGTTCCGCTACCGGGACCCGATCCTGGACCAGCGCACCCTCGTCGTCGCCATCTCCCAGTCCGGCGAGACCATGGACACCCTGATGGCGCTGCGGCACGCCCGCGAACAGGGCGCGAAGGTGCTCGCCATCTGCAACACCAACGGCTCGACGATCCCGCGCGAGTCCGACGCCGTCCTCTACACCCACGCCGGGCCCGAGGTCGCCGTCGCCTCCACCAAGGCCTTCCTCACCCAGCTCGTCGCCTGCTACCTCGTGGCGCTCTACCTCGGCCAGGTGCGCGGCACCAAATGGGGCGACGAGATCCGTACGGTGGTGCGCCAGCTCTCCGCGATCTCCGGCGAGGTCGACCGGGTCCTGGAGACGATGGAACCCGTGCGCGAGCTGGCCCGGTCCCTCGCCCACCACGACACCGTGCTGTTCGTCGGCCGGCACGTCGGTTACCCGGTCGCCCTCGAAGGCGCGCTCAAGCTCAAGGAACTCGCCTACATGCACGCCGAGGGTTTCGCGGCCGGCGAGCTGAAGCACGGGCCGATCGCGCTCATCGAGGAGGGCCTCCCGGTCGTCGTCATCGTGCCGTCACCGCGCGGCCGTTCGGTCCTCCACGACAAGATCGTGTCCAACATCCAGGAGATCCGGGCCCGGGGCGCGCGCACCATCGTCGTCGCCGAGGAGGGCGACGAGGCCGTCGTCCCGTACGCCGACCACCTCATCACGGTCCCCGCAACGCCTACGCTGCTTCAGCCGCTGGTCGCCACCGTGCCGCTCCAGGTCTTCGCCTGCGAGCTCGCGACGGCCCGCGGCAACGAAGTGGACCAGCCGCGCAACCTGGCGAAGTCCGTGACCGTGGAGTGACCCGGGACGCGCCCGGGTGACGAGGTGACAAGGGTGGGTTCGTGATCATTGGGGTCGGCATCGACGTGGCCGAGATCGAGCGCTTCGGCGCGGCGCTGGAGCGTACGCCCCAGTTGGCCGACCGGCTCTTCGTCGGAAGTGAGCTGACGCTGCCCAGCGGCGAGCGGCGCGGAATCGCCTCGCTCGCCGCCCGGTTCGCCGCGAAGGAGGCCCTGGCCAAGGCGCTCGGCGCACCCGGCGGGCTGCTCTGGAGCGACGCGGAGGTCTGGGTCGAGGAGAGCGGGCAGCCCCGGCTGCGGGTACGCGGCACGGTCGCGGCCCGCGCCGCCGAACTGGGCGTACGGGGCTGGCACGTCTCGCTCAGCCACGACGCGGGGGTGGCGTCGGCGGTGGTCATCGCGGAGGGGTGACCCCCGCCGGGCCATGCAGGCCACAGGTGCCCCCCGCCGGGCCATGCAGGCCACAGGTGCCCCCCGCCCGGCCATACAGGCCGCAGGGGGTGGCACCCACCGGGCCCTCCAGGCCACGGGGCGCCTTCCGCCGGGCCATCCAGGCCGCAGGTGCCCCCCGCCCGGCCATACAGGCCGCAGGGGGTGGCACCCACCGGGCCCTCCAGGCCACGGGGCGCCTTCCGCCGGGCCATCCGGCCGCAGGCGCCCCCGCCCAGCCGAACAGGCCACAGGGGTGACCCCCGCCCGGCCGAACAAGCCGCCACGGCCTCGCGGGGGTGGCGTCGGCCCGTGTGATCGCGGAGGGTTGGACCCATGCGACGTGCCTACAGCGTGGAGACCGTACGGGCCGCCGAGGCCGCCCTCATGCAACGGCTGCCGGAGGGCGCCCTGATGCAGCGCGCCGCCGCCGGGCTCGCCGTGGCCTGCGGCGATCTGCTGCGGCGCAACGGCCGGGTGTACGGGTCCCGGGTCCTGCTCCTGGTCGGCAGCGGCGACAACGGCGGCGACGCGCTGTACGCGGGCGCCCGCCTGGCCCGCCGGGGCGCGGGCGTCCGGGCCCTGCTGCTCGCCCCCGACCGGGCCCACCCCGGCGGCCTCGCCGCGCTGCTGGCGGCCGGGGGACAGGTCGTCGACGGGCCGGACGGGCTCGGCGTGCTCGACCTCGTCGTGGACGGCATCACCGGCATCGGCGGGCGCGGCGGGCTGCGCGAGGACGCCACCGCGCTGCTGCACACGGTGACCCGGGACCGTACCCCGGTCCTCTCCGTCGACCTGCCGAGCGGAGTGGAGGCCGACACCGGGGAGGTGCACGGCGACGCGGTCCGTGCGGACGCGACGGTCACCTTCGGCACCTACAAGCCCGGCCTCCTGATCGACCCGGCCGCCGAACACGCCGGGGCCCTGCGGCTGGTCGACATCGGGCTCGGCCCGGAACTGCCCGAGCCGCCGGACCTGGAGGCCCTCCAGTACGCGGACGTCGCCGCGCTGCTGCCGGTACCGGGCCCGGAGAGCGACAAGTACCGGCGCGGGGTCGTCGGCGTCGTCGCCGGGTCCGAGCGCTACCCGGGCGCGGCGGTCCTGGCGGTCGCGGGCGCGCTGCGCGGCGGGGCCGGGGCCGTGCGGTACGTCGGACCGGGCGCGGACGCGGTGATCGCCCGCTTCCCCGAGGCGCTGGTGCACACCGGGCCGCCGTCGAAGGCCGGACGCGTGCAGGCCTGGGTGGTCGGGCCCGGGCTCGGCGACGGGCGGAGCGCGGAGGCGGCCGTCGCCGACGTGCTGGCCGCCGACGTCCCCGTGCTCGTCGACGCGGACGGGCTGCGGCTGCTGGACGCGGAGACCGTGCGGACCCGGACCGCCCCGACCGTCCTGACCCCGCACGCGGGGGAGGCCGCGGCCCTGCTCTCCACGGCCCGCGAGGAGGTCGAGGCCGGGCGGCTCGCCGCGGTGCGCGAACTGGCCGCCCGCTACCGCGCCACCGTGCTCCTCAAGGGCTCCACGACCCTGATCGCGGAGGCCCGCGACACGCCTGTACGGGTCAACCCGACCGGCACGTCCTGGCTCGCCACGGCGGGCAGCGGCGACGTGCTCTCCGGTCTCACGGGGTCCCTGCTCGCGGCCGGACTCGCCCCGCGCGACGCCGCGTCCGTGGGCGCGTATCTGCACGGGCTCGCCGCCCGGCACGGCTCGGACGGGGCCCCGGTCTGCGCGCAGGACGTCGCGGACGGCATCCAGGCCGCCTGGCGCGACGTGCGGGCGGGCTGAGCCGGGGAGAGGGTGGAGGCCCGGGACAGGAAGGGCGGCCGGACATGGCGAGCGGCAGCGAACCCGTACGCGTACGCAGGGTCTACGACCCGCCGGAGGACGGCGACGGCACCCGGGTCCTCGTCGACCGGCTCTGGCCCCGGGGCGTCTCCAAGGAGCGGGCCGCGATCGACGTATGGCTGAAGGACGTCACCCCCTCGGACGAGCTGCGCTCCTGGTACCACCAGGACCGCTCCGGCGCGCGCCACGACGCCTTCGTCGAGCGCTACCGCACCGAACTGGACGACCCGGCGCACACGGAGGCCGTCGAGCGGCTCGTCGGCCTGATGCGCGAGGGCGGACCCGTCACCCTGATCACCGCCGTCAAGGACGTGGACGACAGCCATGTCCCGGTCCTGGTCGACCACCTGACCCACGTGATGAAACGTACGTAACGTTCATAAGGCTGGATATCGGCGTGCACTGCCGGTGAGGCGGCCGACGCCTCTGAGAGACTGGGCGCGATGAACGAGACAGCGTCCCTGAGAGCCCGTGCCGAGATCGACCTCGCCGCGCTGCGCGCCAACGTGCGCGTCCTGCGCGAGCGCGCGGCCGGGGCGCAGCTCATGGCCGTGGTGAAGTCCGACGGTTACGGGCACGGGGCCGTGCCCTGCGCGCGGGCCGCCCGCGAGGCCGGGGCCACCTGGCTGGGGACCGCGACCCCGCAGGAGGCCCTCGCCCTGCGCGCGGCCGGACTCGACGGCCGGATCATGTGCTGGCTGTGGACGCCCGGGGGCCCCTGGCGCGAGGCGATCGAGGCCGACATCGACGTGTCGGTCAGCGGCATGTGGGCGCTGACCGAGGTCGTCGGGGCCGCCGACGCGGCCGGCCGGCCGGCCAGGATCCAGCTCAAGGCCGACACCGGCCTCGGCCGCAGCGGCTGCCAGCCCGCCGACTGGCCCGAGCTGGTCACCGCGGCGCTGGCCGCCGAGCGGGCCGGACGGGTGAAGGTCACCGGCCTCTGGTCCCACTTCGCCTGCGCCGACGAGCCGGGCCACCCCTCGATCGCCGCCCAGCTCGGCGTCTACCGCGACATGGTGGCGTACGCCGAGAAGGAGGGCGTGGAGCCCGAGGTGCGGCACATGGCCAACTCCCCGGCCACGCTCACGATCCCCGAGGCGCACTTCGACCTCGTGCGGACCGGCATCGCGATGTACGGCATCTCGCCCGCCCCCGAGCTGGGCACGCCCGCGGACTTCGGGCTGCGGCCCGTGATGACCCTCGCCGCGTCCGTCGCCCTGGTCAAGGACGCCCCGGCCGGACACGGCGTCAGCTACGGCCACCACTACACGACGTCAGCCGAGACGACCCTCGGCCTGATCCCCGTCGGCTACGCGGACGGCGTCCCGCGCCACGCGTCGGGCACGGGCCCCGTCCTGGTCGGCGGGAAGGTGCGCACGGTCGCGGGCCGGGTCGCCATGGACCAGTTCGTCGTCGACCTCGGCGGCGACCGGCCGGAACCGGGCGCGGAAGCGGTGCTGTTCGGCCCGGGCGACCGGGGCGAGCCGACCGCGCAGGACTGGGCGGAGGCCGCCGGCACCATCGCGTACGAGATCGTCACCCGCATCGGCTCCCGGGTGCCGAGGGTGTATGTGAACGGGACGGCCGACGACCTGGCCGGGGGCGTGTCGCGGTGAGCGGGAGCAGCGCGGGGGCCGCCGCGGACGCGACCGCCGCCGTGACCGCCGCCACGGCGGCCGGCTGGCGCCGGGCCGGGATCGCCGGGGCCGCCATAGGGGTGCTCGCCGCCGGTGCGGCCGCCGGGGTCGCCGTCGAGCGGCTCACCGTCGGGCGCGGCATGCGCAAGAAGGCCCGCCTCGCGCTGGACGCCACCGGGCCCTACGGCTCGCTGCGCGGCACGCCGGGCCGGGCCGCCGCCGACGACGGCACCGAGCTGTACTACGAGATCGACGAGGTGGAGGACGAGGCGCCCGACGTTTCCGATGGAAACGCCACCGGCACCCGTCGCCGCCGGCTCTTCGGGCGCAAGGCCCCCGCCCCGGTCACCGTCGTCTTCAGCCACGGCTACTGCCTCGGCCAGGACTCCTGGCACTTCCAGCGGGCCGCCCTGCGCGGCCTCGTGCGCGCCGTCTACTGGGACCAGCGCAGCCACGGCCGCTCCGGGCGCGGCCGGGCCCAGGCGGACGGGGTGCCGGCCGGCATCGACCAGCTCGGCCGCGACCTGAAGGCGGTCATCGACGCGGCGGCCTCCGAGGGCCCGCTGGTGCTGGTCGGGCACTCCATGGGCGGCATGACGATGATGGCGCTGGCCGACCAGTACCCGGCCCTGATCCGCGACCGGGTCGCCGCCGTCGCCCTGGTCGGCACCTCCAGCGGCAAGCTCGGCGAGGTCAACTTCGGGCTGCCGGTGGCGGGTGTGAACGCGGTGCGCCGGGTGCTGCCCGGAGTGCTGAAGGCGCTCGGCTCGCAGACGGAGCTGGTGGAGAAGGGGCGGCGGGCCACCGCGGACCTCTTCGCCGGGCTGATCAAGCGGTACTCGTTCGGTTCGCGGGACGTGGACCCGGCGGTCGCCCGGTTCGCGGAACGGCTGATCGAGTCCACCCCGATCGATGTGGTCGCCGAGTTCTACCCGGCCTTCACCGAGCACGACAAGAGCGGCGCGCTGCCCGCGTTCCGGGACGTGCCCGTGCTGATCCTGGCCGGGGACAAGGACCTCGTCACCCCCAGCTCGCACAGCGAGGCCATCGCCGACGTGCTGCCCGACGCCGAGCTGGTGATCGTGCCGGACGCCGGGCACCTGGTGATGCTGGAGCACCCGGAGACGGTCACCGACCGGCTGGCCGACCTGCTCGTACGCAGCGGCACGGTGCCGGGCGCTAACGTTGGCGGACATGGAAGCACCGCACAGCACCCCGGCCGCTGAGACCGTTCCGGAGACAGCGGGGACGACCTCTCCCCAACCCGCCGGGGCCGTACCCGAGGCCGTGACGGTGACGCTCACCGTCACCTCCCCCGAACAGATGCAGGACCTGGGCCGCCGGCTCGCCCGGGTGCTGGCCCCCGGCGACCTGGTCATGCTCACCGGGGAGCTGGGCGCCGGAAAGACGACGCTGACGCGGGGTCTCGGCGAGGGCCTCGGCGTGCGCGGCGCGGTCACCTCGCCCACCTTCGTCATCGCCCGCGTCCACCCCTCGCTGACCGGGGGCCCCGCCCTGGTCCACGTCGACGCGTACCGCCTGGGCGGCGGGCTCGACGAGATGGAGGACCTGGACCTCGACGTGTCGCTGCCGGAGTCCGTGGTGGTCGTGGAGTGGGGCGACGGCAAGGTCGAGGAGCTGGCCGACGACCGGCTGCGGGTCCTCATCGACCGCGCGACGGGCGACACCGACGACGAGCGGCGCGAGGTGACCCTGGTCGGCATCGGGACGCGCTGGGCGGGGCTGCGGGCCGATCTGTCGTAACGCGGCCGGTTCTCCGACGCCGCCCGTCCTCCGACACCGGCCGTCTTCCCGCACCGCCCGCCCTCCGACACCGGCCGTCTTCCTACACCGCCCGCCCTCCGACTCCGCCGCCGTCCTTCACGAGACCTTCCCGACAGTGCGTCGGTAAACTGTTGCGCGGGGGACCGTGGTCGTGGTCACATGGGTACGAGACGTGGTTAGGTCTACCTAACCACGCCCTCCATCGGAGCACCAAGGAGGCAATCCATGCCGACGCCCGAGCGCGCGGCGCAGCCGCGACCGACTCCGTCCGCCCTGTCGATGAAGGACCTGCTGGCCTCGTGCGCCGCGGCCACCGCGGTCTCCACCCCGCCGAGCGAGGCGCCGGATCCATCCGACGCGGCGGACCGGGACGGGGAGAGCGTCCACGGGAACGCCGTCCGGGAGCGGGCGGCGTAGGACGCCTCTCCGGCACCGTGAGACCCCTGGCGCTACGGGACGACGACGACCTTCGCGCCGACCGTCGCGAAGGTCCACATGGCGTTGCCGTCCGCGCGCTTCATCCGGACGCCGCCGGTCTTCGACGTCGGGTCCGGGCTGGCCATCGAGCCGTCCTGCGCCGCGCTGAAGCCGATCGCCACCTCGTCCACGTTCGCGAAGCGGACCACGTGCTCGATCGGGACGCCGTCCGAGCCCTGGACCGTGCCCGAACGCGAGGTGACCTTGTAAACCCCGGGCGGCGGGCTGACGGGGCTCGGCATCACGGTGAAGGTGCGGATCGCCTCGTTGTCCTCGTCGACCAGCCACACCCGGCGGTCCTTCAGCGCGTACACGACGCGCTCGCCCTTGCCGGACGCCGCCGGGACCGCCAGCGGGTCGGCCTTGGGCTTCGGCTTGGCGGAGGGCGGCTGGGCCGAGGCCGAGGCGGCGGGCTTCTTGCCGGGCGTGGACGCCACCGAGGCGGGGGCGTTCGCCGAGGCCTGGTAGGCGAGGAAGGCGACCGCGGCGACCGCCGCCGCAGTGAGCCCGGCCACGATTCCCGAGCTTCCCCTAGCCACCGTGAAATCCCCTTTCGACTGCCGTTGCCGCATGTCGTACAAGCGTTTACGTCGTACCCGCGGATACCCGGTGACGGTAGCAGCAGGGACGGGGCGGGCCGGGACGCCGTACGGACGCCGTAACGCCGTCGGCGGAGCCGTAGGCTGTTTGCGTGCTCTTGCTCGCCATGGATACCGCCACGCCCGCCGTCACCGTCGCCCTGCACGACGGCACGTCCGTCATCGCCTCCTCGGGGCAGGTCGACGCCCGCAGGCACGGGGAGCTGCTGCTCCCCGCCGTCGACCGGGTCCTCGCCGAGGCCGGGACGGAACTCGACGCCGTGACGGCCGTGGTCGTGGGCGTCGGCCCCGGCCCGTACACCGGCCTGCGGGTCGGCCTGGTCACCGCCGCCACCTTCGGCTCCGCCCTCTCCGTGCCGGTCCACGGACTGTGCACCCTGGACGGACTCGCGTACGCCGCCGGACTGGAGGGCCTTCAGGGGCCGTTCGCCGTGGCGACCGACGCGCGCCGCAAGGAGGTCTACTGGGCGCGGTACGAGGACGCCCGCACCCGTTCGGGCGAACCCGCCGTCGACCGGCCCGCCGACATCGCCGGGGCGCTGGCCGGGCTCCCCGTGGTCGGCGCGGGCGCGGTGCTCTACCCGGACGCCTTCCCGGACGCGCGCGGCCCCGAGCACGTCGCCGCCGGGGCGCTCGCCGGACTCGCCGCCGAACGCCTCGCCGCCGGACAGGAGCTCCTGGAGCCCCGGCCGCTCTATCTGCGCAGGCCCGACGCGCAGGTTCCGAAGAACTACAAGGTGGTCACCCCCACGTGAGTACCGCCACCGCCGCCGTACTGCGCGAGATGCGCTGGTGGGACATCGCGCCGGTGCTCGACCTCGAACACGCGCTGTTCCCGGACGACGCCTGGTCGCCCGGCATGTTCTGGTCCGAGCTGGCCCACGCCCGCGGCCCCGGCGCCACCCGCCACTACGTCGTCGCCGAGGACCCCGCCACCGGGCGGATCGTCGGCTACGCCGGGCTCGCCGCCCTCGGCGACCTGGCCGACGTCCAGACGATCGCGGTCAGCCGCGAGGCGTGGGGCACCGGCCTCGGCTCCGAACTCCTCGCCGACCTGCTGAAGGCCGCCACCGACTTCGAGTGCGCCACGGTCCTCCTGGAGGTCC
Organism: Streptomyces sp. NPDC091287; assembly: GCF_044768525.1. NCBI lineage: Bacteria > Bacillati > Actinomycetota > Actinomycetes > Kitasatosporales > Streptomycetaceae > Streptomyces > Streptomyces sp. NPDC091287. Next base: position 429,756 of record NZ_JBIVUV010000005.1, read on the forward strand.
GGGTCGACAACACCCGGGCGCAGAAGCTGTACGAGCGCTTCGGCTTCGAACCGATCGGCTTCCGGCGCGGCTACTACCAGCCGGGGAACATCGACGCCCTGGTCATGCGCCTGACCATGCAAGAGCAAGCAGTGCACGAGCACGCATCAGAGACCGGGACTGAATGATGGCTGTCGACGAACCCCTCGTACTCGGCATCGAGACCTCCTGCGACGAGACCGGCGTGGGCATCGTGCGCGGTACGACCCTGCTCGCGGACGCCGTCGCCTCCAGCGTCGACACCCACGCCCGCTTCGGCGGCGTCGTCCCGGAGATCGCCTCCCGCGCCCACCTGGAGGCGATGGTCCCCACCATCGAACGGGCCCTGAAGGAGGCCGGGATCAGCGCCCGCGACCTCGACGGGATCGCCGTCACCGCCGGCCCCGGGCTCGCCGGAGCGCTGCTCGTCGGCGTCTCGGCCGCGAAGGCGTACGCGTACGCGCTCGGCAAGCCGCTCTACGGGGTCAACCACCTCGCCTCGCACATCTGCGTCGACCAGCTGGAGCACGGCCCGCTGCCCGAACCGACGATGGCGCTGCTGGTCAGCGGCGGCCACTCCTCGCTCCTGCTGGCCCCCGACATCACCAGCGACGTCCGGCCGCTCGGCGCGACGATCGACGACGCGGCGGGCGAGGCGTTCGACAAGATCGCCCGGGTGCTGAACCTCGGCTTCCCCGGCGGCCCGGTCATCGACCGGCTCGCGAAGGAGGGCGACCCGGCCTCGATCGCGTTCCCGCGCGGCCTGACCGGCCCGCGCGACGCCCCGTACGACTTCTCCTTCTCCGGGCTCAAGACCTCCGTCGCCCGCTGGATCGAGGCGAAGCGCGCGGCGGGCGAGGAGGTGCCGGTCCGGGACGTGGCGGCGTCCTTCCAGGAGGCCGTGGTGGACGTGCTCACCCGCAAGGCGGTCCGGGCCTGCAAGGACGAGGGCGTCGACCACCTGATGATCGGCGGCGGCGTCGCGGCCAACTCCCGGCTGCGCGCCCTGGCCCAGGAACGCTGCGAGCGGGCCGGCGTCCGGCTGCGGGTGCCGCGCCCCGGGCTCTGCACCGACAACGGAGCGATGGTCGCGGCGCTCGGCGCGGAGATGGTCGCCCGCAACCGCCGCCCCTCCGACCTGGAGCTGTCGGCCGACTCCTCGCTGCCGGTCACGGAGCCGCATGTGCCGGGGGCCCACCATGAGCACACGCATGATCACGTGCACGAGATCAGCAAGGACAACCTCTACTCATGAGCGCCGGGACCATCGTCCTGATGTGGGAGGCCCGCGCCGCCGAGGGCCGCGGCGGCGAACTCCTGGAGTGGGCGCGGGCACGGGCCGCCGAGCTGGCCCGTGAACCCCACCGCAGCGAACTGCTGCGCGCCCCGCAGGACCGGGTGCTGGTGATGACGTGGTGGAGGGGCGCCTCGTACGGCGACGACCTCCCCGAACTCCCCGAGCCCGACGCCGCCCTGATCACCCGCCCGGTGCACCGGTGGCGCTTCGAGGCGGTGGGCTGAACGCGCCGGGGCCGGGCGGGGGGCGCCGCGGCCTTGCGCCCCGGCAGCCCGGTCAGGCCTTCGCGCCCCGCGTCCCGCGCCTGAGCAGGCCGTCCACGATCGCGTCGAGCTCCTCGACGGTCTCGTAGTCGGCGGCGTACTCCCGCCAGCGGTCCTTGACCTCGGTGAGCCGGGGCAGCTCCGCCGTGTCCTTCTCGGTGACCATCTCGGGGAAGAACTCCCGGCGCGACGGGTTCTCCGCCCGGCGGGCCGCCGCCCTGCGGAAGACCAGGTCCCCGTAGACGTAACTCCAGATCGTCCGGTACGCCCGCACCGAGCGGGCCGGGGAGAGGCCGCAGGCGAGCGCGCAGTCGATGATCTCCTCCACCATCCACAGCGCGTTGCGGTCGGTCAGCTCGCCCAGCGCCAGGATGTCCAGCACCCAGGGGATCCGGCCGATGATGTCGTGCATGTGCGCGGCCACCGCCACCAGCCGCTCGCGCGGGTCCTCGGGCAGCTCCGGGCGCGGGAACGCCGCCGCCGTGCCGGACAGGGTGAGCATCAGCAGCTCGTCCTTGTCCTGCACGTAGTGGTAGAGCGCCATGGGTGTGCTGCCCAGCTCCTTCGCCACCCGCCGCATGGACAGGGCGGCCACGCCCTCCTCCTCGACGATGCGGCGCGCGGTGGCGACCATCACCTCCGGGTCCAGCCGACGGGGCCGCCCCACGGGCCGTCCCACGGGCCGTCCCGTGGGCTGCCCGGCCGCGCCCGGTTTGCCGCCCGACGCCGGATTTTTCATCTTCTTCGTCTTCTCGGTCTTCTCGGTGCCTGACACCTGGGCATTCTCTCCTTCCGGGGCCTTGCTCCGGTCCGCCGCGGGACCCTCCCGGTGCTCCGGCATCTAATTTCTATACGTGTATGTTAATTCCTGGTCGAGGGAAGCGCGAAGGGAAGGGGACGTCATGGGCGGCGCGGGGAAGAGCGGGGCGGGAAGAGATCTTGAGGGCGCGGCGGCGGGAGCGCCGGGCGCGGGGACTGCCGGGGGCGCGGGGGAGCGGCACGCGCGGTGGCTGCTGGTGGTGGCGCTCACGGTGCAGTTCCTGGTGTCGCTGGACATGTCCGTGGTGAACGTCGCGCTGCCCGACATCCGCAGCGACCTCGGCTTCGACGGGGGCGGGCTGCTGTGGGTGGTGAACGCCTACGCCCTCGCCTTCGGCGGGCTCCTCATGCTCGGCGGTCGGCTCGCCGATCTGGCCGGTCCCCGCCGGGTCCTGACGGCGGGCCTGGTGCTCTTCGGCCTCGCCAGCCTGGCCGGCGGGCTCGCCTGGTCGCCCGGGTCGCTGGTGGCGGCGCGGGCCGTCCAGGGCGTCGGCGCGGCGGCCCTCGCCCCGGTGGCGTTCGCCCTGATCACCCTCGCCTTCCCGGCCGGGCCCGCCCGGTCCCGGGCGCTCGGGCTGTGGGGCATGGCGGGCGCGGCGGGCGCCGCGGTCGGGGTGCTGGCGGGCGGGGTGCTCACCGACGCGACGGGCTGGCGGTCCGTGATGCTGGTCAACGTGCCGATCGTCGCCTTCGCACTGGCCGCCGCCGCGCGCACCGGACCCGTCGGCGGGGGACGCCGGGCCGGGGCACGGCTGGACGTGGCCGGGGCGCTGCTGGTCACGGCCGGGACGACGCTGCTGGTCCTCGGCCTGGTGCGGACCTCGGATCACGGCTGGGGCTCGACGACCACGCTCGCCTCCCTCGGCGTCGCGGTGACCCTGCTGGCCGCCTTCGTCGCCGTCGAACTGCGGACCGAGTCCCCGCTGCTGAGGCCCGGCCTGCTGAGGGGGCGGCCGGTGCTGACCGCGAACCTGTTCTGTCTGCTGCTGGCCTCGGCCCAGTTCGGCGCGTTCTACTTCGTCTCGCTCTACATGCAGCTGGTCCTCGGGTTCGGGCCGACGGCCGCCGGATTGGCGTTCCTGCCGTTCTGCGTGGGCGTCGTCGCCGGCTCGGTCCTCGCCCCCCGGGCGGTCGCCGCGCTCGGCATCCGGCGGCTGATGGCGGTGGGCGCGACGCTGGCGGCGCTGGGCATGGCCTGGTTCGCGGCGACCGCCACGGTCGACGGCGGCTTCCTCGTCTCCATCCTCGGCCCGTCGCTGGTCTGCTCCTTCGGCATAGGGCTCTGCTTCGTCCCGCTCGGCACGGCCGCGACGACCGACGTGGCCCCCGGCGAGACCGGCATGGCCTCCGGGCTGCTCAACAGCTCGCGGCAGGTCGGCGGCTCGCTCGGCCTCGCGGTGCTGGTCACCGTCGCCGCGCAGATCACCGGCGGCTCCACCGGGCTCACCGAGCTGTCCTCGGGGTACGCGGCCGCGTTCTGGGCCGCCGCGGGACTCCTGGCGGCGGCCGCGCTGGCGGCGTACGTCCTGCTGCCGGCGGAGCGGAAGGCCCTCACCGGGCCGACGGGCGCCGGGCGGGACCGCGCCGGGCGGGAGGGCGCCGAGCGGGAGGGCGCCGAGCGGGACCGCGCCGAGCGGGAGGGCGACGCCGCTTCCCGCTGAGCCCGTGCCGACCCTGCTTCCCGCTGAGCCCGCGCGGGTGGCGGCGGCGGTGCCGGGGCGTGTCCGATGAGTCCGAGCGGCGGACCGGGTCTACCTTCCACGACGTCCGGACCGGCCGGCCCGGACGTGTGGACGGCCCGACGAGGAGAAGATCATGCAGAAGATCACCCCCTGTCTCTGGTACGACGGCAAGGCCAAGGAGGCGGCCGAGCACTACGTCGCGATCTTCGGCGGGGACTCCCGCATCCTGGACGTCACCCACTACGGCGAGTCCGCCCCGGGCGAGACGGGTTCCGTGCTCACCGTCGAGTTCCGGCTCGCGGGCCAGGACTACCTGGGGCTCAACGGCGGCCCGCAGTTCCCCTTCACCGAGGCGATCTCGCTCTCCGTGGACTGCGCCGACCAGGCCGAGGTGGACCGGTTCTGGGACGCGCTCTCCGAGGGCGGCGAGGAGGGCCGGTGCGGCTGGCTCAAGGACAGGTTCGGGGTCTCCTGGCAGATCGTGCCGAACGAGCTGCCGCGCCTGCTGGCCGACCCGGACCCGGCGAAGGCGGACCGGACCATGAAGGCGATGCTCGGCATGGGCAAGCTGGACATCCAGGCACTGCGCGACGCCTGAGCCGCCGGGCCCGCCCGGACCACGGGACCGCTCCCGATAGTGTCTGGTCCATGTCACGCCGCCCCTCCCTGCCCCCGCCCCCGCCTCCCGTGGAGATCCGGACCTGGCCGGACCGCGAGGCGATGCTCGCCGACCGGGAGCTGATCCTGCGCGCGCTGGTGGGGATGCACCTGGGGCCGGGGCGGCTCGGTGTGCTGGTGATGTGGGCCGGGCTCGCCGCGTTCGGCTGGCTGCTCGTGGGGTCCGGACTCGTCATGTTCGAGCAGGCGTCGGCGGACTTCTTCAGCGGGATCGCCGGAGTCCTGTCCCTGCTCCTCGGGGCCGGGGCGCTGATACCGGCGCTCGTCCTCGCCTCCCTCTACGTCGCCCGGGACCGGGAGATCCGCGCGCTGCTCGTGGAGTGGGGCGCGCTGGACCGGGAGCCGGAGCGCGACCGGGAGTTGCGGCTGCCCGGGATGAGCCTGGTCTGGCTGCTGCTGTCGTTCGTCCTGGCGGCGGGCGGGCTGGCGCTCTGCGTGATCGGCCCGGCGAGCGCCCGGCCGGGCGACGACACGTACGGCATGGTCGCCCTGATCATGGGCCTCGGCATGGTCGCCTGGCTCACCGGACTCATCGGCGCCGTCAAGGCGTTGACGCACCGCCGCTGGGTGCTGCGTGTCCTGACGGCCCCTGCCCCGCTGGACGCCCCGGCCCACCGCTGACGCCCCGGTTCATTCCAGCGGATGCCCGATCAGCATGGTCGGAGCCCCCGCCACCCGGGTCAGGAACACCGTCGCCGAGTGAGGACCGCTCAGCTTCATCCGGCGACGCAGCTCCTCCGGCTCGACCGCCGAGCCGCGCTTCTTGACGGTCAGTACGCCGACCTCCCGCTCCCGCAGCAGCGCCTTCAGCTTCTTCATGTTGAACGGCAGCCGGTCGGTGATCTCGTACCCGGAGACGTACGGGGAGGAGTAGCGCGTGTCGCTCGTGACGTACGCGATCGTCTCGTCCACCAGCCGCCCGCCGCACCGCTCGACGATGTCGGCGACCAGATGCGCCCGGATCACCGCGCCGTCCGGCTCGTACAGATAGCGCCCGACCGGGCCAACGGGCGGGGCGGGAAGGGGGGCCGGGGCGGTCAGGGTCGCCCCGGAGGGCAGCAGCGTGGCCCGGAACGCGCCGGGCGCGAAGCCCTCCCCGTACCAGAGCACCGCCTCCTTCACATCGCCGCCGTCCGAGATCCACTCGGCCTCAGCCTCGGGGCCGATCGCCTCGTGCGGGACGCCCGGGGCGATCTTCAGCGCCGCCCTCGGGGCCTTCAGCGCGGCGGCCGCCGCCCAGGACAGCGGCGGTGAGTACGCCTCCGGATCGAAGATGCGGCCGCGTCCGCCCCGCCGGGCCGGGTCCACGAACACCGCGTCGTACGGGGCGGTGTCGATCTCCGTGACATCGGCGCACCGCACCTCGATCAGCTCCTCCAGGCCGAGCGCCTCCGCGTTGGCGCGGGCCACTTCGGCGGTCAACGGGTCGCGGTCCACGGCCAGGACGGAGATCCCGGCGCGGGCCAGGGCGAGGGCGTCGCCGCCGATGCCGCAGCACAGGTCGGCCACGCTCCGCACGCCGAGCCCGGCGAACCGGGCGGCGCGGTGGGCGGCGACCGAGGTGCGGGTGGCCTGCTCGACCCCGTTGGGCGTGAAGTACATCCGGTAGGCGTCCTCGGCCCCGAACTTGGCCACCGCCCGCTGCCGCAGCCGGGCCTGGCCCAGGGCCGCCGAGACCAGCTCCGCCGCGTGCGTGCGGCGCAGCCGGGTCGCGGCGGCCAGCTCGTCGGCGGGGTCGTGGTCGCGCAGCTCGGCCAGCAGCTGCTCGCCCTCGGGGGTGCGCAGCGCCGCGAAGGCGGCGCGGGCGGGGTCGTCGTCCGGGGCGGAGGGGGTCGTTGCGTTCACCCGGTCCATTGTGGCCGCTGCGCCGGCGCTGTGGGCCGGCCGGGGGACGGCGCCGGTCCGCTCGCGGTGTCGGGGCGGGAGGCGGGCCGACGGCTGGCAGGATGCGGCGCCATGCAGCTAGTACGACAAAACGAAAAATCAGCCATGAAGTGGCACAGGTCGGGCACCGTCGTGCTGGCGGCCCTGCTGGCCGCCGCCGTCGCCTCCGGGTGCGCGGCGGAGACGGGCGGCGGTGGCACGGCAGCTCCCGGCGGACCCGCGAAGCCCGCCGCCGGCCAGCCGGGCGAGGCCGCTCCGAAGGCCGGACCCGCCCGTGCCATGGACACCTACGCCGAGGCGCTCAGGAAGAAGCAGGCGGCGCGGGCCGTCGCCGCGAAGAAGTGGGGACTGGCCAAGACCCCGCTCGCGGCCCCCGAGCCGCCGAAGGTGAAGCCGCGCATCACCACCCGCGAGGGCTTCGAGGTCCGGGACGACGCCGGGCTGCCGCCCGTCTTCACCACCGTTCCGACCAAGGAGAAGATCGTCTTCCTGACGATGGACGACGGGGCGGAGAAGGACCCCGAGCTGCTGCGGATGATGACCGAACTGTCCATCCCGTACAGCGCGTTCCTCAGTGACTACGTCACCAACGACGACTACGGCTACTTCAAGAAGATGCAGAAGCGCGGCGTGACGATCAGCAACCACACGCTCAACCACCGCTATCTGCCCGGCCTCTCCGCCGGTGAGCAGGAGCGGGAGATCTGCGGCCAGCAGGAGAAGATCCTCAAGCACTACGGGAAGCGGCCCACCCTCTTCCGCCCGCCCTACGGCAACTACAACCGCGACACCCTCGTCGTCGCCAAGTCCTGCGGGATCACCGCCGTGCCCCTGTGGTCCTCCGAGGCCTTCCCCGACCACATGGAATGGCGCGAGTGGGACCGGGACCTGCACCCCGGCGACATCGTCCTCACCCACTTCCGGGGCAAGGAGGACTGGAAGGGCTCGATGCCCGACATGATCCGCCGGGTCATGAAGACCGTCACCGACAAGGGATACGCGGTGGCGAAGCTGGAGGACTACGTCTGACCGGTCTGCCCCGCCGCGCGGAACGCACGGCTCCGCCCCCACGTTGTCCGGACGGTGACCCGACAGAGCCCCGATCGAGACGGCGCGAGGGTGGTGAATTGGCACTCCGCTTGACCGAGTGCTAATCGCGGTCATAGTCTCGGTGCTGGCACTCCCCCCTGGAGAGTGCCAGCAGCACTCTGCGCGACAGGGCAGGTCCGGCACCCGCGACGACGGGCCGGTCAGGTCGCCGCCCACAGACTGTTAAACCCCGTGAGATCTCCGAAGGGGGAGACCGGATCGTGTCGACCACCAGCTCCAAGGTTGCGATCAAGCCGCTCGAGGACCGCATTGTGGTCCAGCCGCTCGACGCCGAGCAGACCACGGCTTCCGGCCTGGTCATTCCGGACACCGCGAAGGAGAAGCCCCAGGAGGGCGTCGTCCTCGCTGTGGGCCCGGGCCGCTTCGAGAACGGCGAGCGGCTTCCGCTCGACGTCAAGACCGGCGACGTCGTCCTGTACAGCAAGTACGGCGGCACCGAGGTGAAGTACAACGGCGAGGAGTACCTCGTCCTCTCGGCCCGCGACGTTCTCGCGATCGTCGAGAAGTAATTCACCCACGTTTGCTTGTGTTCTGCGCCCCTGGCCCCCTGCGAAATAACTAGCCGGGCGGCGAGGGGCGCAGTTCATTTTGAGAGGGAACACAGCCCATGGCGAAGATTCTGAAGTTCGACGAGGACGCCCGTCGCGCCCTTGAGCGCGGCGTCAACAAGCTTGCCGACACGGTCAAGGTGACGATCGGCCCCAAGGGCCGCAACGTCGTCATCGACAAGAAGTTCGGCGCTCCCACCATCACCAACGACGGTGTCACCATCGCGCGTGAGGTCGAGCTCGACGACCCGTACGAGAACCTCGGCGCCCAGCTCGTCAAGGAGGTGGCGACCAAGACCAACGACGTAGCGGGTGACGGCACCACCACCGCGACCGTGCTGGCCCAGGCGCTCGTCCGCGAGGGCCTGCGCAACGTCGCCGCCGGCGCCTCCCCGGCCGCCCTGAAGAAGGGCATCGACGCCGCGGTCAAGGCCGTGTCCGAGGAGCTCCTCGCGACCGCCCGCCCGATCGACGACAAGTCCGACATCGCCGCCGTGGCCGCGCTCTCCGCGCAGGACACCCAGGTCGGCGAGCTCATCGCGGACGCGATGGACAAGGTCGGCAAGGACGGTGTCATCACCGTCGAGGAGTCCAACACCTTCGGTCTGGACCTGGAGTTCACCGAGGGCATGGCCTTCGACAAGGGCTACCTGTCCCCGTACATGGTGTCCGACCAGGAGCGTATGGAGGCCGTCCTCGACGACCCGTACATCCTGATCCACCAGGGCAAGATCGGCTCCATCCAGGAGCTGCTCCCGCTCCTGGAGAAGGTCATCCAGGCCGGCGCGTCCAAGCCGCTCCTGATCATCGCCGAGGACGTCGAGGGCGAGGCGCTCTCCACCCTCGTCGTCAACAAGATCCGTGGCACCTTCAACGCCGTCGCGGTGAAGGCCCCGGGCTTCGGCGACCGCCGCAAGGCCATGCTCGGTGACATCGCCACCCTCACCGGTGCGACCGTCATCGCCGAGGAGGTCGGCCTCAAGCTCGACGGCGCCGGTCTCGACGTGCTGGGCACCGCCCGCCGCGTCACCGTCTCCAAGGACGACACGACCATCGTCGACGGCGGGGGCAACTCCGAGGACGTCAAGGGCCGCGTCAACCAGATCAAGGCCGAGATCGAGTCCACGGACTCCGACTGGGACCGCGAGAAGCTCCAGGAGCGCCTCGCGAAGCTGGCCGGCGGCGTGTGCGTCATCCGTGTCGGCGCCGCCACCGAGGTGGAGCTCAAGGAGAAGAAGCACCGCCTTGAGGACGCCATCTCGGCGACCCGCGCCGCTGTCGAGGAGGGCATCGTCTCCGGCGGTGGCTCCGCCCTCGTCCACGCGGTGAAGGTCCTGGAGGGCAACCTCGGCAAGACCGGCGACGAGGCCACCGGTGTCGCGGTCGTCCGCCGCGCCGCGGTCGAGCCGCTGCGCTGGATCGCCGAGAACGCCGGCCTGGAGGGTTACGTCATCACCTCCAAGGTCTCCGAGCTCGACAAGGGCCAGGGCTTCAACGCCGCCACCGGCGAGTACGGCGACCTGGTCAAGGCCGGCGTCATCGACCCGGTCAAGGTCACCCGCTCCGCCCTGGAGAACGCCGCGTCCATCGCGTCGCTGCTGCTCACGACCGAGACCCTGGTCGTCGAGAAGCCGGCCGAGGACGAGGGCGACGCCGGTCACGGCGGCCACGGCCACTCCCACTAGTACGACCCGCACCGCTCGGTACGCCGTTCGGTACGCCCGAGGCCCGGCACCCCCGTCGTGGGGGCGCCGGGCCTCGGTGCGTTCCGGGCGGTCACGCCATGCGTGCCAGGTCCTCCGGCGTCACCGGGTCCGCGAACGGCAGCCCGCTCGCGTACCTGGCCACCTCGTCCAGCGCGAAGTCCGCCATGCGGTGGATCTCGTCGCCCAGGGAACCCGCCACATGCGGCGTCAGCAGCACGTTCGGCAGGTCGTACAGCGGCGAATCGGCGGGCGGCACCTCAGGCTCCGTCACGTCCAGCACCGCGTTCAGCCGCCCCGACACCAGCTCGGGCAGCAGCGCGTCGCCGTCGATCAGCGAACCCCGCGAGGTGTTGATCAGCGTCGCCCCGTCCGGCATGGCCGCCAGCTGCGCCGCGCCGATCATGTGCCGGGTGGCGGGCAGTTGGGGCGCGTGGACGGAGACGATCCGGCTCCGGGCGCAGAGCTCGTCCAGGCCCACCTTCTCCGCGCCCAGCCGCGCCGCCGTCCCCGCGTCCACGTACGGGTCGAAGAGAAGCACGTCCAGATCGAACGGGCGCAGCAGCTCGATCACCCGGCGGCCGATCCGCGAAGCGCCCACGATGCCCACGCACCGCCGGTAGTTGCCGTGCCCCGCCAACTCCGCGCGCCAGTCGTGCGGGGCGCGCAGCTCCCGGTAGCGGCGGGCGGCGGGAGCCACGTTCTTGCCCGCGAGGAGGATCGCGGCCAGCGTGTACTCCGCGACCGGCAGCGCGTTCGCCCCGGCCGCCGAGGTGACCCGCAGGCCGCGCTCCCAACAGGCCGGGGTGATGTGGTGCTTGACGCTCCCGGCCGCGTGCACCACGGCGCGCAGCCGGGGGGCGGCGGCGAGGACGCCGGCGGTGAGCGGGGGCGCGCCCCAGCAGGTGATGAGCAGCTCCGCCCCGGCGAGCGCACGTGCGACCTCGGGCGTCGGGTCGGTCAGCCGGTGGGCGACCAGACCGGGGTCGGTGTCCACGAGCGCGGTGAGCCGCGCCCGCTGCCGGACACCGAACAGCTGCTCCGCGATGCCCGGGCCCATGGCCAGGAGGGCGGTGGGGGCGGTCATGCGACGCTCCTTGAGGTCATGGGGCACCCTGCGGTCGTGCGGTGTTCCCTGCTGGTCGTCATTTGACGCTCCCCGCGGTCAGACCGGCCTTCCAGTGCCGTTGGAGCGTGACGAAGGCGATGATCAGCGGAGTGACGGCGAGGAGGGAGCCGGTGACGACCATCGGGTAGAACGTCGGGTCGGCGTTGGCGTTGCTGTGCCAGTTGTAGAGGCCCAGGCTCAGCGGGTACAGGTCCTTGTCCGACAGCATGACCAGCGGCAGGAAGAAGTTGTTCCAGATCGCGGTGAACTGGAACAGGAAGACCGTCACGAAGCCGGGCATCACCATGCGCAGGCCGACCGACCAGAAGGTCCGCAGCTCGCCGGCCCCGTCGATACGGGCGGCCTCCAGGACCTCGTCGGGTATGTAGCCCGCGCTGAAGATCCGGGACAGATACACGCCGAACGGATTGACCAGCGCCGGGATCAGCACCGCCCAGTAGGTGTTGACGGTGCCGGTCTCGACGGCCAGCAGATACAGCGGCAGCGACAGGGCGGTGGAGGGCAGCAGCACACCCAGCAGCACCAGGGCGAACAGCTTCTCCTTGCCCCGGAAGCGGTACTTGTCGAAGGCGTACCCGGCGGCGACGCTGATCAGCGAGCAGCCGAGCGCCCCGACGCCCGCGTACAGCAGCGAGTTGCCGTACCAGCGGAAGTAGATGCCGTCCTGGTAGGACGTCAGCTCGGAGAGATTGTGCCCGAGGTCGAAGCCCTGGGAGGAGAAGACGTCCCCGCCCAGGAGGTTCCCGGCGTCCTTGGTGGCCGCGGTCAGCAGCCAGACCAGCGGGAACAGCGTGTAGACGGCGGCGATCAGCAGGACGACGTTGACCGCGGACTTCGACAGCCATCGGTTGGAGGTCATGAGCGTGCCTCCTTCCTGCGGTTGGTGAGGCGTGTGACGACGAAGGAGAGGACGGCGGCGACCAGCGCGATCAGGACGGACGCGGCTGCGGCGAGGCCGTAGTCGTTGCGTTCGAAGGCGGCGCTGTAGGCGTACATGTTCGGGGTCCAGGTGCTGGTCACCGCCGAGCCCGAGCCGCGGCTGAGGATCAGGGGTTCGGTGAACAGCTGGAGCGAACCGATGATCGTGAAGAGCAGGACCATCACCAGGGACGAGCGGATCAGGGGCAGCTTGATGGAGAAGGCGATCCGCCAGTTCCCCGCCCCGTCGACGGTCGCCGCCTCCAGCAGCGAGCGGTCCACGGCCTGGAGGGCCGCTTAGAAGATCACCACGTTGTAGCCGAGCCACTGCCACAGGGCGATGTTGACGATCGAGGGCAGGGTGCCCTCGGAGGAGAAGAAGTCGAAACCGAAGCCGCCGGCCTCCATGGCGGCGACGACCGGGCTGAGCTGCGGGGTGTAGAGGTAGATCCAGATCAGCGCGGCGATCAGGCCGGGGATGGCGTGCGGCAGGAACAGCGCCAGCTGGAAGAAGCGGCGGGCGCGGGCCAGCGTGGAGTCCAGCAGCAGCGCCAGCACGATCGCGCCGCCGCCCATCAGCGGGATGTAGAACGCGCAGTAGCCGAGCAGCACCCAGAAACCGTCGCGGAACGCCTGGTCGCCCAGGGCCGTCGCGTAGTTGCCGAGCCCGTCGAAGACGGTACGGGGACCGTCGAAGCCTAGGCCGGACTGCTTCTCGGTGAAGAGGCTGAGCCAGAGCGCGTAGCCGACCGGGACGATCATCGCCACGGTGAACAGGGCGAAGAAGGGGGTGAGGAGCGTGCCCGCGGCCAGTCGGGTACGGGCGCGTGTGCCGAGCGCCTTCGAGCGGCGTCCGTCGGTGCTCATGAACCCTCCTCCACCCTCAGGCCGCGCTTACGCAGATCGGCGACGGTGGCCTCGTGGGCCCGCCTGATCGCGCGCGGCAGCGTCGAGCCCCCGCCGACGACCTCGCCCAACTCGTCGCCGAGCGCGGAGTTGGTCGCGCCGGGGCTCGGGCCCCACACCCAGTCGGGCCCGATCGACCTGCCGGCCTCCTCGAACAGCCCGTACAGGTCCTGGCCGCCGTAGAAGCCCGTGTCGAACGCCTTCTTCGCGATCGGCACCATGGCGGGGGAGGCGGGCAGGGCGCTCGACGTGCTCGCCCCGATCCGGGCGTTGATCGCGTCCTCGTGCGTCGACATCCACAGCGCGAACTCGACGGCCGCCGCCGTCTTGGTGCTGCCCTTGCTGACGGCGAACGTGGAACCGCCGATCATCCCGCTGGCCGGCCGGTCCGCCTCCGGGGTCGGCAGCGGCAACGCCGCCCACTTGCCCTTCTGCTCGGGCACGATGCCCGCCAGCACGCCCGCGCCCCAGGACGCCCCGAGGTAGCCGACGGTGGTGCCCTGCTTGAGGGAGCTGGTCCACTCGGGGCTGAACGAGGAGGCGGTGGAGACGAGCCGGTCGTCGATCATGCCCTGCCAGTAGTCGGCGGTGCGCTCCGACGCGGGGTCGGTGGTGTCGATCCGCCAGGCGTCCGTCCCGGCCCGGAACCACTGCGCGCCCGCCTGCCAGGCCATGGCCTGGAAGAACGTCGGGTCATCGGGGAAGAAGGTGGCGATCCTGGTCTTCGGGGAGACCTTCTTCACCCGCTCCGCCGCGCTCCGGAAGTCGTCCCAGGTGGCGGGCGGTTCGATCGAGTGCTCGGTGAAGAAGTCCTTGCGGTAGTAGAAGACCTGGGGCGCGGCGTCGAAGGGGACCGCCCAGTTCTTCCCGCCGAGCGTCGTCATCTCGATCGTCTGCGGCAGGAACTTCTTCCTGACGTCCTCGGTCAGGTAGGGGCTGATGTCCTGGAGCGACCCCTGGCTGACGAACGCGGACAGCTGCGGGTACTCGATGGAGAGCAGATCGGGGGCGATGCCCGCCTTCACCGCGTTGGCGATCTTGGGGTAGCCGCCGAGGCCGCCCGAGGGTATCTCCTCGAACTTCACCTCGATCGTGTCGTGGGTCGCGTTGAACGCGTCCACGACCTCCTGGGACCCCTTCGTCCATGCCCAGAAGGACACGGTCACCGGGTCGTCGGCGGTACCTCGGGCGCGGGAGTCGTCGGCGCCGCCGCACGCCGTGACAACGGCGAGGGCGGTGGCGGCGCCGACCAGCGCATGGACGGGGCGGGACCAACTGCGGCTCACGGCATGGCTCCTGTACGAGCTGTGCGGCCGGAAGTTCCGGCCGTGCCGCGATATTTCGATTCCCCCTGAGCGAAGTCAAGAGCGAAAGATTGAATGATCGAATAATGATCGAACGAGGTGGGTGGAAAACCGGCTTAATACCCTGAAACCGGATGCCCGGTCATGGTCCGGCGGCCGGCTCGGGCGCAGGCCGCCCGCAGGAGCCCCGCACCCGCAGCGTCGGCAGCAGCGCCATATGGAGCCGGGGCGCCCGCCCGTCCCCGCCGCCCGGGTACCGGGGCCCGGACAGCCGCTCCACCAGCAGCTCCGCCGCCGCGCGCCCCACCTCCCGCTTGGGCGGGGCCACCGCGCTCAGCGGGGTGTCGGCGAGCGCGGCCACCTCGTCGTCGTACGTGATCAGCGCCAGGTCCCCGGGGACCCGCACCCCCAGCTCGGCCAGCCGGCGCACCAGCCGGATGGCCTCCTCGTCGTTGTGGACCAGCACCGCGCTCGCCCGCCCCTCGCGCACCGCGGACCGCACCGCCAGCGCCGACCGCTCGAAGAGGGCCGGATCGCGGTCGGCGGAGACCGAGGCGACCGGCGGCTCCGTCCCGGCGAGGCCCAGCGCGGCCAGCGCCCGCGCATACCCGGCGCGTACCGCCTGGGCCGTCGGGCTGTCCGAGCGGGCGACCAGCATCGGCGCCCCGTGCCCCAGACGCACCAGGTGCCGCACGGCGAGCAGCACCCCGTGCGCATGGTCGGAGCCCACCCGGTCCAGACCCTCCAACGGGCTGCCGGGCGCCCCCTCGCGCTCCACCAGCACCTTCTCGCCGGGCAGCCGGGCCACCCACTCGCCGTACCGCTGGGGGTGGTCCGGCTCCGTCCAGCTCGGCGCCAGCAGCAGCCCCTGCGCCCCGGCCGCCAGCAGCCCGGCGGCGTGCGTCGCGTCGTCCTCGGGGCGGTAGTCGGTGACCCGCAGGATCAGCCGCGCGCCGAGCCGGGCGGCCGCCTCGTGCGCGCCCCGGATCACCTCGGCGAAGTAGTAGGCGGTGGCCGGGGCCAGCATCCCGATCACGGGGCCGCCGCCCACCGGCGTACCTGCCGGGCCCCGGTCGGCGGGCCAGGACACCGAACCGTGCGCCCGCTCCAGCAGCCCCCGGGAGGCCAGCGCCTCGACATCGCGCCGGGCGGTGACGGTGGCGACGCCGAGCCGGTCCGCCAGGTCGGAGACCCGTACGGTGCCGCGCTCGCGCACCACGTTCAGCAGCCGGTCATGACGTTCAGCAGCACCTTCGCGCACGGAGACAGCCCCCTGGAGCAGAATGATCGAACCCTGAGCAATGGGCGATCATTCGATCACAGGGTGGCCGGACGCGGGAGGGGCGGAACCGTTGCCGTACGGCACACCCGTACCGCATCCGTACGGACCACAGCAGTGGGTGCGGCGCTACCGCGGACCGTACTTGCGCCCCGTCCGCGAGGTGACCCCGCCGAGCAGCCCCCGCGGGGCGACCTTCACCAGCCCCATCAACGCCTTGTAGCGCGGGTCCGGGATCGACACCGTCTTCCCCCGGGCCAGATCCGTCAGCGCGGACGCCACCAGCCTGTCCGCGTCGAGCCACATCCAGTTCGGGATGTTGTCCGTGCCCATCCCGGCCCGCTCGTGGAACTCCGTCCGCACGAACCCGGGGCACAGCACCATCAGCCGCACCCCCGACCCGGCCAGATCCCGCGCCACGCCCTGGGTGAACTGCACCACCCACGCCTTGGACGCCCCGTACGTACCGCGCGGCACGAACGCCGCGACCGACGCCACGTTGACGACCCCGCCCCGGCCCCGCTCCCTCATCCCGGTGACAGCCGCCGAGGTCAGCCGCAGCACCGCCTCGCAGTGCACCTTCAGCATCGTCAGCTCGTCGGCCATGGATACTTCCAGGAAGCGGCCCTTGTTGCCGAACCCGGCGTTGTTGACCAGCAGATCGACCGGGTGCGTGCGGTCCGCGAGCCGCTTCTCCACCGCTTCGATCCCGCCCTCCGTGGACAGGTCGGCGCTCAGCACCTCGGCCTCGATGCCGTGCCGGTCGTGCAGTTCGGTGGCCTGCTCGCGCAGCCGCGCGGTGTCCCGTGCCACCAGCACCAGGTTGTGCCCCTGGGCCGCGAGCCGCCGCGCGAACGCGGCCCCGATGCCCGCCGTCGCGCCCGTGATCAGTGCAGTCGTCATACGCCGCACGTTAGTGCCCCGCATGACCGGGCGGCGCACCCGCCCACTGCCCCCGGTCCACCACCACGAACTGGCCCATCATCCCGTCGTCCTCATGGGACAGCAGATGGCAGTGGTACATGTACGGTCGCCACACCCTTCCGGAAATCGGTGCTTCCCGCCCGCATCCGCAGGTCGAAGACGCGCGTGCCGTCCTTGTCCACAGTCGAGGGCGCGAGCGGCGGTACCGCCAGCGCGTTGTCGAAGCGGACCTTGCCCACCGTGCTGATGTCCGAGCCCGTCCACAGCCACGCGAACGAGCTGCCCACCGCGGCCACGAACACCCCCACCACCACGGCCAGCGTGAGGAGCACCCGCTTCAGCCGCCGTCGTCCCCTGGTCTTCTCCATGCTCACGAGCATTCCGGGCCGACCGCGCACCGGGCATGGGGCAGACCCCTGAGCGGCCCCCGACCGGGCCCCTACGACCCGGCCGGGGCTACCCCTTACTACCCGTCAGGGTGGAGCGGTGGGGTCAGGGCGCGGCGGGGACGAAGGACAGCATGCGGGCCTCGCGCACGGGCTTCCGGTCCTCGTCGCCGCTCACGTGCGTCGACGTCAGGACGAGCCGCCCGCCGACGTAGGCCGTGTGCCCCATGGACATCTCGTACTCCCACGGCGCGGTCGCCACCGGGTGCTTCACGACGTTCGTCTCCGTGCCGGCGCCGCGCGGGCCCATGAGGAAGGTCCGGCCGGGGCGGCTCGACGTGGCGGCCTCGTAGATGAGCATCGACTTGCCGTCCTCCGCGCGCAGCGGATACAGCCTGCGCAGTTCGTCGGACTTGATGCCCCACAGGAACTTCCCGGTCTTCAGGTCGTACGCGCCGACCTGTTCGGTGCCGCCCAGCATGATGAGGCCCTTGCCGACCCCGGTGCCCCGGCAGGGCTGGATGTTTCCGCCGGCCCCGTCCCCGCCGCAGTGCTCGAAGCCCTTGGCCCGGGCGTCGAAGGTGGTGCGGTGCTTGCCTTTCGGGTCCAGGACCGTGATCCGCCAGTCCCTCGCGGTGTCCTCGTTGTTGTAGGTGGTGAAGACGACCGGGTCCATGGAGATCAGGTTTCCGAAGCTCCAGCCGGTCTTCATCCGGTAGCGCCACAGGACCTTGCCGGTACGCGGATCGAGCTCGCGGACCTGGCCGTAGTTCTTGCTCCGGTCGATGGCGATCATGCAGTCGGAGGTGACCAGGAGCCGAGCGGCGCCGCCCGCCACGTCGCCGGGGACGCACTTGTCCTTGTTCTCCCGGGGGATCTCGTAGAGCTTGCTCCCGTCGTCCATCCGGTAGGTGATGGCCTGCATGTTCCGGGCGACGGACAGGACGTCACCGCTGATGGCGCTGTAGACGATGAACGTGTTGTCCCGGTCACCGGGCTCGTCGAGCTCCTTGTGCCAGCCCTGCTTCCCGGTCCTCAGATCGATCATCCGCATCTGGTTGCACTGGTTGCCCCGCTCGTTGTCCGGCCTCTCGTGGTGGAAGACCACGACCTTGCCGTCGGGCGTCGGGTTGGCCGGTGTCTCGCAGACGGAGGAGGGCAGGTCGACGTTCCAGACCTCGGCGCCGTCCGAGAGCCGGTAGGCCGTGACCTTCCGGTGCAGGGCCTGGACCGCGGTGTCGCCGACGATCCACAGGTCGTGGACCTTGTTGATCTGCCTCGGCAGGTCGGTCCTGTCGTCGACGATCCAGGCCGCCGACTCGTCCGGCTTCCGAGCGGCGGCGACCTCCTTCGTCGTCGGAATGTGGCTCAGCTCCGGGCCGCCCGCCGCGGGGGTTCCGGACGGGGACGCCGGTCCGGAGGGCTCGGGCGACTCCTTCGCCACGGGCTTCGCGGGCTCGTCCCGCCACTGGTCGGAGAGCGCGTACGCCCCTCCCGCCACGACCACCAGCACCAGCGCGACGACCGCGGCGACGACCGGCCCCCGGCCGAACCGGCGACGCGGCGGCGGTGCCGGCAGGGTCGGCGGCCCGAACCCCTGGGGCTCGCCGCCCTCCGAGGCGTACGGGTTGCCGGGAACGGGCTGCTGCGGCGGGCCCGGGGCGTACCAGGGCTGCTGCGGGTCGGGCATGGTCTTCCCCCTGAGACGTGCCACTCGGCCAGAAGAGTTCTCCTCGGGCACAGGTCACTGGTGGTGGACGCGCCGCACACCGATCCAGTTCCCGCCGCAACGTCCCCGGACCCCGCGGCGGATGACGCCACCTCACCGATCCAGTTCCCGCCGCAACGACCCCGCGGCGGATGACGCCACCTCACCCGCCCGGACCGCCGCTTCCCCCCGCACCGGACGGCCGGGCCCTCCGTACGGGACCGTTCGCCCGGCCCTCAGCCCTGCCGCGCGGCGTACTCCCGCGCCTTGCGCAGTGCCTCGGGATGCAGCGCCTCCCCGGCGGCCAGCAGCGCGGGCAGCAGGGTGCGTTCGGTCGTCACCGCCCGGAACTGCAGGGCGGCGGTGACCTCGTGGTCCGGCCGGTGCACGATCTCGATGGGGTCCCCGGCGCGGACGGCGCCCGGCTCGATCACCCGCAGATACGCGCCGGTGGCGCCCTGCTGGGTGAACCGCCGGACCCACCCCCGCTCCCCGAGGTGGTGGGCGAAGGTCCGGCACGGGATGCGGCCCGAGGTCACCTCCAGCACCAGGTCCGTGCCCACCAGCCAGCGCTCGCCGATCCGCGCGCCGCTGACGTCGAGGCCGAGGGTCGTGAAGTTCTCGCCGAACACCCCGTTGGCCAGCTTCCGGCCGCCCAGCTCCCACTCCCAGGCGTCCAGCTCCTCCCGGGCGAACGCGTACACCGCCTGGTCGCTGCCACCGTGATGACGCAGGTCGCACACCACGTCCCCGGCCAGTCCGCTGCCGCCGCTGCCCTTGGGCCCGGGGTCTAGGACCTCGACCGGGCCCTCCACCGGTCGCTTGTCGATCCCGGTGACACCACCCGGGCCGTCGGTCCGCACGGAGGGGCGGGGTCGCCCGATGTTCACGGTCAGCAGCTTCATGGGGTCACGCTAAGGGCTGTCCCACAATTCCCGGCAGGCGCACGACGACAGCTACGGCACCTCGCCGCCGAGAGCCCAAAGGTTCCTCTCGTGAATTCGCCCAGCCCCCAAGAATTCCTTATGCTGATGGGGTGATCGAAGCTCGCCACCTCCGTGTCCTGCGCGCCGTGTCCACCACCGGCTCGTTCTCCGCCGCAGCCCGCGAACTCGGCTGCACCCAGCCCGCCGTCAGCCAGCAGATGAAGGCCCTGGAGTCCTCCGCGGGCACCACGCTGCTGATCCGCACCGGACGCGAGATGCGCCTCACCCAGGCTGGCGAGGCGCTGGTACGGCACGCCTCCGGCATCCTCGCGGGGCTGACCGCCGCCGAGGAGGAGGTCGCCGCCATCGCCGGCCTGCGGGCCGGCCGGGTCCGGCTGGTCTCCTTTCCCAGCGGCAGCTCCACCCTGGTCCCGGGGGCGCTGGCCGCCCTGCGCGCCGAACACCCCGGCACCCGGGTGTCGCTCGTCGAGGCCGAGCCGCCGCGCTCGGTGGACCTGCTGCGTGAGGGCGACTGCGACATCGCGCTGGCGTTCCGTTACGGGAGCACCGGCGGCGAATGGGACGACCTGGTGGTCCGGCCGCTGCTTACCGACCGGCTGATCGGTCTGGTTCCGGAGGGTCACCGGCTGGCGGAGGCGTCGAGCGTGTCGATCGGAGAGCTGGCCGACGAGTCGTGGATCGCGGGCTGTCCGCGCTGTCGCCGACAGCTGGTCGAGGTCTGCGAGGAGTCCGGCTTCACCCCGCGCATCGACTTCGCCACGGACGACTACCCGGCGGTGATGGGTCTCGTCGGGGCCGGGCTCGGGGTGGCGGTGCTGCCGGAGCTGGCCGTCGAGTCGGTACGCCCCAAGGGGGCCAGGGCCGTGCCGGTGGAGCCCGCGATCGAGCGGGAGATCGTCGCGCTGACCCTGCCGGACCTGGCCCGGGTCCCGGCGGTGGCGGCGACCCTGGACCAGCTGTCGCGCACGGCCGCCCGCTGAGACCGCTCGGGGCCGCGGCGCCCGCCGGGCCCCGCGGCCCACGGGCGGTGAGGGGTCCGGCCTCGCTGCGGCTGGTCGCGAGCCGGATGGCTGAAGGTGTCGAAGAAACGTTTCTGCGTTCGGTTGGCGCGTACGGGTGTCAGGTGGCGCCGGGGCCCGGTCCCGCGGCGGGCGCCGCGGTGATCAGCCGGGTTCTGGCCCGGCCCATCAGCTCTTCGCGCTCGTCCTCCGTCAGGCCGCCCCACACGCCGTAGGGCTCCCGCACGGCCAGCGCGTGGGCCGCGCACTCGGCGCGTACCGGGCAGCGCATGCAGACCTCCTTGGCGGAGACCTCACGGGCGCTCCGGGCCGCGCCGCGCTCACCCTCGGGGTGGAAGAACAGGGAGCTGTCCACGCCTCGGCAGGCGGCGAGCAGCTGCCAGTCCCACAGGTCGGCGTTGGGTCCGGGAAGGCGGGAGAAATCTGCCATTGCTTGTCCCCTCGGAGCTGTGCTGCGTCGGAAGCGGCATCCTCGACCGTCTGTGATCGACGGCCTCTGATGCTCGGACCGTCTGTGATCGGTGTGACCGAAGTCTCGACCGTACATCTGCGGTGCTAGTAGATGTAAATATGACTGATTGCGAATCTAGCCACAGACACCCTCAAAAGGGAAGAAATGGTGCCGAATAGGGCACGCCAAGGAGTGAAGATTCGGTTGACGGGTGAATCACCCGCGCCGTTCTCCTCCGTATACGGCCCTTCACGTAGAGTGCCGAACCCGGCCGCCCGACCCGTAACTCTTTCGAGTGACCGTCGTTAAGGGAACGGATGCGGTTGACGGATATCCGGCTCGGGCACATGTCCGAGGGGGTCAACCGCACAGGTGACGACATGTATCAGCCTGGAGGCTCAAGGTGACGCGCATCAGCTGCGGAGGACGGTCATGACATCCGTCCTCGTCTGCGACGACTCCCCGCTTGCCCGAGAAGCGCTCCGTCGCGCGGTGGCCACCGTGCCCGGCGTCGAGCGCGTGACGACGGCGGCCAACGGCGAGGAAGTCCTCCGCCGCTGGGGTGCCGATCGTTCGGATCTGATTCTGATGGACGTACGCATGCCCGGTCTGGGAGGTGTGGAGACCGTCCGGCGACTGCTCTCCGCCGACCCCGGGGCCCGGATCATCATGCTGACCGTCGCCGAGGACCTGGACGGCGTCGCGCTCGCGGTCGCCGCCGGGGCCCGCGGGTATCTGCACAAGGACGCCTCGCGCGCCGAGCTGCGGGCCACCGTCACCCAGGCGCTGGCCGATCCGACGTGGCGGCTCGCCCCCCGCCGACTGCGGTCCGCCGAGATGGGGGCGGCCCCCACGCTCACCGCGCGGGAGATCCAGGTCCTCGAAGGCATGAGCCACGGCCGCTCCAACGCGGAGATCGGCCGTGAGCTG
The DNA here is from genome assembly GCF_044768525.1 of Streptomyces sp. NPDC091287. Taxonomy (NCBI): domain Bacteria; kingdom Bacillati; phylum Actinomycetota; class Actinomycetes; order Kitasatosporales; family Streptomycetaceae; genus Streptomyces; species Streptomyces sp. NPDC091287. The sequence continues at coordinate 451,659 of NZ_JBIVUV010000005.1, forward strand.
TTTCTCTCCGAGGACACGGTCAAGACCCACGCCCGGCGCCTGTTCAAGAAGCTCGGGGCCTCGGACCGCGCCCATGCGGTGGCCCTCGGATTCCGCTGGGGCCTGGTCCGCTGACGACCGGCCCGGGCCGCGCCCCGTCCGCAGACCGGCGGACGGGGTCACGGAGCGGGCCATCGGCTCCACATCCCCGTATCCGGGTGCCCGCTCAGCGGCGCCATGTGACGCTTCCCGGCCGATGACGCATCCTTGAGTCGTGGAGTTCCTCAGGAACGATTCGGTCGAGCGGAAGGGGAGGGCGCAGGACATGACATCCGGCGCACCCGCTCATAACGCTTCGGTGCACAACTCGGGACGCGGTGAAGCGGACCGGGTGGCCTCAGGGCACCATGGTCCGATGCGCGACGACGAAACCACGGTGATCGGTGCCCTCGTGCACCGGGCCGTCGACGGCGACGCGCAGGCCACCCATGATCTGCTGGCCCATGTACACCCCCTCGCCCTGCGCTACTGCCGCTCCCGGCTGAACCGCCTTCCCGGTGATGCTCGCCACTTCGTGGAGGACCTGGCGCAGGAGGTCTGCGTCGCGGTGCTGATGGCGCTGCCGCGCTACAAGGACACCGGCAGGCCCTTCGAGGCCTTCGTCTTCGCGATCGCCGGGCACAAGGTCGCCGACCTCCAGCGCGCCGCGATGCGCCACCCGGGGTCGACCGCCGTCCCCTCCGACGAGATGCCGGAGCGGCCCGACGACTCCCTCGGCCCGGAGGAGCGCGCCCTGCTCAGCAGCGACGCCGCCTGGGCCAAGAAGCTCCTCGCCAACCTCCCGGAGAACCAGCGCGAGCTGCTGGTCCTGCGCGTCGCGGTCGGACTGACCGCGGAGGAGACCGGCCAGATGCTCGGGATGTCCCCGGGCGCGGTCCGGGTCGCCCAGCACCGCGCGCTCAGCCGGCTCCGGGCGCTCGCCGAGCAGTAGACACCCTCGCCGGCCCCCCGCCGGAGGCGCTGTAGGAAGCTACAGATCAGCCAAGTGATCTTGATCGTGGAATGAGACGCCCGTGGAGCCCGTTAGCATGGACATCCGCACCGATCAAGGCCATTTGGGGAAGGTGTCATGACTGCAAACGTCGACGGAGTGCCCGAGAAGTTCGCGACGCTCGGGCTGACCTACGACGACGTGCTGCTGTTGCCCGGCGCGTCCGAGGTCCTGCCCAACGCGGTCGACACCTCGTCGCTCATCTCGCGCAACGTACGGGTGAACATCCCCCTGCTGTCGGCCGCCATGGACAAGGTGACCGAGGCACGGATGGCCATCGCCATGGCCCGTCAGGGCGGCGTCGGCGTGCTGCACCGCAATCTCTCGGTCGAGGACCAGGTCAACCAGGTCGACCTGGTCAAGCGCTCCGAGTCGGGCATGGTCACCGACCCGATCACCGTGCACCCCGACGCCACGCTCGGTGAGGCGGACGCGCTCTGCGCCAAGTTCCGCATCAGCGGCGTGCCGGTCACCGACCCGGCGGGCAAGCTCCTCGGCATCGTCACCAACCGCGACATGGCCTTCGAGTCGGACCGGTCGCGCCAGGTGCGCGAGGTCATGACGCCGATGCCGCTCGTCACCGGGCGGGTCGGGATCTCCGGCGTGGAGGCCATGGAGCTGCTGCGCCGCCACAAGATCGAGAAGCTGCCGCTGGTCGACGAGGCGGGCATCCTCAAGGGCCTCATCACGGTCAAGGACTTCAAGAAGGCCGAGCAGTACCCGAACGCCGCCAAGGACGCCGAGGGCCGTCTGCTGGTCGGCGCGGCCGTCGGCGCCAGCCCCGAGGCGCTGGAGCGCGCGCAGGCCCTCGCGTCCGCCGGGGTCGACTTCCTGATCGTCGACACCTCGCACGGACACAACAGCAACGCCCTCGCCTGGATGGCGAAGATCAAGTCGAGCGTCGGCGTCGATGTCATCGGCGGCAACGTCGCCACCCGCGACGGCGCCCAGGCCCTGATCGACGCCGGAGTCGACGGCGTGAAGGTCGGCGTCGGCCCGGGCTCGATCTGTACCACCCGCGTGGTCGCCGGCATCGGCGTCCCGCAGGTCACCGCGATCTACGAGGCCGCGCTCGCCGCCCGTGCCGCGGGCATCCCCGTGATCGGCGACGGCGGCCTCCAGTACAGCGGCGACATCGGCAAGGCGCTGGCCGCCGGCGCGGACAGCGTGATGCTGGGCAGCCTCCTCGCGGGCTGCGAGGAGTCCCCGGGCGAGCTGATGTTCATCAACGGCAAGCAGTTCAAGTCGTACCGCGGCATGGGCTCGCTGGGCGCGATGCAGTCCCGCGGCCAGGGCCGGTCCTACTCCAAGGACCGCTACTTCCAGGCCGAGGTGTCCTCGGACGACAAGCTCGTCCCCGAGGGCATCGAGGGCCAGGTCCCCTACCGCGGCCCGCTCGCCAACGTCCTCCACCAGCTCGTCGGCGGCCTCCGCCAGACCATGGGCTACGTCGGCGCCGCGTCCGTCGACCAGATGGAGAGCAAGGGCCGGTTCGTCCGGATCACCTCGGCGGGTCTCAAGGAGAGCCACCCGCACGACATCCAGATGACGGTGGAAGCACCGAACTACAGCCGTAAATAACGCAGGAAGTAACGCATCACCGCAGGTGAGGGGCGGACCGGAGTTCCCGGTACCGCCCCTCAGGCACGTGTCGGGGATACTGGTCAGCGCAGACGTAGAGGGAAAGGCCACACATCGTGACTGAGATCGAGATCGGGCGCGGCAAGCGCGGCCGCCGGGCTTACGCATTCGACGACATCGCCGTCGTTCCGAGCCGTCGCACCCGGGACCCGAAGGAGGTCTCGATCGCCTGGCAGATCGATGCCTACCGCTTCGAGTTGCCGTTCCTGGCCGCTCCCATGGACTCCGTGGTCTCCCCGCAGCACGCCATCCGGATCGGTGAGCTCGGCGGTCTGGGCGTGCTGAACCTGGAAGGCCTGTGGACCCGGCACGCCGATCCGCAGCCGCTGCTGGACGAGATCGCCGAGATGCCGGTCGAGTCCGCGACCCGGCGGCTCCAGGAGATCTACTCCGCCCCCATCCAGGAGGAGCTGATCGGGCAGCGCATCAAGGAGGTGCGCGACTCCGGCGTCGTCACCGCCGCCGCGCTCTCCCCGCAGCGCACCGCCCAGTTCTCCAAGGCGGTCGTCGACGCGGGCGTCGACATCTTCGTCATCCGCGGTACGACGGTCTCCGCCGAGCATGTGTCGGGCGCGGCCGAGCCGCTGAACCTGAAGCAGTTCATCTACGAGCTGGACGTCCCGGTCATCGTCGGCGGCTGCGCCACGTACACCGCCGCCCTGCACCTGATGCGGACCGGCGCCGCCGGTGTCCTCGTCGGCTTCGGCGGCGGCGCGGCGCACACCACGCGCAACGTCTTCGGCATCCAGGTCCCGATGGCCACCGCCGTCGCGGACGTCGCCGGCGCCCGCCGCGACTACATGGACGAGTCCGGCGGCCGGTACGTGCACGTCATCGCCGACGGAGGCGTCGGCTGGTCCGGCGACCTGCCGAAGGCCATCGCCTGCGGTGCGGACGCCGTGATGATGGGCTCCCCGCTGGCCCGCGCGACGGACGCGCCCGGCCGCGGCCGCCACTGGGGCATGGAGGCCGTCCACGAGGACGTGCCGCGCGGCAAGCTGGTCGACCTCGGCTCGGTCGGGACGACGGAGGAGGTCCTCACCGGTCCTTCGCACACCCCGGACGGTTCGATGAACATCTTCGGCGCCCTGCGCCGCGCGATGGCCACCACGGGCTACAGCGACCTCAAGGAGTTCCAGCGCGTCGAGGTGACGGTGGCGGACTCGCAGCACCGCCGCTGACCTCCGTACGTACGCGGAAGGGCCCGGACCGTCCTTAGGTTCTAGTGGTCGTTGCAACACCCCAGCTCAAGGGGTGCGATGGACTTCGGGATCCGTGAGGTGCGGACCGCGCAGGGGCCTGTGAAGCTGCGTCGGGAGCG